>DASXDE010000102.1:0-27870 GCA_036490825.1 Gaiellaceae bacterium
GGCGTGGCTTCGCAATTCGCGACGGGAGACCTGCGAGCTTCGCGCGTCCTCGGACTCGGGTCGATCTCCATGCTCGTCGGGCTCACGCTGCTCGTGACCTCGCTGCGCCTCTCGACGCCGAGCCTGACACTGTTCTTGATCAGCGGGGCGCTGGGCGGCGCAGGCGCGGGAGCCGTATTCAAAGGAACGACCGGGCTCGTGATCGCGGCGGCTCCGGAAGACCGTCTGACGCTGACCTCGCAGCTGCTGATCGCGCTCTACGTCGGCCTCTCGATTCCTGCGATAGGCGCCGGGATCGCCCTCGATCGCGGGGCGAGCACGTCGAACACCGTGCTCGGCTTCGCAATCGTCGTCGGGCTCGGCGTCGCGGGCGCGGGCTGGCAACTGCTCGCCGGAAGGAAGTGAGGACATGAGTACACCCGAAGCGGAGCAGGTGCACCCCTGATGGCCAGCCTGCCGGTACGCGACCCGGTCGGCGATCACCTGCTGACGTCGCAGAACGCGGCGCTCGCGCTGATCGATTACCAGCCGCCGCAGTTCTCGGCGGTCAGGTCGATCGATCCGGGCCTGTTGCTCGAGAACATCGTCTCGACCGTGAGGATCGCGAATGCATTCGGCTTGCCGATCGTCCACTCCACGATCAACGTCGCCACGGGACGAAGTGAGGGGACCGTGCCGGAGCTCGCGCCTCTCCTCGAACACGCTCCGCCCGTCGACCGGACGTCGACCAACGCCTGGGAGGACGCCGAGTTCCTCGAGGCCGTACGCGCCACCGGGCGGCGCAAGCTGATCGTCTGCGCGCTCTGGACGGAGATCTGCATGGCATTCCCGGCCCTCGACGCACTTCGGGAGGGCTACGACGTCTACCCGGTCGTCGACGCGATCGGCGGCACCAGCCCCGACGCCCACAAGTACGGCCTCGAACGCGTCGTCCAGGCGGGCGGCCGCCCGATCACCTGGGTCGCCCTCGCGGTCGAGCTCCAGCGCGACTGGGCGCGCGAGGAAACGGTCGCCGACGTGATCGAGATCGTGCTCACCGACCGCCTGCTCAAGGATGACGATGCCCGCTGAAGCCGTGACACATCCGTCGGTGGGGGCAGAGGACCGTCGCCGCTGGGTCGCACTCGCCGTGATCGTGACGGCGCAGTTCATGGTCGTGCTCGACATCGCGATCGTGAACGTGGCACTGCCGTCGATCAAGACCGACCTGCACTTCTCGCAGGAGAGCCTGCAGTGGGTGATCACCGCCTACTCGATCTTCTTCGGCGGGTTCCTCCTTCTCGGTGGACGGCTCGCGGATCTGCTCGGACGCCGCCGCCTGTTCATGGGGGGGCTGCTCCTGTTCACCGTCAGCTCGCTGCTCAACGGGCTCGCCTGGTCGGAAGGCTCCCTGATCGCGTTTCGGTGCTTGCAGGGTCTCGGCGCCGCCATGATGTCCCCCGCTGCGCTGTCGATCCTGACCACGACGTTCCCGGAAGGTCGCGAGCGCAACCGCGCACTCGGAATCTGGGGCGCCGTGGCGGGCAGCGGCAGCGCTGCGGGCGTGCTGCTCGGCGGCATCTTGACCAGCGCGTTCAGCTGGCCGTGGATCTTCTACGTCAACGTGCCCGTCGGTGCGGCCGTCCTCGTGGTCAGCCCCTTGCTGCTGCGCGAGAGCCGCGCGGATCTGCCCTCTCGTTACTTCGACCTCCCCGGCGCGGCGACGATCACCGGCGGGCTGATGCTGCTCGTCTACGGGATGACTCACGCCACGCAGCACGGGTGGGGCACACCCGAGACCATCGGGCTCCTGACGGCCTCCGCGATTCTGATCGTCTCGTTCTTCCTGATCGAGTCGCGCACCAAGGCGCCGCTCTTGCCGCTTCGCATCTTGCGGCTACGGACGCTCGCGGGGTCGAACCTGAGCGCCCTCGTCGCGACCGGCGCCGTCTTCTCACAGTTCTTCCTGCTCACGCTGTACATGCAGCAGGTCCTTCATTACTCGGCGCTCAAGACCGGAGTCGCCTACCTCGCGCTGACGCTGGCCACCATCACCTTCTCGGCCGTCTCACAAGGACTGGTGACCAAGCTCGGAGTCAGGACCGTGCTGCCCATCGGGTTGGCGCTCTCGACGGTGGCGCTCGTGCTCTACGCGCAGTTGCCGGTCGACGGCCACTACTTCGGTGACCTGTTCCCCGGCTTCATCGTCAGCGGGCTCGGGCTGGCCCTCGCCTTCATACCGATGGCGATCGGCGCACTCACCGGGGTCCGCCCGGCCGACGCGGGAATCGCCTCGGGGCTGATCAGCACGAGCCAGCAGATCGGAGGGGCGGTCGGCGTCGCGGCTGCCACCACCATCGCGACGACGTTCACCGCCCACTACGTCCACTCCCACGCCGGGACGACCGCCTTCAGCGGGGCGGCGCTCACGCACGGCTTCCAGGTCGCGTTCTACGTCCTCGCTGTCACCGCCGCCGTGGGTGCCGTCCTCGCCGCAGTGCTGATCGAGCCGCGAGCGGCCCCGGTGGAACCCGCGCCGGAGGCGGCGACCGGATGCACTTCTTCGTCCACGCCGTTGCTGGGGCGTTCCTGATGACCAGCTTCCCGAAGGGAGATCCTCGGTGAGTACCGAGCAGCGAGAGACCCTCGATGCGATTCTGCGACAGTCGGCCTTCCCCGTCGACGGCGAGGTCGACGAGCAACGGCGCCTGCTCCGGGAGTTGCTCTCGGCGCAGCCCCTGCCGGCCGACGTGACCGTGACCGAGGGCGCGCGGGGCGGCGTACCGACCGCCGAGATCACGGTCGACGGCATCGAGCCTCGCAACGTCGTCCTCTATTTCCACGGCGGCGTGTACGTGATGGGGGACGCCGCCCTCGCCGCTGACCTGGCCTCCCAGGTCGGCCGGCGGACGCAGGCCAGGGTCATCTCCGTCGACTACCGGCTCGCGCCCGAGCACCCGTATCCGGCAGCGGTAGACGACGCTCTCGCGGCCTATGAAGCCGTCCTCGACGACGGTATCGCCCCTTCGAGCATCGTCTTCGCCGGAGAGTCGGCCGGCGGCGGCCTCGCCATCGCCACCCTGGTCAACGCCCGCGATCGAGGGCTGCCGCTGCCGGCTGCGGCCTTCGTCATGTCACCGTACGTCGATCTCACGCTGGCCGGCACGACCATGGAAACCAGGCGCGACGCCGACCCGCTGCTCAGCAGAGAGGCCCTCCAAGCCCGAGTCGGCGACTACACGTCGGGACAAGACGCCGGTCTCGCCCTCATCAGCCCCCTATTCGCCGACCTGGCCGGCCTACCGCCCCTGATCCTCCAGGCCGGAAGTCACGAGGTTCTCCTCGACGACGCCCTTCGCCTCGCCCAACGAGCCGCCGGCGCCGACGTCGAGGTCACGCTCGACATCACCCCTGGGGTGCCGCACGTCTTCCAGGCCTATTACCCGATCCTCGACGAAGCTGCCGCGGCGCTGGACAGAGCCGGGCTGTTCCTGTCGGCGCATCTCGCCGTCGCCGCCGCAGCCACGTAGGCGCGCGGCATGATCTCGCCGATGCTCGAGCCGCTCGACGACGTGGACCACGTGCGCGGGGAAGCGGGCGCCCCGGTCATCCTCGAGTACGGCGACTACGAGTGCCCCTACTCCCGCCAGGCCTTCCGATCGATCGAGCGCGTCGAGCGGGAGCTCTCGGGCCGCGTCCGCTTCGCCTTCCGCCACTTCCCGCTGACGCACATCCATCCGCACGCCCTCGCAGCCTCCGCGACGGCAGAAGTGGCAGCACTGCAGGGTCGCTTCTGGGAGATGCACGAGCTCCTCTTCCGTCGCCAGAAGGCACTCGAGGACGACGACCTGCGCACGTATGCCGGAGAGATCGGCCTCGACCTCACCCGCTTCGACCAGGATCGCAACGGCGACGACGTCGCCGCCCGCATCGCCCGCGACGTCGCCAGCGGCGAATCGACCGGTGTGGTTCGCGGCACGCCGACGCTCTTCATCGACGGCGTCCTGCACGAAAGCGGCTACGAGACGGAGACGCTGCTCTCGGCGCTCACACGGTGACGCTCGGCGCCGAGGCGTGCGAAGATCGGCCCGACGTCGCTGGTCCTGAACGGATCTCGAAGGAGGACAGATGACCACCGTCCCGCGCGAAGCTCACCTGCCGGCTCTCGACGAACACCACCGTGGCGAGGCCGGGCACGAACTGCAGGCAACGCTCGTCGAGCTCGTCGACCTGTCGCTGATCGGCAAGCAGCTGCACTGGAACATCTACGGGCGCCCGTTCAGGCCGCTCCACGAGCACCTGGACGAGCTCGTCGACTCCTGGCGCGAGCTCTCGGACACCGTCGCCGAGCGGGCCGTCGCGCTCGGCATCGCACCCGACGCTCGCGCAGGGACCGTCGACGTTGGCTCCGGCATCGACCCCGTCGACGCGGGCTCCCTCGACACGGACACCGCCTCGCGCGAGCTCGTGACGCGCCTCGCAGACGTGACCGAGCGAATCCGAGCCCGCATGGACCGCCTGGGAGAGGTCGATCTCGCGTCGCAGGACGTCCTCGTCGAGGTTGTCCGCGAGCTCGAGAAGCAACTCTGGATGCTCCGGGTCTCGCTCCCGGCCTGAAAACTCCCGCGAGATGGGCGCAACACGCACCAGCATCGGCTTCGTCGGCCTCGGCAACATGGGCGGGAACATGGCGGCGCGGCTCCTCGCCGCCGGGTACCCCGTCTCGGGCTCGCAGCGAAGCCGCGAACGCGCCCAGCACCTGATCGAACAAGGGCTCCAGTGGTGCGAGACGCCGCGGCAGGTTTCGGAGACTGTCGAGGTCGTCATCACCTCGCTCCCCGACGACGCGGTGCTGAACGAGGTCGCGACCGGCCCGGACGGGATACTGGCCGGACTCGGCGAGGACAGGATCTGGACCGACGTGAGCACCGTCAGCCCGCAGGCAAGCAGGGAGCTCGCGGCGCGGGTGCGAGCGCAAGGGGCGTGGATGCTCGACGCACCCGTGTCGGGAAGCGTTCCGCAGGTGCAGGCCGGGACGCTGACGATCATGGTCGGCGGTGACGAGGGCGCTTACCGCCGCATCGAGCCGCTCCTGCGCGAGCTCGGGACGCCCAACTACATCGGCGACAGCGGGCAGGGCCTCGCGCTCAAGCTCGCGATCAACATCAGCCTCGCCGTGCAGATGCTGGCGTTCGCCGAAGGGCTCCTCCTGGCCGAGCGGTCGGGCATCGACCGGCAACGGGCGCTCGACGTCATGGAGGAGAGTCCCATCGGCTCGCCGATGCTGCGAGCGCGCGCGTCGATCATCCTCGACGCGCCGGGCGAGGCGTGGTTCGACCTCGGCTTCATGCACAAGGACATCGAGCTCGCGCTCGAGGCAGCGCGAAGCCTCGAGATCCCCCTCCCGACCGCCGAGCGCGCCGACGAGGTGCTCGAGCGAGCGGTAGCACTCGGCTACGAGCGGCGTGATCTCGCCGCCCTGTTCCAGGCCCTCGAGGAGATCGCGACCCCCTAGATCAGATGGCGACGCCTGCGATCGAGCATTCCGCCTGGCGAGACATCACCGAGACGCTCTGGCCGCGTGCAGCGACGAAGGAGGACAGGCTGCCGCCCCTCCTGATCGTGCTGACGGTCGTGACCGGTGTCGTCGACGCGCTCGCGTACCTGAGACTCGGCCACGTCTTCGTCGCCAACATGACCGGCAACGTCGTGTTCCTCGGCTTCGCCGCTGCGGGGGCAGGCGGGCTCTCGGTGCCCGGGTCGCTGCTCGCACTCGCCTTCTTCCTCGGTGGAGGTATTGCGGCGGGGCGATTCGCCGGCCGCCTCGGCGCCGACCGGCGCCGGCAGCTCAGTGTCGCGGCCGCCGCCGAGGTCGCTCTGTGCGCGGTGGCGACCGCGGTCGCAGGTATCGCCGGCCAGCACCTCGGGACCGGCAGCCGCTACGCCCTCATCGCGTTCCTGGCGCTGGCCATGGGAGTACAGAACGCGACCGCGCGCCGGCTTGCCGTCGCCGACCTGACGACCACCGTCCTCACGCTCACCCTGACCGGCATCGCCGCCGACTCGTGGCTCGGTGGCGGCAGCGGTCCGAGGACTGCCAGGCGCGTGCTCGCAGTCATCGCGATGGTGCTCGGCGCACTTCTCGGCGCGCTGCTCCTGCTTCGCGTTGCTCCGGTCGCGCCGCTCGTACTCGCCCTGGCATTGCTCGCAGTCGTTGCCGTCGCCGCCCGACGAGGCGGCGCAGCCGTCACCTGACCGGCGGCGGGTCGCCTTCCATGCTGGCCGCGAGTGGAGGGCTCCAGCCGCAGACCCGGCAGCCGTGTGACACGGCCGAGCGGGCGAACGTCAGCGCGGCCTCGTGTGGGTCTGGGCCGGTCCGGACGTCGTCCCAGTCGAGGATGTACTCGCCGAGCGCCGCGTCCCAGTGCGCGCTCGCCGGCGAGAGCGGCCCGTCGTCAAAGCCCTCCGGCGGCGGATACGCGTAGGCGAAGAACGCGGCGTGGGGGTAGCGGTGATCGCCGGGCCACCATCCGACCTCGAGCTGCTGCGCGTCCCCGGCGTTGCGCACGATGAAGTCCTGCGACGGCGGGTCTGCATGCTCGCCGGAAAAGAGGCTGACCGCGAGGTCGAACGATCCCCACCATGCATTCACCGGTGACGAGCGTCCGCGATATGGAGCTCGCAGGGCAGCGAGCACCAGCGCCGCCTGCGTGGCCGCCGCGAAGTAGTCGGCGACCTGCTCGGGGTCATAGGTCGCATGCTCGGTGTCCTCGTCGAGCGGCGTCGTCCACGGCGTCTCCTGCGGGGTGGTGTTGATCTCGACCGGACCGATCAGGGCTCGCACCGCCGCGAGCACCTCGCGCGTGACGGCGCCGACCGCCCGATCCGGCACGAGAGCAACCCGCCGGACACGTCCGTCGCTGTGCTCGACAACTGCTTCGTGGCTGCGCAGGTCGAGCGCGACCACAAGCGCCCCCGAGCCGTCGGGTGCCGGCAGCGGCAGCGTCTCCCAGCCTCGCGCGCTCAGGCGCAGAGCGGCGTGCTGAAGCTGCGGCTCCGGCGGAGCGAGCGACACCGCAAGCTTGCCCAACACCTGCGTGTGGGCGTGGAGCGTGTCACACGTCGCGCGCCAGGCGTCAAACGGAAGCGCTGGCCAGCTCATCGCACCACCGTACGCGACTACGGGCGACCCGAGGTCGTCGAGCGCTATGAGCAGTAGCGAACGACCAACAAGGAGGCCCGCAGTGGCGGGCCTCCCGTTGGTGCTTCGCTTTCCGGCTGGGCTAAAGGTTCTTTGTTCTTGAACCAGTCGCTCGGGGTCAGCTGACCTGGACGAGCTTGCCAACAGCCTCTACGACGTCCGGCGCGTAACGAGCGCCGCCCATCTGATCGAGGACTTCGAGGATTCGCAAGTCGTACTGTCTGTGGTCAAGAAGATCGCCCGGCGCATGCTTGGAGTCATGTTGATTTCATATCCTGAACAATGGACTTCAGTATATGGTATCTTTGACCACATGAATCAAACCGCGGCATTGCCCATTTTCCGTTCCGAGTTGCAACTCCGCCTCCTGGCCCTCATGTTCCTCAGGCCCGATCGGACATGGACAACGCCCGAGCTGGCGAAGCGCCTCGATGCCACTCCAGTGACGACTCATCGGGAGGTGCGTCGAGCGTTCGACTCTGGATTGCTCGTACGGGAGGCGATCGGCAGGACATACCTCTATCGCGCAGCGACGGACTCGCCGCTCTACGAACCGCTGCGACTCCTGCTCGAGCGTACCGTCGGGATCGAGGTGGAGCTTCGGCGCGCCCTTGAAGACGTCCCCGGCGTTGAGGCAGCCTTCATCCATGGTTCCTTCGCTAGCAGAGGCAAGATCAAGCCGACCAGCGACATCGATGTGATCGTCCTCGGTAACGCGGACCCGCACGCGTTACGACGACGAATCCGGCAGGCGGAAAGTCAGCTTGGCCGAGAAATCGATGTGCTCGCCTACAGCCGGGCTGAGTTTGCGTCACTCGCCGAGAGCGGGAACAGCCTCATACGCGGGATCATTCGCGGGCCAGTGACGCCATTGGTTGGCTCATCAGACGCTCTCCGAGCCGCATGACACGGGCCGAGCTCGAGCATGTCGAGCCGGACGCCGGCCGCGCGCAAGATTTCATTGGCCAAAGCCGGATCTTCCTCGAAGACGCAGAACGCGAGACCACCCATCTTGAGAGTGCAGTGGTCCTTTACTGGAATGCCTGCATCGCTGCGATGGACTCGCTTCTGGCCGTCGAAGGATTGCGAGTCGGAAGCGGCGAGGGATCCCATGCCGTGCGCGTCGAGGGCGTCCGTACGATCCTCGGAGCGGGATTCGACGATCTTTGCGATCACCTCGATGAGTGGCGGCGCGAGCGCCACGACGTGTCCTACGCCGCCATCACTCCTGCGGCTGCAGACGTCGCGGCGCTGCAAAGGGATACTCGCGACATTCTTGCCGCAACAGAAGGGCATGTCAGCAGGCGCCGCAACGGAGAGTAGTAGGCCTGCCTCGGACTTGACGGCGCGATGCACGGCGAGTCCGCGTACGCGCTCGGGGGTCTGACCGATTACTCCCTGACCTCGATGGGGTGACAATGGCGGGCTCGACTCCCGCTCTCGCTCGGCCGATCTACACCCGGACGTGCACGAGCTTCGCGGGGTCGGCGACGAAGTCGATCGCGTTGATGCGGCCGTTTGCGATCGTGAGCGCGACGACCGAGAAGACCGTCCCGTCGGGCCGGCCGACTACGGCGCCGGCAACGCCGTTGACGATCGCCGGGCGGCTGTACGGGGCGAGCGCCGAGAAGCGGCGCGCCTCTGCGAGGACCCTCTCTGCGCCGACGATCGGCGGAGCGGCGAGCGGGCTGCCAGGCCCGGCGTCGACGCGCAGCGTGACCTCGGGGTCGAGCATCTCGAGCAGGGCGTCGAAGTCGCCCTCGCGGGCGGCGGCGAGGAACGCCTCCACCACGCGCTTCTGCTCGGCGAGCTCGACGTCCGGCTCGGGCCGCGCGCCCTGGACGCGCCTGCGCGCCCGGCTCGCGAGCTGCCGGGCCGCCTCGGGGCTGCGGCCGACGATCGGGGCGATCTCGTCGAAGGGCAGCGCGAACATGTCGTGCAGGACGAAGGCGAGCCGCTCGGCGGGTGCGAGGGTCTCGAGCACGATGTAGAGGGCGAGGCCGACGCCGTCGGCGATCAGCGCCTCTTCCTCCGGGGTCGGCGCGCCGTCGACCGCGACGATCGGCTCCGGCATCCACGAGCCGACGAACTCCTCGCGGCGCGAGCGCCGCGTACGGAGCATGTCCAGGCAGACGCGGCTGACAACCGTGGTCAGCCAGCCGCCGAGGTTGTCGACCGTCGTGTCGTCGGTGCGACTGAGCCGGAGCCACGCCTCCTGCACAGCGTCGTCGGCCTCGTCGATCGTGCCGAGCATGCGGTAGGCGATGCGGCGGAGCTGGGGTCGCTCCTGCTCGAACCGCTCTGCGAGGAAGTCGCGCTCGTTCATCTCATCCCGTCGACGTACCGCCGCCCGGAAATGTGACAGCGGGAGCCGGTCACGAATCCTGCCCGCGATCCGTCGAGCTCACAGAGACCGATCGCAAGGAGACCCACCATGCTCACCGCAGCACACGAACCATCCTTTCTTGCGACCCGCCGGGGCAAGCTCACGCTCGCCCTGCTGTGCGGGATCGCGTTCCTAGACTTCGTCGACGGGTCGATCACGAACGTCGCCCTGCCGTCCATCCGCCGCTCGCTCCACTTCTCCGTCGACGGCCTGACGTGGATCCCGAGCGGCTACCTGCTCACGTACGGCGGCTTCATGCTCCTGGGCGGACGCTTCGCCGACCTGCTCGGCCGGCGCCGCGTGCTCGTCGCCGGGATCGTGACCATCGCGATCTCGTCGCTCGTGGGCGGGTTCGCCCAGAGCGCGGGCGTCCTCGTCGGCGCGCGGCTCGCGCAGGGGCTCGGCGCCGCGCTCACGCTCCCCACCGCCCTCTCGATCCTGACCACGAAGTTCGCGGAGGGGAAAGATCGCAACACGGCGCTCGGCGCCTGGGGCGGCACCGGCGGCATCGCGTCCGCCGCGGGAGTCCTGCTCGGCGGCGCCCTGACCGAAGGCCCAGGCTGGCGCTGGGTGATGTTCGTCAACCCGATCGCGTGCGCGCTGCTGCTCCTGCCCGTCTTCCGGCTGGTCGAGGGCGATCGCATCCGCCGCCGGCTCGTGGACTTCGACGCCGTCGGCGCGGCGCTCGTCACGGGCGGGATGCTCCTGCTGGTGTACGGGCTCGTCCGCGCTCCGATCGCCGGCTGGGGGAGCGTGCGCACCATCGGCGTCCTGGCGGGCGCCGGCGTGGTCCTCGCGGCCTTCGTCGCCAACGAGCGCCGGCAGCGTGCGCCTCTCGCGCCCCTGTCGATCTTCCGGATCAACGGGCTCGGCTTCTCGAACGTGACCCAACTCGTCGCGTTCGCCGGATTCCTCGCGCTGTTCTTCTACGTCACGCTCTACATGCAGAACATCCTCGGCTACTCGGCGATCCAGACCGGGCTCGCATACCTGCCGCTCTGCGGAATCGCCGTCGTCAGCGCGGGGATCGCGTCCCAGCTGCTCGGGCGGGTCGGCACCCGGCCGGTGATCGTCGTCGGCGCGGTGATCGGCGCCGCCGGCCTTTACTGGCTCTCGCGCATTCCCGTCGGCGGCTCGTACACCGCCGACCTGCTACCCGGCCTGCTGCTGGTCGGCCTCGGCATCGCCGGCCTGTTCGTCGCCGTGGCGACCGCCGCGAACGCAGGCGTGCCCGCCGACAAGGCGGGGCTGGCGGCCGCGCTGCTCAACGCGTCCCAGTGGCTCGGCGGCGCGCTCGGGCTCGCGATCTTCACGGCGGTGTCGACGAGCCGCACGAACCACCTGCTCGCCGCCGGCGATCCGGCGTCCCAGGCGCTCACGTCGGGGTTCCAGCGGGCGCTGCTGGTCGGGAGCATCTTCATCCTCGCCTCCGCGGTGATCGCCCTGCGCGCGACGAACACGCGCGGCGAGACGGCGGAGCCGGCCATCGAGGCGGAGGCGGAGGCTTCGCTCGCAGCCTGATGAGCGCCGAGACCTGGGCCATCGTCGGCACGATCCTCGCCACGCTCGCGCTCTTCATCGTCCCGGGGATCTTCTACACCTGGTACGCGCTCGAGCATCTGATCGACGACAGGACGAGCTACGAGCGGGTGGTCGCCAAGAGCAACGGCGGCTAGCCGCGTCCCTCCGCTCCTGCCCGAGAACCCGCCGCGCCAGGCGGGTTCTCCCGTTCCGGGGTTGCCCGCGGCGCAAACCTCTTGGCCCCGCCTCCGTCGAAGTGTTTGAGATGCGCGGAGATCCACGGCAGACGACCTCACGTAGGGTCGGGCGATGACGGGCCTCGACACGCCGCTCGTCCAGCCCCCGAGCGCGGGAGAGTTCGCCGCAAGCAGCAGCGCGCGTGAGCTGGCGTCGAGTTGGCGCCGGCTGACCCGCGTCGCCACCTTCGTCGCCCTCCTGACGAGCCCGGCGCTCGTCGCGCTCTTCATCCGCGAGGACCACTGGCCGCTCTGGAAGGCGCTCGTCGTCACCCTCCTCCTCATCGTCGCCTTCCGCGGCCTCGTCGACCTGATCTTCCGGCGCTTCATCCCGTGGCCCAGCCTCTTCGGCCTGGAGAGCGAACAGCACCGCGAGGACGACGCGCTCGGCCGGCGCCGGGCCTGGTTCTGGCACTTCTGGCTCCGCATCGGCATCGCGCTCGTCGTGATCGTGACCGCGGTCTGGCTGTTCCACGGCGGCTCGTGGGCCGGCTCGTTCGGCTCGATCGGTCACGGCATCGGCCGCATCTTCAGCACGCCCGGCCTCTGGATCCAGATCGTCTTCGTCTTCTTCCTCTTCATCTCCAACTTCGGGATCCTGTTCGGGCCTCTCCTCCTGATGAACATGGCCCAGATGCGCGCCTTCGAGCCGGGCGACGCCGAGTGGGGCGTCAAGCTCGAGGACGTCCGCGGGCAGGAGGAGGCGAAGGAGGAGGTGCGGCGCGTCGTCACGATCTGGCAGTCGGGCGAGGCATTCGAGCGCGCGGGCGGCAAGCGCGAGCGCGGCCTGCTCTTCCTCGGTGCTCCCGGGACGGGCAAGACGATGCTCGCCAAGGCGCTCGCCACCGGCTTCAACTCGCCGTTCGTCTCGATGCCGGGGTCCGGCTTCGCCGCGACCTTCATCGGCATCGACGCGATCGTCGTGCGCCTGCTCGCGCGGCGGGCGAAGAAGCTCGCGCGCAAATGGGGCGGCCAGTGCATCGTCTTCATCGACGAGATCGACGCCGTCGGCATGCGCCGCCAGGCGGTGCAGGGGCAGATGACGGCCGCCGCCGACCCGTACTCCTGGCGCGACGTGAGCGACTTCTCGTTCTACGGCCCGTGGGGGGCCCAGAACCCGTCCGGCGACCTGATCGTCGAGACGGCACGGTGGCGCGAGCGGCTGTTCGAGCAGCGCGCGCCGTCGCGCTGGACGAACCCGATCGTGGACCGGATCGTGAACCAGTTCCCCGGCGGCGGCCTCGGCGGGATGATGGGCGGGGGCCAGCTGGCGCTCAACCAGTTGCTCGTCGTGATGGACGGGATCGACAGCCCACCCTTCATGCGCCGGGTCCTCACCAACCGCATCAACACCCTGCTCGACGCCTCCTACATCGTGCCTCGCCGCATCGGCACGGTGTCGCTCCGAATCCCGCGCGCCCGCCCCCGCGGAGAGCAGATCTACTTCATCGGCGCCACCAACGTCCCCCTCGACCGGCTCGATCCTGCGCTCACGCGCCCGGGTCGCATGGGACGCCACGTCCAGTTCCGCACGCCCACCAAGGAGGACCGGAAAGACGTCTTCGACCTCTACCTCGACAAGGTGGAGCACGACCCGGACCTCGACGACCCGAAGCGCCGCGACGAGATCGCACGGATCACGAATGGCTACTCGCCCGCGATGATCGACCAGGTCTGCTCGATGGCGCTGACGAACGCCCAGCACGAGGGCAAGACCTCATTCGGCTGGGAGGAGCTCGTGCAGTCGATGACGACGCTCGAGTCCGGCACGGCGGTCAACGTCAGGTACCCCGATCACGAGCTGCGCGCGGTCGCGATCCATGAGGCCGGACATGCCGTCACCGGGCACGTCTACCGGCCGGACCTCGAGTCGAGCAGGCTCTCGACGCGCATGCGCGGCGGGTCGCTCGGCCACCACCAGATGTTCGAGCGCGAGGAGCGCTTCAGCCGCTGGCAGCACGAGGAGATGGGGACGCTCATCCATGTGCTCGGCGCGATGGCGGCCGAGAACGTGTTCTACGGCGAGAACACCGGCGGCGTCGGCGGCGACCTGCAAACCGCGACGGACACGGCCGCCTGGATGGTCGGCACGGCCGGCATGCGGCCGTTCCAGGTCGAGCTCAACGGGAACGTGCCCGAGGGAGAGGATCCCGACGAGGTGCGGGAGCAGATCATGCAGCGCTTCGAGCGCATCGGCCGCACGCTGATGAACCGCACCCGCGGGAGCGCCGACTTCCACGCCGATCCGATCGCGGCGATCCTCCGCGATCCCTTCAAGAACTCGGTTGCCGCGCAGATCCTCGGGCAGGCCTACGTCATCGCCGTGAACCTCGTCGCCGCGAACCGGGCCGCCGTCGAGGCGATCGCGACGCACCTCGCCGAGAAGCGCGAGCTGTACGGCGACGAGCTCGTCGAGCTCCTCGACGCGCAACAGCTCGTGGAGCCGGAGCTCGACTACACGAAGGACGAGACGTGGCCGAAGATGTAGCGGCCGGCGCGCCCCCGCCTGCCCGGCCGGCGGCGGCCGAGCGTCCTGCCCCGGGGCGCGCGGAGCGCGCGCGTGCCTCCGCGTACTACACGCGCTTCTCCCTCGCGTACATGCTCCTGATCATCCTCGGCGTGGCCGGTGTCGGTGCGCTCGTCCTGCTCCTGATCCACCCGGGCGCCAAGAAAGGACCGCCGTGGTCGACGTTCAAGCCGTCGGGCACGGCGCTGGAGATCGAGCGCCAGATCGCGACGCAGGTCTCCTCCGAGTACAAGTCAACGTCGGACACCCGGCTCGTCAGCGTCTTCCCCGGCGGGCTGTCCACGACGCGCTTCCTCCAGACCAGCTCCGGCCAGACGAGCGTCCAGGTGCCGATCACGCTGATCGCCGTGGCGCCGGTCGTCTCCACGGGCAAGCACGACGCAAGCGACTACACGTTCTTCCACCCCGGCTCGACGGTCGCCTACGAGATGTGCGGTTTCGGCGACACGCAGCAGAACTGCGGGGTGGCTGCCCAGACCCAGGTGAGCCCGACCGGACTGCTCCATCGTGAGGCCCTCGAGCTCGCCCTCTACACCCTGAAGTATTTGCCGAACACGAACGCGGTGGTCACGTACCTCCCGCCGCCCTCCGACCCGCAGGCGCCGGCGAAGGCCGTGCTGCTCGCCCGGACGGACCTGAAGGCGAACCTCCGCCTCCCGCTCAGGCGGACGCTGAAGGCGCAGGAGGTCGTTCTCGGCGGCGGGGTGCCGAACGCGAACCACGTCGCCGAGCTGGTCACCTCGCGCGTCTACACGTCCAACTACCAGACCCTGCCCGGTGACGGCACGGCGGCCCTCGTGCTGACGCCCAACGGCTGACGCAGCGGCGCTGCGGTCATCCGCGCGGATAGAGCCGCGCCCCGGCTGCGCTGTACGCGTGTGCGGTCAGGTCGCTCGCGCCCACCCGAGCCGGCGGCGGAACCACCCGTGGACGGTGGAGGCGTGGCGGCGGTAGAGCTCACTGAATGCCCCCGCGTCCGACGCGGCCGCATGGATGAGCTCCGCGTCCGTCCGATCGATCACGTGTCTCACACCCCGTAATGGAGGAACCACGCCGAGTTGTATCCGGAGGCCTGCAAACCGCGTGACCCGGAGCGGCGTAGGTCCCTTCTTGAGCGAATAAAAGGGGGAAAAGAGACCATGCATCGTCTCGTACCGGCCGCACTCGCGGCCACGCTCGCAGCAACGCTGTTCGCCGCCGGCGCCGCTCCGGCCGCGCCTCCCGGCGGCAGGTACCAGGTCACGCCGATCGCCTCTGACGTGGCGGGCATGGCGCCGACCACCGATGCGAACCTACAGAACACCTGGGGGCTCGCCCGCAGCGCAACCAGCCCGTGGTGGATCGCGAACAACGGCACCGCCTCGGCCTCCGTCTACAACGGCGCCGGCATGCGTGTCGACATCGGCGGGCTCGCCGCCCAGGGCGTTCCGGGCGCTCCCACGGGAGCCGTGTTCTCGGGGATCCCGAGCCAGTTCCAGGTCGGGACGACGTCGGCCCCGAACACGCTCGCGATGTCGAACTTCGTCTTCGACAGCGAGGACGGCACGATCAGCGCCTGGCGCCCGGGCTCGTCCGCCGCGCTGGTGACGGTGGACATGTCGGCCTCGGATGCCGTGTTCAAGGGTCTCGCCATCTCGAACGGCCCGTCCGGCCCGCGGCTGTACGCCACGGACTTCGCCCACGGGCGCGTCGACGTGTTCGACGGCGGGTGGAACGAGGTGAACGTCCCAGGCGCGTTTGTCGACCCGAGGCTTCCGAAGCACTTCTCGCCGTTCGGGATCCAGACGATCGGCAACCGCGTCTTCGTGACGTACGCGAAGCAGCAGCCCGGATCGGAAGACGAGGCGCACGGGCGCGGGCTCGGCGTCGTGGACGCCTACGACCTCGACGGGAAGCTCCTCGCCCGGGTCGCCCAGCGCGGGCAGCTCAACGCTCCGTGGGGCCTTGCCTCAGCGCCGGCGTCGTTCGGTCGCTTCGGCGGCGACCTGCTGGTCGGCAACTTCGGCGACGGGCAGATCAACGCCTACCAGGAGATGCGGAACGGCCACTTCGAGCACCGCGGCACGCTCGACGCGGCCGGGCACGGCAAGCTCTCGATCGACGGGCTGTGGGCGCTCGAGTTCGGCAACGCCGGCTCGAACGGCGACCCGCAGACGCTGTTCTTCACGGCCGGGATCGACGACGAGGCCCACGGCCTCTTCGGCACGATCACGCCGCAGCACTGACCGAGCGCTCGGTGGGGCGGCGTGCGCCGCCCCACCATCCACCTCGGCCGGAACGATCAGCGGGCATCCGCCTCGACGGCTCCGATCGCGCCGTTCCAGACGAGGGTGCGCCGCGCCGGTGCCGCCGCCGCGATCTGATCCGCGACGCGCCCGGTGTCGCGATCGGCCCCTCCGACCAGCATCGAGGCGAACGAGTGCAGGAACGGCAGGCCGACGAAGTACAGCCCGGGCGTGGTGCTCGCGCCGCGGTACTGCACCGGATAGCCGTCGTCGCCGGTCTCGAGCGGCAGCCGGATCCAGCCGAAGTCCGGGCGGAAGCCGGTGCACCAGACGACGTTCCGGACGTCGAGGACGCGCCCGCCGTCGAGCACCGGCAGCCCGTCCCGGACGCCGACCGTCCGCTCGAGCACGCGCTCCACGCCCGCGCAGCGCAGATCCGACCGCCGGTAGCGGAGGAGCGGCGCCCCGCCGCGGCGGATGTGCGGCCGCACCTTCCTGCCGACCGGCGTGTCGACGGTGAGGATGTGCGTGCCGGCAAAGAAGAGACCGCGGAAGATCATGCGGCCGCGCCGGCTCTCGACGGACGCCGGCAGCTGGCCGGTGTCGCGTCCGCAGAGCACGACCTCGTGCCTCGACGCGGCCTCGAACGCGATGTCCGACCCGGAGTGGCTGGCGCCGACGACGAGCACCGGGCCGTCCTGGAGCTGCGACAGGTTCCGGTACTCGCGCGAGTGCAGCTGTGTGATCGCGGCGTCCAGCTCCGGGGCGAACGCGGGGACGTGGGGCTTCTCGAACACGCCCGACGCGACGACGACGGTCTCCGCCTCGATCCGGGAGTCGCCGGTGTACGCCACGAAGCGGCCGTCCTCCTGCGTCAGGGCCTCGACGGCGGTCCCGAGCCGGACCGGCAGCTCGAAGCGGGCTGCGTACGCCTCGAGGTAGTCCGCCATCTCGTCCTTGGTCGGATACGACGTGCGCGCGGCCGGGAACGGCATCCCCGGCAGCCCGTCGCGACTCGCGGGCGAGTACAGCTTCAGTGAGTCCCAGCGCGAGCGCCAGCTGTCGCCGATCCGGTCGTTCCGGTCGACGAGCAGGGCTTCCCGGCCTCGCCGCTGCAGGTGGTACCCGAGCGCGAGCCCCGACTGGCCCGCCCCGACGATCAGTACTTCCGTGTGCTCCGTCGACTTCATCGTGTCCGCCTCCTCGATTCGCGTTGTCCTGGCCGACGGTAGGACGTGGCCCGGCGGCGCGCATCGACCGAATCCACCAACTTGCGCCGGCCCGCGGCGTGGTCAATTCGGACCAGTCGGATCAGACGAGGTCGTGCTCGAATGCGAACGCCGTCGCCGCGGCACGGGAGGAGACGCGGAGCTTGCCGAAGATGTTCTGGACGTGGCGGGCGACCGTGTGCTCGCTGATCACGAGCGACGTTGCGATCTCGCGATTGCTCCGGCCGGCCGCGAGCAGGCGCAGCACTTCGAGCTCTCGTCGCGATAGCCCGTGCACTGCGCCGCCGTCCCGCGCCCCTCCGAGCAGCTGCTCGACGCGGGCCGCGTCGGGCAGCGCACCGAGCCGGACGAACTCCGCGAGCGCGGCCTCGAGCTCGAGCGTGCACGCCTCCGTGTCGTCGAGCGCGCGGCAGGCCTCGCCGATCAGCACCCGCGTCCTCGCCACCTCGTAGGGCGCCTCGAGCGCCCGCCAGGCGTCGAGCGCACGGCGCAGGAGCTCGAGGGCGCGGGGCGCGTCACCGGACGCGAGCTCGACGGCGCCGCGCTCGTACGCGACGATCGCATCGAGCATGGCGCTCGAGTACCGCCCGGCCAGCGTCTCGAGCTCGTCGCAGGCGGTCCGTGCCTCCTCCACCTCCCCCGCCCCGAGCATGATCTCGACGTAGGCCGGCAGCCGCCCCGCGCGGCGGAGCGGGTCGGCGCTCTCGGCGGTCGCGCGCCGGATCGCCGCGACGGCCGCGTCCACCCGACCCTGCGCCAGCCGTAGCTGGGCGAGCCCGGGTTGCGGCTCCCAGCCGGCATGGCTCGCGGCCCGGTACGCGGCTTCCGCAGCGTCGAGGTCTCCCCGGAGCCGCAGCAGCTCGGCCTCGCGATACAACGCGATACCCGCTGTCGGATTGTTGGTCTCGGCGAGGCGCCGGCCGGCTCTACGCGCCTCGTCGAGCGCATCCTTCCACGACCCTCCCAGCTGCAGGATCTCGGCGCGGTGGACGAGGCAGCGCCCCGTGAACGCGACCATGTCCGGCTGCTCCTGCCACCAGCGGTCGAGCGCGTGGGTCCACTCCCGGGCCCGGCCCAGCTCGAAGACCTCCTGGCACGTGAGGATGACCGAGCAATACGCGAGCCCGGAGACGACGGGCGACAGGTTCTCGGTCGTCACCGCGACCATCGCCTCGTCGAGGAGCGAAAGGCCTTCGTTCACGCGTTCGTCGAGCACGGCGGCCTGTCCCTGCAGGAGCAGCGCGAGGGCGAACAGGTCGCGATCCCCGAATCGCTGCGCGACGGCGGCGGCATCGGCGCCGGCCGCTCCCGCGGCCGCCGTCTCGCCCGCCGAGAGAAGCCCGTGCCCGTACGCGACGAGGAGGAACCCCCGCTCCACGCAGTCCGCGTTCCGCTCGGCCAGGAGCCGCTGCGCGCGACCGAGCCAGCCCTCGGCGGGCCCGACGTCTCCACGCAGGGCGAGGCTCATGCCGATCCAGAACGCGGCGCGCACCGCGAGCTCCACCTCGCCGGCCTCCAGATGGAGATGGTGTGCGCGCTCGTGGGCTGCTACCCATGCCTCGTCGCGGCCGAGCATGTACGCGGCCGTCGCGAGCCGCTCGAGGTCGGGCGGGTCGAGCGGGGCCGACTCGTCGGCCTGCTCGAGCAGCGTGTGGGCGTCGCTCCAGGCGCGGGCGGCGTAGGCGTCGCGTCCCCGCTCGAGTGCGCCCGCCGCCTTCCCCTGAGGCACCATCGACGGCCTCAGCCTAACGCTCGCAGACTCCGCGAACGTCGTCGCCCAGTCGAACGAGCAACAAGGCTCTGAGTGGGACTCAGCGCAGTTCCGCGTCTCTCCACGCCTGACGCAACTCCTGTCGGTGGAAAACGAACAGGATCAGGGCGACGAGCAGAAGCACCGCCTCGTCGAGCGGCCCCGGGATCGGCATGAGGCCGACCGCTGCCAGCCAACGGATGGGTCGCGGAATCGCCTCGTGGCGCACGACGATCCGAACCGCGCGGGCTGTCCGCTTCGCGAACACGCCGATGCGACGCACGCCGAAAGGCTACGCGACCGATGCCGTCGCCGAGCCGCCGCAGCTGCTGCGCACGGTGATCTGCCCCGAGCGACGGCTGCCGGGGCTCCCGCGCTGTAGGGTCGCCGGGATGAAGCACGTCGTGATCCTCGGCGCCGGTTTCGGCGGGCTGGAGCTGGCGAGCAGCCTTTCCGACTCGCTCGCCGAGGAGGTTCGCGTCACCCTCATCGACCAGAGCGACTCGTTCACGTTCGGGTTCTCGAAGCTCGACATCCTCTTCGGCAAGGCCGAGGCGTCGACGCTGCGGCTGCCGTACCGCGAGCTGGTGAAGCCGGGCGTGGACTTCCGGCAGGAGCGCATCACCGCGATCGACCCCGCTGCCCGGCACGTGACGACCGACGGGGGGACGTATGACGCCGACATCCTCGTCGTCGCGCTCGGCGCGGAGTACGACCTGGACGCCGTGCCGGGATTTTCCGAGGACGGGCTCGAGTTCTACTCCGTCGCGGGCGCCGAGCGGATGCGCGACGCCCTGCCCGCGTTCAGCGGCGGCACGGTCCTGATCGGAGTCCTCGCCCAGCCCTACAAGTGCCCGCCCGCGCCGTTCGAGGGCGCGTTCCTGCTCCACGACCAGCTCGTCGAGCGGGGAATCCGGGAGCAGACGGAGATCCGCGTGGTCGCGCCGATGCCCGCGCCGGTTCCGGTCACGCGCGAGGTCTCGCAACGGTTTCTCGACGAGCTCGAGGCGCGCGGGATCGAGTACCTGGCGCAGAAGCGCGTGGTCGAGCTCGATCCCGCGGCGAAGGAGGCCGTGCTCGAGAGCGGCGAACGGCTGCCGTACGACCTGTTCGTCGGGATCCCGATCCACCGCGTGCCGGCCGTGGTCGCGGAGTCCGGCCTCGCCGAGGGCGGCTGGGTGGCGGTCGACCGCGACAACCTCATGACCCCGTTCCCGGACGTGTACGCCGTGGGCGACGTGGTGGGAATCCCGATGGCGAAGGCGGGCGTCTTCGCGGAGAACGCCGCCGGCGTCGTCGCCGACGACATCGCGGCGCGGCTCCGCGGCGAGATGCTCGGGCGGCGCTACGAAGGCCAGGGCAACTGCTACATCGAGTTCGGCAGCGGCCGCGTGGCGAAGGTCGAGGCGAACTTCCTCGGCGGCCCGTCCCCGACGGCGACGGTGGTCGGCCCGTCCGAGGAGCTGGCGGCCGAGAAGGAGACCTTCGCGGCGACCCGGCGGGCGCGCTGGTTCGGCGAGGCTCGACCCGCGTAGCGCCGGCCTTCACCGTCGTGCCGCGGGCGCGGCATCCATCGGCTCGTTCATCATCCTCAGCATCGGCAGGCCGCCGCCGCGGCGGAAGTAGCGCCACACGAGCACCGCGGCGACCGCGAGGAAGACGATGTTCAGGTACGTGCTGTAGTTCCAGCTCACGTGCGCCGTCACGACCTTCGCGTTCCGGACGGTCGGCTGCAGCCCCAGCCCCTCGAAGAGGAACTCGGTGACGAGACCGGCCGCGACCATCGTCGCGTAGAAGGTCACGAGGATGAAGCCCGCCATCCGTAGCCCGTAGTAGCGGCGGTAGATGTCGAGGATGGGCAGGATCAGAAGATCGGCGAAGACGAAGGCGAGGACGCCGCCGAAGCTGATGCCGCCGTTCCAGAGCACGGCCGCGAGCGGCACGTTCCCGATCGAGCAGACGAAGCTCAGCATCGCGACCGCCGGGCCGATGAGCGGGCCCCAGACCTTCGCCACGGTGGCGTGGTGCTCGAGGAAGAGTCTGCGCCAGAACGAGTCGGGCACCCACGCGGCGAGGGCCCCCGCGATGAGCAGGCCGCCGAAGATGTCGCGGGCGACCGCAGCCCAGTCCATCACGAAGTAGTCGGCGGTCGCGGTCAGCCCGGCCGGAGTCCGCAGCCGCCGCCACCAGCTCCCCTCGCCGCCGACCGACATGTCCATCTCGGCATGCCCTTCCATCGAGCCGAGGCGCCCCTTCTCCGCCTCGGCGCGCGCCTCGTCCACGAGAGCGCGCCTGAGGAAGAGGCGGAAGAGCAGCGCGACGAAGACGATCATCAGCGGTCCGCCTACGAACTCGCCGACCACGAACCGCCAGCCGAGCAGCAACGCCATCACGATGCCGAGCTCGATCACGAGGTTCGTGGAGGCGATCTCGAACGCCATCGCCGCGGTGAAGTCCGCGCCCTTGCGGAAGAGCGAGCGGGCGAGCGCGACCGAGGCGTACGAGCAGCTCGAGGAGGCGGCCCCGAGCCCGCTTGCGACGAGAAGCGTGCGCGGCGAGCCGTCGGGCAGGAGCCGGCGCATCTCCCGCTTCGACACGACCGCCTGCACGACCGCCGAGAGCGCGAAGCCGAGGATGAGCGCCCAGAGGACCTCCCAGGTCATCCCGAACGCGAACGAGAGCGCCCGCCACAGCTCGTGAGGGATGTCGACCGCGAGCGGCAAGGTCTCAGGCGGAGGGGGCTTCGGCGGCGTCCAGGCGGCGGTTCGCACCGCGCAGGAACAGCCCGCCGCCGACGAGCAGCAGCACCTCGACCGCCGTCAGCGCGACGCGGTTCAGCGCGACCGCGCCGAGCGCCTGCCCCGGCGTGGCGATGGCGAGCAGGAGCCCGTACATCGACGCCTCGCGCGGGCCGAGCCCGGACGGCGCGAAGACGAAGATGACCGCGACGATCGCGCCGACGGCGGCCGTCCCGCCGAGGTAGACGATCGTCACCGCCTCCGGGTGGGCGTGAACCGAGCGCAGCAGCAGCCAGAGCGCGAAGCCGCCGAGCACCCAGGTGCCGGCGTAGAAGGCGAGGAGGGTCGTGAGCGTCCGCGCGCGCAGGTCCGGCAGCTCCTTCGTGTAGCCGATCCTCCGCAGCACCTTGCCGGCGAGCGGCCGGAAGATGCGCGGCTGCACGAGGATCGCCAGGACGCCGCCGAAGATCACGAGCGGCACGAGCGGCGCGTCCACGTTGTCGACGAACGGCAGCGCGACGACGAACACGATCACTCCGGCGACCGCCGAGAGCCCGGCCTCGAGCAGCATCGACGAGGTGACGAGCGCCGCGTCGGTCACGCCGGCGCGGCGGGCCGCGACGACGCGGGCGGCCGGGGTCCAGACGCCGCCGGGGATGTACTTCGCGAGCATCGAGATCATCTCCGCGCGCAGGGCGGCCGGGTAGGAGAGCTGGATCCCCCACTCCGCGAGGATCCGCATCCAGCCGAGCACGAACACGAGGTAGTAGGCCCCGAGCGCCGCGCAGCCGAGCGCGAAGAGGACGAGGTTCGCGTTGTCGAGGTCGTTGGCGGCCGCGTGGAGCTCATGGCGGAGCGCCCAGCCGAGGCTGATGAAGAAGGCCGCGAGCACGACGAGCTGGACCGCGCCGAGCAGCCGGCGATGCCGGGAGGCCCAGCTGGCGACGTCCGAGAGGCGGGTCACATCTCCACTCTTAGCACGGCGGCGCCCCGGATCTCGCCCCGGCGGAGCCGGTCGAGCGCCTCGTTCGCCTGCTCGAGCGGGAACTCCTCGACCTCCGTCCGCACCGGCACGCGCGGCGCGAGGGCGAGGAACTCCTCCCCGTCGCGGCGCGTCAGGTTCGCGACGGAGCGGACGACTCGCTCCTCCCAGAGCAGCTCGTACGGGAACGTGGGGATGTCGCTCATGTGGATGCCGGCGCAGACCACGACGCCGCCGCGGGCGAGCGCACGCAGGGCGGCCGGCACGAGCGCGCCGGCCAGCGCGAAGATGATCGCTGCGTCGAGCTCCTCCGGTCCCGGCTCGTCCGACGGGCCGGCCCACTCGCAGCCGAGCTCGAGCGCGAACTGCGCGGCCCTGTCGTCTCCAGGGCGGACGAAGCCGAACACGCGCCGGCCCTCGTGCCGCGCGACCTGGACGACGATGTGCGCCGACGAGCCGAAGCCGTAGAGCCCGAGACGCTCGGGGTCGCCGGCGAGGCGCAGCGAGCGGTAGCCGATCAAGCCGGCGCAGAGGAGCGGCGCCGCCTGCAGGTCGTCGTAGCCGTCGGGGATCGGCAGGCAGTAGCGCTCGTCGGCGACGACCCACTCCGCGTAACCGCCGTCGAGGTCGAAGCCCGTGAAGCGGGCCGCCTCGCAGAGGTTCTCGCGGCCGGAGACGCAGTAGCGGCACGCCCCGTCCGTCCAGCCGAGCCACGGCA
Source organism: Gaiellaceae bacterium (assembly GCA_036490825.1). Taxonomy (GTDB): domain Bacteria; phylum Actinomycetota; class Thermoleophilia; order Gaiellales; family Gaiellaceae; genus Palsa-739. The sequence continues at coordinate 23,493 of DASXDE010000102.1, forward strand.
CGCCGAGCCGGCGCCCGTCCTCGCTCCGGCCGACGATCTGGTGGCCGGGCACGAGTGGGAGCTTCGGCCTCGGCAGCTCGCCGTCCGCCACGTGCAGATCGGTGCGGCAGACGCCGCAGGCGGAGACGCGCAGGAGGAGCTGTCCCGCCGCCGGCGCGGGCACGGGCACGTCCTCCAGCCGCAACGGCTCGCCGGCCGCGTGAAGCACCATCGCGCGCATCCCAACATCGTCTCACGGACATGTCTCCGTATCCGATACCGGAGGGGCGGTACGCTCGCCGCCGTGGAGCAGACCCTGCCGTACGGCTGGTACACGGATCCGGAGATCCTGCGGCGTGAGCGGGAGCGGATCTTCCGCCCGGCGTGGCAGTACGTCGGGCACACGGGACAACTCGCAGCGCCCGGCTACTTCGCCACGCAGGTCGGCGCGACGCCCGTCGTCGTGACCCGCGACCGCGACGGCGTGCTGCGCGGGTTCGTCAACGTCTGCCGCCACCGGGGCTTCGCGCTCGCCGCCGGCGAGCAGCGCCGTGAGACGCTGCAGTGCCCGTACCACGCGTGGACTTACGGGCTCGACGGCCGCCTGCGCAAGGCGCCCCGGAGCGAGGAGGAGCCGGAGTTCCCGCAGGACGAGCTCGGCCTCGTGCCGGTCGCGGTCGACACCTGGGGCCCGTTCGTCTTCGCCAGCGCCGGCCCGGAGCCGGAGCCGCTCGCGGCGACGCTCGGCTCGCTCCCCGCGCAGGTCGCCGAGCTCGGCCTCGACGTCGACTCCCTCGTCCACCATTCGCGCTGGGAGGCCGAGATCGAGGCGAACTGGAAGATCGTGAGCGAGAACTTCCTCGAGTGCTACCACTGCCAGGTCGCGCATCCCGCGTTCAGCGAGCTGATCGACGTCTCGCCCGAGGCGTACGTGCTCTCGACGGACGGGCGGCTCTCGACCCAGCACGGCCCTCTCAGAACGGTCACGCCCGCCGACGAGCTCCCGCGCGCGCAGTTCCACTTCCTCTGGCCGAGCCTCGGGATCAACATCTTTCCCGGCCGGCCGAACATCTCGATCGGCCCGATCGTCCCGCTGACGCCCGAGCGCACCTACCGCTTCCTCGACTACTTCTTCGGCCCGGACGTCGAGCCGGCCTGGATCGACGACCTCCTCGCCTTCGACGACCAGGTCGGACGCGAGGACCGGGCGCTGGTCGAGGGCGTGCAGCGCGGCGTCGGGTCCGGCGCGCTCGAGCACGGCGTCCTGATGAGCCGGGGCGAGCAGCTGATCGGCCATTTCCAGGCTCTGACAGCGGCCGCGCTCGCGCGCTAGAGTCGTTCCCTCGCCGGTTTCGACAACAGGAGGGCATTCCCGTGAAGCGACTTCTCCCGCTGCTCGCGGTCGCAGCACTCGTCGCGACGCTCGCCGCTTGCGGCGGCGGAGGCGGCTCGAACAACGGCAACTCGACGACCGGAGCGAACGCCGTACCGAACCCGATCGTCTACTGCGTCGACACGACCTACCCGCCGATGGAGTCGATCGTGAACGGCAAGGCGGCCGGCGCCGACATCGACATCGCGAACGCCGTCGCGAAGCAGCTCGGCTCGACGGCGCAGATCAAGACGACAGGCTTCACCGTGATCATCCCGGCGCTGTTGCACAAGAAGTGCAACGCGATCATCAGCTCGATGACGATCACGCCGGAGCGGAGCAAGCAGGTTCACTTCACGCCGTACATCACGGTCGGCGCGTTCCTGATGGTGAAGAAGGGGAATCCGTCCCACGTCACGGACCTCGCGTCGCTGAGCGGAAAGGGCGCCGCGGTCGAGTCCTCGACGACGGAGCTCGCGGCTCTGCAGGCCGAGAACAAGAAGCTGCAGGCGGCGGGGAAGGCGCCGATCACGATCAAGCAGTACCCGGCCGACACGAGCGCCGCCGCCGCGATCCAGGCGGGCAAGGTGGACGCGTACTTCGCCGACGCGACCCCGGTCCTCTACTACATCCGCACGACGGGCGGGAAGTTCGAGACCGCCGGCACCCAGATCGAGTCGGCGCCGGAAGGCATCGCGACCCGCAAGGGCGATCCGCTCGGGCTGAAGATCAACAACGCCATCCAGGCGATGTACCTGAACGGGACGATGAAGAAGATCCTCGTGAAGTGGCAAGCGAGCCAGTTCGCGTTGAAGAACCAGTAGGCCACGCAGCCGGATGCACGTGCTCGTCGCGATCGACTGGCACGTCATCTGGCTGCGGATCTTCCATCCGGACGGCGTCTTCGCGCGCGCGCTCTGGGCGACGGTCTACATCTCGATCATCGCGCAGACGGCCGGAGTGTTCTTCGGGCTTCTGGCCGCGCTCGCCCGCATGTCGCGCTTCGCGCCGTTTCGCTGGGCGTCGGGCGTGTACGCCTGGGTCTTCCGCGGCACGCCGGTGCTCGTCCAGATGTTCTACGTCTACTTCGCCTTCAGCTGGCCGACGCTCCATTTCTTCGGCCTCTGGACGGTGACCGACGCGGCGATCGCGGCCACCGTCGCGCTCAGCATCAACGAGGGCGCGTACATGCGCGAGATCATCCGCGCCGGGATCGACGCCGTCGACAGGGGCCAGATGGAAGCGGCGAAGTCGGTCGGCATGACCTACGCCAAGGCGATGCGGCGGATCATCCTGCCGCAGGCAGCGCGTGTGATCGTGCCGCCGCTCGGCAACGAGTTCAACAACATGATGAAGACGACGTCGCTCGCCTACACGATCGGCGTCTACGAGGTCTTCGCCGACGCCGAGCAGGGCTACTCGCGCACGTTCATCGCCGACTACTTCCTCGCCGCCGCCTTCTGGTACCTCGTGCTGACCACGGTGTGGACGATCGTCCAGATCCGGATCGAGCGGCGGCTCGCCGTCAGCGACCTCGCCGACCAGTTGAGCTTCCAGGAGAGACTGCTGCTCGCCTGGGACCCGCGGGTCCTGTGGGGGCGAGGACGGACCTGGTGGTCGCGATGAGCGAGGTCGTGATGCAGGCCGAGGACGTGCACAAGCGCTTCGGCAAGCTCGAGGTGCTGAAGGGCGTCTCCCTGGAGGTGAGCAAGGGCGAGACCGTCTGCATCATCGGCCCCTCGGGCTCGGGCAAGACGACGTTCCTCCGCTGCATCAACCACCTCGAGAAGATCGACTCGGGCCGGATCGAGGTGAACGGGCACCTGATCGGCTACCGCGAGCGCAACGGGAGGCTCGTCGAGGACAGCGAGCGCAACATCGCGCGACAGCGGACCGAGATCGGATTCGTCTTCCAGCGGTTCAACCTCTTCCCACACAAGACGGCGCTCGAGAACGTGATCGAGGCACCGGTGCACGTGCAGGGCGTCCCGAAGGACCGGGCGGCCGACTACGCGAGAGCGCTGCTTTCGCGTGTCGGGCTCGCGGACAAGCTCGACACGTATCCCGGCAAGCTCTCGGGCGGCCAGCAACAGCGCGTCGCGATCGCGCGGGCGCTCGCGATGGGGCCTGCGCTGATGCTGTTCGACGAGGCGACGAGCGCGCTCGACCCGGAGGTCATCGGCGAGGTGCTCGCCGTGATGGAGGAGCTCGCGAAGGCCGGGATCACGATGATCGTCGTCACCCACGAGATGGGCTTCGCACGCAAGGCGGCGGACCGCGTCGTGATGATGGACGACGGTCTGATCATCGAGGAGGGAACGCCTGAGCACTTCTTCCTCGAGCCGACGCACGAGCGCACGAAGCAGTTCCTCTCGAAGATCCTGTAAGGAAATCGTTAGCCTGGTTAGGGATTTTGCTAACCTGGTTAGCGAATGGCACAGGCGACGAAGCAGCAGCTCGATGCGATGGCGGTGGCCGACCAGCTCCGCCCCACGCTGCTCCGCCTGAGCACCGAGCTGCGCCGCGAGAAGATCGCCGGCGTGTCGCCGCACCAGGTCGGCCTGCTCGGCGCGATCAAGTACGCGCCGGGCGTCACGGTCGGCGAGCTCGCCGCGGAGGAGCGGGTCTCCACCGCGGCGATGTCGAAGCGCGTCTCGCGGCTCGAGCGCGACGGTCTCGTCGCCCGCACGCCGAGCGAGACCGACCGGCGCTGCATCGGACTGACCCTGACGGAGGACGGCCAGCGCACGCTCCGCCGTGTCCGCTCCCGCCGCACCGCATGGCTTGCGAGCAGGCTCGGCGCCCTCACGCCGGCCGAGCTCGTCGCGGTGGGAGCGGCCGCGGAGCCGCTTGCGCGGCTGCTCGAGCGCGAGGAGGCGCGCCCGTGACACGGGCCGCGCGCCGCACGTTCCACAGCCTCCGCTACCGCAACTACCGCCTCTTCTTCGGCGGCCAGATCGTCTCCCAGACCGGCTCGTGGATGCAGCGGATCGCGCTGGGCTGGTACATCCTCCAGCTCACGCACTC
>DASXDE010000103.1:0-6717 GCA_036490825.1 Gaiellaceae bacterium
ACTATAGCAGGTTTGCGATAGCCGGGCCGAGCCCGCGGAGGCGCGTGAGGAGCCGCGGCGTCCACGCCGTGACGAGCAACGCGGTGACGGCCACGCCGATTCCGGCGAGCACGTCGAGCAGGTAGTGGTTCGCCGTCGCGATCACGCAGAACCAGACCCAGAGCGGCCACAGCGCCCAGAGAGCCTTCGCCCAGATCGTCCTCGACGTCGTGACGAGGAACCAGCCCACGATCAGCGCGTCCGCCGCATGCAGGCTCGGCATCGCCGCGTACGGGTTGCCGAGCGACTGCAGGAGCGCGCTCGAGTGGTTGACGCCGTCCACGAATCCTACGTTCGGGAACATCCACGGCGGCGCCGTCGGCATCACGGCGAAGCCGATCAGGCCGACGAGGTTCGCGAGCAGGATCGTGTTGCGGAAGCGGCTGAACCGCTCGTGCCGGCGGAGGTAGACCCAGAGCAGCGTCAGCCCGATCACGGTGAACTCGGAGTTCCAGTACGTCCAGGCCGCGGCGGTCAGAAGCAGCGAGGAGGAGTCGGCGACGCGCTCGACCGTCAGCTCGAACAGGTGGTGCGTGACGCGTTGCTCGAGCGAGATCACCTTCAGCCCGTTCATGACCGCCTTGCCCGGGGTGCCGTTCGTCAGGTGCCGGACGGCGAAGTACGAGAAGTAGAACCCGAACCAGATGACGAGCTGGATCCCGAAATCCCGCCAACCGCGCGGTAGCACGCGCTGTCCAAGGGCGACGACGCGCTCCATGCCGAAACTCTAATCGGTGGGGTTACAGGAAGGCCAGAGAAGCGTGACGACTCTAGCCGCCGATGTACGACATCTCGACCTTCGGCAGCGCGGCCGTTTCCGCCGTTCGCAGCTCCGAGTAGCGGTCGGTGCGGCGCGTCCAGATCGAGCGGAGCTGCTCGACGAGCTCGTCGTCGGAGGCGCCGAGACGCAGCGGTGCGCGGAGGTCGTGGCCGCGCCTGGCGAAGAGGCACGTGTAGAGCCGTCCTTCTGCCGAGAGGCGCGCGCGCGAGCAGCCGCCGCAGAACGGCTGCGTGACCGACGCGACGACGCCGATCTCGCCCTGGCCGTCGAGGTAGCGCCAGCGCCGCGCGGTTGCGTCTGGCCGTTCCGACGCCGCCGGCTCGAGCGGCCAGCGCTCGGAGATGCGCCGGACGATCTCCTCGGCGCTCACGACGTCCTCGAGGCGCCAGCCGTTCGTCGAGCCCACGTCCATGTACTCGATGAAGCGGAGGACGTGGCCGCTGCCGCGGAAGTGCTCCGCGAGCCCGAGGACGTCTCCGTCGTTCGCGCCTCGCTTGACGACCGCGTTGACCTTGACCGGGAGCCCGGCCGCCGCGGCCGCGTCGATCCCCTCCAGCACGCGCCGCACCGGGAAGTCGACGTCGTTCATGGCGCGGAAGGACTCGTCGTCGAGCGAGTCGAGGCTGACGGTGACCCGGCTCAGGCCCGCGGACGCGAGCGCCTCGGCCTTCTGTGCGAGGAGCGAGCCATTCGTCGTCAGGGCGAGCTCGAGCCCGTCTCCCGTCGGCGTCTCGATCGCGGCGAGGAGCTCGACGAGGTGCTCGACGTTGCGGCGGACGAGCGGCTCCCCACCGGTGATGCGAACGGTGCGGACGCCGAGTCCGGCGAAGATGCCGACGACTCGGGCCAGCTCCTCGAGCGTGAGCAGCTCGCGGCGCTCGAGGAACGCGTAGTCCCGCCCGAAGACCTCCTTCGGCATGCAGTAGACGCAGCGGAAGTTGCACCGGTCGGTGATCGAGATCCTGAGCGTCTCGAGCGGACGCCCCAGCCGGTCGAGCAGCGGCTCCATTCGTCCAGCGTACCCGGAGGGCGTTCGTGTATCCCCCCGCGTCACGCGGCGGCGGAGCCGGGCTACGCCCGGCGGGAGCCGTCGCCGGCGAGGGGCGCGGGGGGCTCGGCCCACACCCGAGCGAGCTCGACGAGCGCGGCGGCGGCGAGGCCCATGTCCTCGACACAGATCCACTCGCGCTCGCTGTGCGCGTCGTGCCCGCCGGTGAAGACGTTCGCGGTCGGCAACCCCATCTCGCTCAGGGCGGAGCCGTCGGTTCCGCCGCGGATCGCCGTCTGCCTCGGCTCGAGGCCCACGCGGCGGATCGCCTCCTCGAGGTTCGCGACGATCTCCGGGTGCTGCTCGAGGGCGTCGCGGGTGTTGCGGTACTGGATCCGGCCCTCCACCTCGACGGTGCACCGCGGCTCGGCGGCGCCGACCTCCTCCGCGAGGCTGCAGAGGAACGCCACGTGCTCGGTGAGGCGGTCGTTCTCGAAGTCGCGGGCGATCAGGCGCAGCTCGACCTGCGACGAGTCGCCCTGCACGAGGACGGGGTGGACGTAGCCCTCTCGCCCCTCGGTCGTCTCGGGCGAGAGACGGCCCTGCGGCAGCCGGGAGACGATCTCGGCGGCGACCTTGATCGCGTTCACGAGCTCGCCCTTCGCCCAGCCCGGGTGAATTGCGCGTCCGCGGATCTGCACCCGGACCTGCGCGCCGGAGAAGGTCTCCGCCTGCAGCTCGCCCGCGGTGGAGCCGTCGACCGTGTAGGCGGCCGTCGCGCCGAAGGTCTCGACCGGGAAATGGACGACTCCACGGCCGATCTCCTCGTCCGGGTTGAACGCGATCTTGACCGGCCCGTGCGGGATCTCCGGCTGCGAGGCGAGATGCGCGACCGCGGCCATGATCTCCGCCACCCCGGCCTTGTCGTCTGCCCCGAGGAGCGTCGTGCCGTCGGTCGTGATCAGCTCGTGGCCGACGTGGTTCGCGAGCTCCGACGACTGCTCCGGCAGGATCGACTGGCCCGAGTCGCCGAGCCGGATCTCGCCACCCTCGTAGCGGATCCGCTGCGGCGAGACGCCGGCGCCGCTCACCTCGCGCGCGGTGTCGACGTGGGCGAACCACGCGATCGTGGCGACCTCGTGCCCGACCGTCGCCGGCAGGGTCGCGGTCACGTAGCCGTGCTCGTCGATGGCCGCGTCCGCGAGACCCGCTTCCTCGAGCTCGTCCCGGAGGAGACGCAGCAAGTCGAGCTGTCCCGCCGTGCTCGGGTAGGTGTCCGAGTCCTCGTCCGACTTGGTGTCGATGCGGGCGTACCGGAGGAAGCGCTCGGCCGCCTCTTCCGCCAGCTGTGCGGCGAGCGTCGTCTCCCTGGGCATCGCGCGAGTGTACGTTCGGGGAATGCGCCTGCGTCTCGCTCAGCTCTACGGCGGCCTCGTCCTCTACGGCATCAGCTCCTCGCTGCTCGTCCTCGCCCGGCTGGGGCTCGATCCGTGGGACGTCTTCCACCAGGGGCTCTCACGGACGTTCGGCCTCGCGATCGGGACGTGGGCGATCCTCGTGGGCGTCGTCGTCCTGCTGCTCTGGATCCCGCTCCGGCAGCGCCCGGGCATCGGGACGGTGAGCAACGTCATCCTCGTCGGCGGGACGATGGACCTCGTGCTCGGGCACGTGCACCCGCCGCACGCGATGACCGCCCGCATCGCGTGCCTCGTGTGCGGCGTCCTCCTGAACGGCGTCGCGACCGGCGCGTACATCGGCGCGGGGCTCGGGCCGGGACCGCGTGACGGCCTGATGACCGGACTGGCGGCGCGAGGCCACTCCATCCGGGTGGTACGCACCGGCATCGAGGTGATCGTGCTCGCGACCGGCTGGCTGCTCGGCGGCACCGTCGGCGTCGGCACCGTTCTCTACGCGCTCTCGATCGGCCCGTTGGCGCATGTGTTCGTGCCATTCTTCGCACGCGGCCGGAAGACGCCGGAGCACGCGCTGGAGGCCGTATAGCCGCCGTCGGGCTGGCGCTTCTCTCGGCGCTCCTCTTCGGGGCGATGAGCGTCGCGCTGCGGATGGCGCTGCAGCGCGATCCCGACGTCGCGCTCGGGACGCTCGCAACGGCCTCGACTGCACTCCTCGTGGCGGCCGTCGCCGTCGCCGCCGAGGCGCCCGCGCGCGGGCTCCACCTCTCCTCCGCGTGGCCCTTCCTGCTCGCCGGCCTCCTCTCGCCGGGCGCCGCGCAGATCCTCGTCACGGTCGCGATCCGGGATTCGGGCTCGTCGCGTGTCTCGATGGTCTTCGGGACGGCGCCGCTCGTCTCGGTCACGATTGCGCTCGTCTTCCTCGGCGAGCCCGTCCGCGCGCCTCTGCTCGTCGGGGCCGTCCTCGTGGTGGCCGGAGGGGTCGAGCTTGCGCGCGAACGCCGGCGGCCCGCGCACCTCAACCGGCTCGGCCTGGTCTACGCGTTCGCGGGCGCGACGCTCTTCGCGATCCGGGACAACCTCGTGCGCCACCTCGCGGTGGGGAGGACCGCCGTACCGCCAGCGGTCGCCGCCGCTGCGGCGCTGCTCGGCGGGACGGTGCTCGTCATGGTCTGGGCGCGGGAGGGGATAGGACGCCGCTGGCTTCGCTTCCTCCCCGCCGGGCTGCTCTTCGGAGGCTCCTACATCTCCCTCTTCGAGGCGTACTACCGGGGCCGGGTCACGGTCGTGGCGCCCCTCGTGGCGGTCGAGTCGCTCGCCGGCGTGGCGCTCTCGGTGCTGCTCCTGCGCGACTCGGAGCTGGTGGGGAAGTGGCTGCTCGTCGGCGCGGCGCTGATCGTCGCCGGCGGCGCGCTCATCGGCGCGACACGCTAGCGGCGCGAGAGGCTGAGGACGACGAACACGAGCGCGAGGGCGGCGAGCGCGATGAAGACGCCGGCCGGCCCGCCGAAGATCCCCGCCACCGCGATGACGGGGACGGAGATCCCGATCGCTTCCTTGTTCAGTGGCGCATGCGGCCTGCGGCGCACCACGCGCTCCTCGACGCGGCGGTCGATCTCCTTGTCGATCCGGTCGAGGAAACCGGCGATCAGGTGTTCGTCGTGCTCCTCGCCCAGCTCGCGCCGGGCCGCGACGGTCGCCTCGAGCTCCTTCTGCACGTCTCCTTCCAACCCGGGACGATTATCGCGCACACGGGCAGGGCATATCTGCTATAAACAGGCTTAGATTTTCTCACCACAGAAGGAGCAGCACAACATGGCGAAGACCATCGGCATGGACCTCGGCACGACGAACTCGTGCATGGCCGTGTTCGAGGGCGGCGAGCCGGCCGTCATCCCGAACGCTGAGGGGGGCCGCACGACGCCCTCCGTCGTCGCGTTCACAAAGGACGGCCAGCGGCTCGTCGGCGCCCCGGCGCGGCGGCAGCAGGTCACGAACCCGACCAACACGATCTTCTCGATCAAGCGCTTCATGGGGCGCAAGTTCGACGAGGTGACGGAGGAGATGACGATCGTCCCGTACGAGGTCGTCAAGGGCCCGAACGGCGACGTGCGCGTCAAGGCGGAGAGCAAGGAGTACGCCCCGCCGGAGATCAGCGCGATGATCCTCCAGAAGCTGAAGCAGGACGCGGAGGCGTACCTCGGCGAGACGGTGAGCGACGCCGTCATCACCGTCCCCGCCTACTTCAACAACGCTCAGCGCGAGGCGACGAAGGATGCCGGCAAGATCGCCGGCCTCAACGTCCTCCGCATCATCAACGAGCCGACCGCGGCGGCGCTCGCGTACGGCCTCGACAAGGAAGGCTCCGACCAGACGATCCTCGTCTTCGACCTCGGCGGCGGCACCTTCGACGTGTCGGTGCTCGAGCTCGGCGACGGAGTCTTCGAGGTCAAGTCGACCGCCGGCGACAACCATCTCGGCGGCGACAACTTCGACAAGGCGGTCGTCGACTGGATGGTGGCCGAGTTCAAGAAGGATCAGGGCATCGACCTCGCGGCCGACCGGATGGCGCTCCAGCGCCTGTACGAGGCGGCGGAGAAGGCGAAGATCGAGCTCTCGTCCACGATGACGACGCAGATCAACCTTCCCTTCATCACGGCGACGCCGGAGGGCCCGAAGCACCTCGACCTCCAGCTCACACGGGCGAAGCTCGAGGAGATCACCGCCGACCTGCTCGAGCGCACGGTCGGCCCCACCAAGCAGGCGCTCTCCGACGCGCAGCTCGACTCCTCGAAGATCGACCACGTCGTGCTCGTCGGCGGCATGACCCGCATGCCGGCGGTGCAGGAGAAGGTCAAGGCCCTGATCGGCAAGGAGCCCCACAAGGGCGTCAATCCCGACGAGGTCGTCGCGGTGGGCGCCGCGCTCCAGGCGGGCGTGCTCAAGGGCGACGTCAAGGACATCCTCCTGCTCGACGTCACGCCGCTGTCGCTCGGCATCAAGACGAAGGGCGACGTGATGACGAAGCTGATCGAGCGCAACACGACGATCCCGACCAAGAAGTCGGAGATCTTCACGACCGCCGAGGACAACCAGCCCTCGGTCGAGGTCCACGTCCTCCAGGGCGAGTCGGAGATGGCCGCGTTCAACAAGCTGCTCGGGGTGTTCCAGCTCGTCGGGATCCCGCCGGCGCCGCGTGGCATGCCGCAGATCGAGGTCACGTTCGACATCGACGCGAACGGGATCATCAACGTCTCGGCGAAGGACCTCGGCACCGGCAACGAGCAGCAGATCCGCATCGAGGGTGGGTCGGGCCTGACCGAGGACGAGGTTCAGAAGATGATCCGCAACGCGGAGTCGCACGCCGACGAGGCGCACCGGCTGCGCGAGGCGGCGGACACGAAGAACCTCGCCGAGACGCTCGCCTACCAGACCGAGCGCTCGCTCAAGGAGCACCGCGACAAGCTCGACGAGTCCGACGCCTCGACGATCGAGGG
>DASXDE010000104.1:0-3629 GCA_036490825.1 Gaiellaceae bacterium
CCTTCTGCGTCGAGGTGAAGCCGAGAAAGAGCTCGGACGTCTCCGGGATCAAGTCTGCTCCGGGGATCTGCGCCGCGAGCGCCATCTGCTTCGGCAGCGACTGCGCCCCCTCGAAGCCGCCGCCGGCGAACCCGCGCCGAAGCGACGTGAAGTCGAAGAGCTTCGAGTCGCGTAGCCGCTTCTCCGCATCGAGGATGTGCGCGCGCACGTCGGAGCGCAGCAGGATCGCGACGTCGTTCGACTCGAGACGGGTGTCGGGCGGATCGCTCGGAAAGCGGCGCGTGTCGATCAGCACCGGCTTGTTCGCGCGGCGGTCATGCGGCAGCAGCCGGCGCATCTGCCCGGGCACGAGCCGCTCGAAGTACGGCAACCCCCACGCAACCGTCACGCCGAGACCCGCGGGCGACGACGCATAGTCCTTGTCGAGCGAGCCGAGCAGCGACTCGAGCTCGCGCTGGGCATGGCGCAGGTCGCTCGGCGATGCCGTCAGGCGGGCGGTCACCACCTCGTGGTGGAGCGGCGGCACGAGCACCTCGATCCCGTTCGAGTGGACGACCCGGATGCCGTCGAGCAGGTGCTGCTCGGGGAACGCCGCTGCCGCGTCCGCACGCTTGGGCGCGCCGCCGGTCAGCTGATCGACGAGCTCGTAGATCCCGCCCGCCCCGACGATGCCGGCGGCGGCGCCGACCACCGCCTGCCGCCGCGTCAGCTTCATCAGCTCGCGCTGGGCCGGAAGAGGACGAGCGAGGACAGCTCGTGCTTCAGATACTGCCGCACCTTCTGGCCGGTGAGCGGCGGCGCGACGTGCTCGGACAGCGTGTAGAGGTTTCCGTAGCGCCGCCAGAGCAGCAGGTAGTGCCACGAGTCGGCGTCCTGGTTCACGGTGTAGACCGGCGAGGCGATCCCGTTTGCAGAGATGCGCCCGACCGGTGAGGCGAAGCACGGCACGTTGCGGCTGTCGGAGCCGCCGGTCCGGCAGGTGGGGATCTTCGTGCGGCCGGGATAGGCGCGCAGGTTCACGTGAAGCTCGCCGCCTGCTGCGCCGCCGCCGGTCTCCTGCCAGATCCAGCTCTCCAGGTAGCTGCGGTCGGCGGACACGGAATGGATGTTGTTGTCGACGGCGCCGAGCTTCCCGGTCAGCGGGTCGGGCAGCCAGCCGGGGCAGTACACCGGGTAGGCGACGCTGTTCGCGAGCTTCTGCCACGCACCCGGGTTGGGACACGTCGGCTTCGTCACCTTCGGCGCCGCCTCCGCCCTCGTGGCCTCGCTCCCACAGCCGGTCAGCACTCCGGAAAGCGCCGCGAGCAGGCACAACGCGAGCAGCCCTCTCATGGGCGCCATCGTAGCCCGGCTACACGGAGACCGGCTGATCGCCGACCAGGTCGCCGACGTGCTGGGAGCGGACCAGGACGGCATCGACGCCCGCACGCTCGAGGGCGAGCACCTCGTCGCGGCTCGCCACCTCGACCTGGGCGATCGCGAGCTTTCCGGCCGGGACGTCGGGGAGCAGCTCCAGCACTGCATCGAGCGGGTCGACGTCCTCGTCGATGTCGTGCGCATTCAGCAGGAAGATCTCCGGATCGAGCCGCTCGAGCGCGAGCTCGAGCTCCTCCTCGTCGCGGACGTCGACGACCGCCTCGAGATGGTCGTGCTCCGAGTCCTCGTCGGGCCTGATGCGGACCGCGTCGGCGTCGGCCGGCGCGCCGGTGCCGAGCCACAACAGCGGCAGGTTCGTCGCGCTCCTGATGCCGTCGATCTCGGCCGTGACGGCCACCGCCTCGGCGCCCTGGGCTTCAGCCGCCTTGGCCGCGCCGGCGTCGTCGACGCAAACGATGATCGAGATCCCATCTCCCTCGGAGATGCGCTGGCTGAGACGTCGCGTGATCGGCACCTGCTCCTAGGGAAGCGTAACCGGAGTCACGGGAAGTCGTTCGAGTCCCGCCCAGTCGGCGCGGGGCGGCGCGAACAGCTCGGCCAGCCTGGCGCCCTCCGGCCCGGCGACGACCGAGTGCGGCACGTCGGCCGGGATCACCCACATCTCGCCCGGCTCGATCTCCTTCGTCTCGTCGCCGATCGTGAAGCTCATCGAGCCGCCGATCAGGATCCCCGTCTGCTCGTTGACGTGATGGTGCTCGGGGACGTGGGTGTTCGGTTCCAGGTCGATCAGCGCAAGCGTCGCCTCGGCTCCCTCGACGGCGCGCGCCACCACCCCGTTCCAGATCTTGATCTGGGGCAAGTCGCTGGCGTTCGAGAAGGCGCTCATGCGCGCAAGGCTATCCGGACGCCTCGCGCCGGCGCGCCACCGGGCCCGTCATGCGTGCGGCGCCGCGGACGAACCACGGCCGGCGACGGTGCGGCGGACGCGTCCGAGGCAATGCGGCCTCCGCGTCGCGCAGCTGGTTCCGCAGCTCCTGCTTTCTCAACGCCACCGAGACACGCTCGGCGTGATCGATCGCTCAGCTGTGATAGGTGGCGATATCGACGCTCGTCACGGCCATCCTCTAGTGCGGCCTCTCATAACGTTTGACCGGAAATGAATGGGATCGCAAAGGCCGCACTACTCGGCCGCTTCGCGGCCGCCGGCCGCAGAGCGGACGGAATAGTGCGGCGTCCTCGAACGATTGGTTTCGGGTGAGACGTTGGGAGACGCCGCACTAGGTCCCGATCGGGTGCCAGACGGTCTTGAGCTCGAGAAAGGCCGAGATCTCGTAGAGCGACTGGCTGTCGGCCTTGCCGACGATCACGCGCTTGACGTTCTCCGCCGCGGCGATCTCGAGGTCGGTCCGCAACCCGTCGGCGCCCGTGAGGTCGATCGCGTTGACGTCCATGTGGCTCGCGAGCCACGGCGCGAGCTCGGCGCGATGACCCGTGAGCAGGTTGACGACGCCGCCGGGGACATCCGACGTCGCGATCGCCTCGGCGAGCTCGATCGCGGCGAGGGGCCGCGACTCCGACGCCACGGCGATCACCGCGTTACCGCCGGTGAGCGCAGGGGCGATCCGTGAGACGAGGCCGAGCAGAGGCGGCTCGTCGGGGGCGACGACGGCCACGACGCCGGTCGGCTCCGGGATCGTGAAGTTGAAGTACGGGCCGGCGACCGGGTTCGACGAGCCGAGCACCTGGGCGAGCTTGTCGGCGAACCCTGCGTACCAGACCCAGCGATCGATCGCACGGTGCACCTCGTCCTCGCCGCTGCACAGCTCGGCGAACTCGGGGACGCGCGACTCCATCATCTCGGCGATGCGGTAGAGCACCTGGCCGCGGTTGTACGCGGTCGCGCCGGCCCACTTGCCCTGTGCACCGCGCGCCGCGACGACCGCGTCGCGCGCGTCCTTGCGCGAGGCGCGCGCGACGTTCTGGCCCTGCGCCTCGTACGTACGCCCGGACTCGCTGCGCGGAAACGCACCGCCGATGAACAGCTTGTACGTCTTCTTGACGGGGAGCCGTGTCATTCGAAGTCGAGATACGGCTCCATGCCGTGGAGCCCGCCCTCGCGGCCGAAGCCCGATTCCTTGTAGCCGCCGAACGGGCTCGTCGGGTCGAAGCGGTTGAACGTGTTGGCCCAGACGACGCCGGCCCGGAGGCGCTCCGCCATCCAGAGGATGCGCGAGCCCTTCTCCGTCCACACG
>DASXDE010000105.1:0-12556 GCA_036490825.1 Gaiellaceae bacterium
GACCGGCAGCGCCAGGGCCTGCAACGGAATGAGCGCCTCCCGGAGCGATGCGCGTCGGTCGACGCCGTGCCAGCTCGAAAGGAAGCGACCCAGCGCCGCCTGCTCCACCGGCTCGACCTCGCGCCGCAGCGCGGCGAGCGACGCGCGGCGCAGACGGCGCAGCACGTCCGGGTCGCACCACTCACGCTCGCTCCCGCCGGGGCGCAGCTCGCCGCGGACGAGCTTCTCCTCACGCTCGAGCCCGCGCAGCTCCTCCTCGACGTCGACGCCGAACCAGGCCGCCGCCTGCGCCGTGGTGAAGGGGCCGCGCCCGCGCGCCCAGCGCGCCACGAGCGAGCGCAACGCGTCGGGCACCGGCTCGAGGAACACCGCCGGCAGACCCGACGGCGGCACGACGCCCAGCGCGTCGCGGTAGCGGCCCGCGTCCTCGGCCGCCGCGAGGCGATCCTCTCCGGCGATGCCGACGCGGATCGCGCGCCGCTCCGCCTCGAGGATCGCGGCGTGCGCCTCGTCGAACTCGCCCGCGCGCAGGTCTCCCCGGAGGCGCAGCAGGTCGTAGAGCCGCTCCGGATCCTCCGGAAACGGCCGCAGCGACGCCTCGACCGCGGCGAGCGCGGCCGGGTCGATCAGCTCGCGCAGCTCCTCCTGGCCGAGCAGCTCCCGCAGCAGGTCGCGGTCGAGCGAGAGCGCCTGCGCACGCCGCTCCGCCGGCGGCGTGTCGTCCTCGTACATGTACGTCGCGATGTAGTCGAAGAGAAGCGACGACGCGAACGGCGACGCCGACGCGGTCTCGACGTCGACGAGGTCGAGCTCCCGCGCGCGCAGCCGGCCGAGCAGCCGCTTCAGCGCCGGCAGGTCGAACACGTCCTGCAGACACTCGCGGTACGTCTCGAGCACGATCGGGAAGCTCGCGTACTTCCGCGCCACCTGGAGCAGCCCCTGCGCCTTGAGCCGCTGCTGCCAGAGCGGCGTCCGCTCGCCCGGCCGGCGGCGCGGGATGAGGAGGGCGCGCGCGGCGTTCTCGCGGAAGCGGGCGCCGAACAACGCCGTCTGCCCCACCTCGGCGAGCACGAGCTCCTCGAGCTCGTCCGGATCGAGGACGAGCAGGTCGGTCGCGGGCGGCGAGTCGGCGTCCGGCAGGTGGAAGGCGATGCCGTCGTCCGACCAGATCGACTGCACCTCCAGGCCGAGCGACTCGCGCAGGCGCGCGGCGACGGCCATCGCCCAGGGTGCGTGGACGCGCGCGCCGAAGGGCGTGAGGATGCAGACCCGCCAGTCGCCGATCTCGTCGCGGAAACGCTCGACCACGACGGTGCGGTCGGACGGGAGGGCTCCGGTGGCCTTCTCCTGCTCGCGCAGGAACGTGACGAGGTTCCGCTGCGCGCGCTCGTCGAGATCCGGCACGTCGGGGTCGCGCGCCGCGAGCAGCTCGCGGGCGAACTTGCCGATCGCCTCGCCGAGCTCGTAGGGCCGGCCGACGCCCTCGCCCTTCCAGAACGGCACCGACCCCGGCACGCCCGAGGCCGGCGAGACCAGCACGCGGTCGCGGCCGATCTCCTCGATCCGCCACGAGGAGGCGCCGAGCACGATCACCTGGCCGGCGCGCGCCTCGTAGACCATCTCCTCGTCGAGCTCGCCCACGCGGCTCGCGGACTCGGAGCCCGCGATGAAGACGCCGAAGAGCCCGCGGTCGGGGATCGTGCCCGCGTTCGTGACCGCGAGCCGGCGCGCGCCGGGCCGGCCGCGCACCACGCCGGCGGTGCGGTCCCAGACGATCCGCGGCCGCAGCTCGGCGAACTCGTCCGACGGGTAGCGGCCGGCGAGCATGTCGAGGACGTTCTCGAGCTGCGCGCGCGACAGGTCGGCGAAGGGATGGGCGCGCCGCACGAGCTCGTGCAGCTCCGTCACCTCGATCTCCTCGTCGGCGCAGATCGCGACGACGTGCTGCGCGAGAACGTCGAGCGGGTTGCGCGGGATCTGCGTCTCCTCGATCAGCCCCGCACGCATCCGCTGCGCGACGACGGCGCACTCGAGCAGGTCGGCCCGGAACTTGGGGAAGATCCGCCCACGTGAGACCTCGCCGAGCGAGTGGCCGGCGCGGCCGATCCGCTGCAGGCCGCGCGCCACCGACTTCGGGGACTCGACCTGGATCACGAGGTCGACGGCGCCCATGTCGATCCCGAGCTCGAGCGAGGACGTCGCGACGAGGCAGGGAATCCGGCCCGCCTTGAGGTCCTCCTCGATCTGCGTCCGCTGCTCGCGCGACAGCGAACCGTGATGAGCCCGGGCAATCTCCGATGTCTGATTTGCCAAGGCGCCTTCGGCGCCGGCGGCCGCGAGCTCGTTGAGGCGCAGCGCGAGCCGCTCCGCGAGTCGGCGGTTGTTGACGAAGACGATCGTCGAGCGGTGGGCACGCACGAGCTCGACGACCGCCGGGTAGATCGAGGGCCAGATCGAGCGCGGCTCATAGCCCTCGTCCCTCGCCTCGCCCGGCTCGCGCATGTCCTCGACCGGGACGACGACCTCGAGGTCGAGCTCCTTCGCCACGCCGGCGTCGACGAGCTCGATCGGCCGTCCTCCGCCCACGAAGCGGCCGATCTCCTCGAGCGGCCGCTGCGTCGCCGAGAGCCCGATCCGCTGCAACGGCTGCGCGGTGAGCGCCTCGAGCCGCTCGACCGAGAGCGCGAGGTGGGCGCCGCGCTTCGTCCCGGCCACGGCGTGCACCTCGTCGAGGATGAGCGTCTCGACGCTCCGCAGCAGCTCCCGTGCGCGGGAGGTGAGCAGGAGGAAGAGCGACTCCGGGGTCGTGATCAGGATGTCGGGTGGCTCGCGGAGCATCGCCGCGCGCTCCTTCTGCGGCGTGTCGCCCGTGCGGACGGCGACGCGGAGCTCCGAGCGGAGGCCGGCGAGCGGGCCGCGGAGATTCCGCTCGACGTCGTAGTTGAGCGCCTTGAGCGGCGACACGTAAAGCAGGCGGAGCCCCTGGCCCGGCGCAGCCGTCAGGCGGTCGATGGCGGAGAGGAAGGCCGCGAGCGTCTTCCCCGAGCCGGTCGGCGCCTGGATCAGGACGTGCCCGCCGCTCGCGATCGCGGGCCAGCCCGTCTCCTGCGCAGGTGTCGGCGCGGCGAAGTTGCGCTCGAACCAGGCACGCGTCTCGGGCCGGAAGAGCTCCAGCGGCTCCATGAACCGAGCCTAGCTAGGCTCGCCTCGATGACGTACTCGATCGTCGGGCGGGACGAGGCGAGCGGCGAACTCGGCGTCGCGGTGCAGTCGCGTGCCTTCGGCGTCGGCATCTGCGCGTGGGCCCGGCCGGGCGCCGGCGCGGTCGCGACGCAGTCGTTCACCGAGAAGAGCTACGGCCCGCGCGGACTCGACCGCCTCGCCGCCGGCGAGTCGCCCGCTGACGCGCTCGCCGAGCTGCTCGAGGCGGACGAGCAACGGGAGTTCCGCCAGGTCGCCTTCCTGGCCGCGGACGGGCGAACGGCCGCACACACGGGGAGCGCATGCGTCCCGGACTGCGGGCACACCGGGCGCGACGGCGTCTCGGCCCAGGGCAACATGCTCGCCTCGCCCGCCGTCTGGCACGCGGCCGCCGACACGTTCGCCGCGACCGAAGGCACACTCGCCGAACGGCTCCTGGCCGCGCTCGACGCCGCCGAGGAGGCGGGCGGCGACTTCCGCGGTCGCGAGGCCGCGGCGCTGATCGTCGTCTCCGGCGACCGGACCGAGGAGCCGTGGGAGCGCGTCTTCGACCTTCGCGTCGACAACCACTCCGCGCCGCTGCGCGAGTTGCGGCGCCTCCACCTGATCGCCGCAACGTATCGCCGGCGGCGTGACTTCGACGAGCGCACCGACCTCGAGGAGGAGATCGAGCGCGCACGCACGGCCGGCCTGCCGGACGATCAGGTCGCGATGACGGGCGCGCTCGTCGCCGGCGCCCACGGGGACCTCGAGGAGGCGGTCACCCGGCTGCGTCCGCTTGCCGACTCCGATCCCCGCTGGCGCGAGGCGCTCGAGCGGTACGTTCGCCTGGGTCACATGCCGCAGGCGGTCCTCGACCGCCTGAGCTGACGGGTTTACCGTACGAGCATGGTCACCTGTCCCTCGTGCGGCCAGGAGAACCCCGAGGGCTTCCGGCTCTGCGGGATGTGCGGCGCTGCGCTCACGCCCGCGGCTGCGCCCTCCCGCGAGGAGCGGAAGGTCGTGACGATCCTCTTCACCGACCTCGTCGGCTCGACGGCGCGCGCGGAGGGGCTCGACCCCGAGGACGTTCGCGCGACGCTCTCCGCCTACTACGCGCAGCTGCGCGCCGAGCTCGAGCGGCACGGCGGCACGGTCGAGAAGTTCATCGGCGACGCGGTGATGGCGATCTTCGGCGCGCCGGTCGCCCACGAGGACGACCCCGAGCGCGCCGTGCGGGCGGCGCTCGCGATCCGCGACTCGGTCGGCGAGGAGCTCGAGATCCGCACCGCCGTCCACACCGGCGAGGCGCTCGTCGCGCTCGGCGCCCGGGCGGTCGAGGGCGAGGGGATGGTCTCGGGTGACGTCGTCAACACGGCCGCGCGGCTGCAGGGCGCCGCGCCCGTGAACGGGATCCTGGTGGGCGAAGGGACGTATCGCGCGACCCGGCACGCGATCGAATACCGGGACGCGCCCTCGGTCGAGGCGAAGGGAAAGTCGGAGCCCGTCAAAGTCTGGGAGGCCGTGTCCGCCCGCTCGCGCTTCGGCAGCGACGTCGAGCAGAAGCTGCGGACGCCGCTCGTCGGACGGGAGCGCGAGCGCAGCCTGCTCGCCGACGCGCTCGCACACGCGCGCACCGAGCAGTCGGCCCAGCTCGTCACGCTCGTCGGGGTCCCCGGCATCGGCAAGAGCCGCCTCGTCGCCGAGCTGTTCCAGATCACGGAGGCCGACCCGGACCTGATCTCGTGGCGCCAGGGCCGCTCCCTGCCCTACGGCGAGCGCGTCAGCTTCTGGGCGCTCGGCGAGATCGTGAAGGCGCACGCCGGGATCCTCGAGTCCGACGACACGTCGACGGCGGAGGAGAAGCTCGTCGCGATGGTCGAGACGCTCGGCGAGGACGACCGGGAACGGGAATGGCTCGCCCGCCACACGCGGCCGCTGGTGGGGCTCGAGGGCGCGGAGCGCGCCGAGCGCGAGGAGGCATTCGCCGCCTGGCGTCGTCTGCTCGAGGCAGCCGCCGAGCGACGACCGCTCATCCTCGTCTTCGAGGACCTCCACTGGGCGGACGACGGACTGCTCGACTTCGTCGACCACCTCGCCGATTGGGCGACGACGGTGCCGCTCCTGATCGTGGGCACGGCGCGACCCGAGCTGCTCGACCGCCGGCCCGGCTGGAGCGGCGGCAAGCGCAACGCCTTCACGCTCTCGATCGGCGCGCTCAGCGACGACGAGACGGCCGTGCTTCTGCAGCGGCTACTCGATCGTCCGGTGCTCGACGCCGACGCCCAGCAGGCGGTGCTGCAGCGCGCGGAGGGCAACCCGCTCTACGCGGAGGAGTACGCGCGGATGCTCGCCGAGCACGAGGACGGCGACCTGCCGCTGCCGGAGACCGTGCAGGGGTTGATCGCAGCACGGATCGATGCGCTCGCGCCGGACGAGAAGGCGCTCCTACAGGACGCCTCGGTGATCGGAAAGGTCTTCTGGCCGGGAGCGCTTCCGGGCGGGGACGACCGTGTCCTGCACGCGCTCGAGCGGAAGGAGTTCATCCGCCGCGACCGCCGCTCCTCGATCGGCGGCGAGACGCAGTACGCCTTCCTCCACGCGCTCGTCCGGGACGTCGCCTACGGTCAGATCCCGCGCGCGGAACGGGCCGAGAAACACCGCCGGGCGGCGGAATGGCTCGCCTCCGTCGCGGGCGACCGCGCCGAGGACCACGCCGAGATGCTGGCGCATCACTACCGGGAAGCGATCTCGCTCGGGGCGGCGGCGGGGATGGACACCGGCGACCTACGCGAGCCGGCGAAGCAGGCGTTCGCCGACGGCGCGCAGCGTGCGCTCTCCCTGAACGCGACCGAGTCGGCCTACGCGCTCGGGCTCGAGGCGCTTGCGCTGGCGCGGCCCGACGACGGGGACCGGCCGGCTGTCGCGCTCCTCACGGCGAACGGCGGGCGCGATCTCGCCGACGTCGATGTCCGGCCCCTGCTCGAGGAAGCCCGCGACGGGTTCCTCGCGTTGGGCGACGCCGCCCAGGCGGCCGAGGCGTGCCAGGGCATCGCGCGGGAGTGCTTGCATCGCGGCGACATCGCCGGCTCCCGGGAGGCGAGGCGGCAGGCGTACGACCTGGCCCGGTCGGTGCCGCTGTCCGTCCCGTCGGCGCGAGCGCTGTCGGGACATGCTCGCCATCTCCACATCATCGAGGGCGCCTCCGCCGACGCGATCGCCCTCGCGCGCGAAGTGCTCGCCTTCGCCGACGCTTCCGGCGACGAGCGTCTCGCGATAGGCGCACTCGGCACGATCGGGCTCGCGCGGGTCCACTCGGGGGACGAAGGCGGGATCGAAGACCTCGAGGAGGTCGTCGTGCGGGGCGAGCGGGCAGGAGTCGTGTCCGAGGTCGGAAGCACGCTCAACAACCTCTCCAATTGCCTCTGGGAGGTCGGCCGCCTCGACGACTCGACCGCCCGCCAGGAGCAGGCGCGCGCGCTGTGCGAGCGCTACGGTCTCACGGCCGGGATCGTCTGGGGCGATGGCGAACGGGTCTACGATTGCGACCGGCGCGGAGACCTCGACGGCGTGCTGGCGGCTGCCGCGCACTTCCTCTCGCGCAGTGAGGCGCCGACGAGCTACCAGCTGCGCCCCGTGCTCAGCACGCGCGCGCGAACGCTGCTCGCGCGCGGCGAGGTGGACGAGGCTCTCGCGGATGCGGAACAGGCGCTCGCGAGCTTCCGCGAGTCGGGCGACGACCAGCAGGTCGCAAACGCCATCCTCACGGTCGCCTCGCGCTGCCTCCGTGCGGCAGGGCGCCACGACCAGAGCGACGCGCTCCTCGCAGAGGCTCTCTCCGTGCGGCTCGACGAAGGGGTGTACGACCTCCCGCTCGCGCTCGTCGAGCTCGGGCGTGGCGAGGAGTACCTGGCGGCGACGGAAGGGAGCCCGGGATACGTCTGGCAGGAGGCAGGGCGGGCGGCGGCCGCGGGCGATCCGGTGCGCGCGTCCGAGCTCTACGGCTCCTTCGGCGCCCGGTTTCCCGAGGCGTGGGCCGGGCTCCTGGCGGCCGAGCGCGGCGACACGTCGTGCCTCGACCCGGCGCTCGCGTACTTCGAGGAGCAGCGGGCGACGCCGTACGTCCAGCGCTGCCGCGCTCTGCTGCAGGCCTCCGCCTGACCGGTCCGCTCCGGCGACGTCGGCACCTGGTTCCGGACGTGTCCGCAGCGGACAGATGCGCGAGTAGGATCGAGGCGTGCCCGAGGCGCTCTTCTTCACCGAGGACGACGCGGCGAACCGCCTGCTCGCCGACGATCCGTTCGCGCTCCTGGTCGGCTTCGCGCTCGACCAGCAGGTCACCGTCCAGCAGGCATTCCTCGGCCCGCTGCGGCTCAAGGAGCGGCTCGGCACGCTCGAGCCGCGCGAGGTCGCGGACGCCGACCTCGAGCCGCTCTTCCGCGCGAAGCCGGCCATCCACCGGTTCCCGGGCTCGATGGCCGGGCGCGTGCGCGAGCTCGCCGCGACCGTCGCGGAGGAGTACGGGGGCGACGCGTCCCGCCTCTGGACGGAGGCGGCGGACGGCGCGGACCTCCGCAAGCGCATCGCCGGGCTGCCCGGCTTCGGCGAGATGAAGATCAAGGCGCTCGGCTCGGTGCTCGCGAAGCGCTTCGGCGTGCCGGTCGCGCAGGAGCTCGTGCCGGGCCATCCCACGCTCGGCGACGTCGACTCGGCCCAGGCCCTCGCCGACTACCAAGCCGCGAAGAAGGCGCACAAGGCGGAGTGGCTGGCGTCGAAGTCCGCACGCTGACCGACGGCGGCCAGCCGGCCGAGGAGACAGCCCACGCGCTTGCGGAGTTCTTCGCCGCCGCGAAGCAGACCCTCGAGATCGCGGTCTACGACTTCAACCTGCCGCCGGAGCTCGACGCGATCGTCTGCGGCGAGCTCGTCGCGGCACAGAAACGCGGCGTCGCCGTCCGCCTCGCCTACAACCTCGACCACGCGAAAGCCGTGCCGGTCCCGCCGCCGCCCGTCACGAACCCGACCGCGCTCGAGGCCCAGCCCTTCCCGACCGCCGCGATCCCGGGCGTCCCGGATCTCATGCACCACAAGTACGTGGTGCGCGACGCCGCCTCCGTCTGGACGGGATCGACGAACTGGACGGCCGACTCCTGGACCCGGGAGGAGAACGTCGTCGTCACCGTCGACTCGGCGGCCGTCGCCGCCCGCTACCGCGAGGACTTCGAGCAGCTCTGGACGACGCGCGACGTGGCCCGCAGCGGCAAGGTCGACACCGCGCCCGTCGGGGGCATGCGCGCCTGGTTCTGCCCGGGCCGCGGCGAGAAGCTCGCACACCGGATCGCGAAGGCGATCGGCTCGGCGACCCGCCGGATCCGGATCGCCTCGCCGGTCATCACCTCCGCGCCGATCCTCGGCACGCTCGCGCAGGTCGCCTCCGACGCAAAGGTCGACCTGGCCGGCGTCGTCGACGCCACGCAGGTCGCCGAGGTGTTCCAGCAGTGGCGCGAGAACGGGAACGTCGACTGGAAAGGCCCGCTGCTGCGCACCGTCCTCACCCGGGCGCCGTTCTCCGGCAAGCACACGACGCCCTATGCGCCGGGCTCGGTGCACGACTACATGCACGCGAAGGTGACCGTGGCCGACGACACCGTCTTCGTGGGCAGCTTCAACCTCTCCCACTCGGGCGAGCTGAACGCCGAGAACGTGCTCGAGCTCGTGGAGCCGCAGCTCGCCGGCCGCATGGCCGCGTTCATCGACGAGATCCGCGGGCGCTACCCGGCCGTCACGGTCTGAGCCGGCCGTCCCCTGTCCGGGGGATCCGCGCTGATACGAAGCACATACCTCGGTCACACCCGGATTCATAAGCCGCCGAACGATGTTCTGGTCACCGGGCAACGAGCCCGGCCGGTACGAACGAGACCAGAGGAGCTTTCACATGCGCAAGATTCGCAACGCCACGCGGGCGACCAAGATGGTCGTCGCCGCCGTGGCAGCGGTCATCGTCTTTGCGGGCACGTACGGCTTTGCCGCATCGCTCGGCCTGACCACGTCCGGGCTCGGCGCCGGCAGCAGCGTCGTCGCAGCCTGCGGCTCGGGCATCACGGCGTCCTACACGACGGCGTACGCCTCGGCGATTCCGGGCTACTCCGTCAGCCAGGTGAACCTCGCCAGCATCCCTGCCGCGTGTCTGAGCAAGTCCTACAGGATCCAGCTGACCGGCGCGGCCGGCGCCGCAGTCGGCTCCGAGATGACGGGCTCGCTGCCGGCATCCGGCACTACGGCGTCGATCGCCACCTCGGGCAGCGTCGACGCGAGCCTCGTCACCGGCATCTCGGTCGTCGTCTCGTAGCACCTGGTCCTCGTACCGGCGGCAGCGAGCGGGGCGCGAACCGGGCGCCCCGCTCGATCGACCGGGAGATGACGGATGAAGCGACTGACCCACATGCTCGGCATCGCCGCGACCGCAGTGCTCCTGTCGGTCGGCGTCGCCTCGGCCGCGAGCCTCGGCCTCGGCACGGGGAAGCTCGGGGCGGGCAGCGCAACGGTCAGCGGCTGCACGTCGTCGTCGCTCACCGCGACCCGCAACGTCAACAACAGCGGCAATGTGACCCAGGTCAACGTCACGAGCGTCCCGCAGGCGTGCGCCGGTCAGACGCTCGCCGTCACCCTGCAGAACAGCTCGCACACGAGCCTCGGCGCCGGCACCACTGTCGTCGGCACGTGCAGCGGTGGCTGCACGGTCGCCGTCACGGGCTTCGGAACCGTCTCCGCTGCAAACGTCACCGCCTACGCCCTCTCGCTCACCCAGTAGGCCGATGCGCGCCTCCCTCTTCATCTCTCGGCGCCTCGTCATCGCGATTGCCGTCGCGACGAGCACCTCGGTCGGCGTGGCCTCCGCGGCGAGCCTCGGGCTCGGCTCGAACCAGCTCCACGCCTGGAGCCAGACCCTGACCAAGGCGGCCTGCAACCAGACATCGACGACGGCCGACGACACGTACGTCCAACAGGCGCTCCCGACCAGCACGACCGGCGGGACCGCGACCACCCTGACGATCAGCCCCGTCGCCGCCGCGCAGGACTACGCCTTCATCCGCTTCAACCTCGGCGGCTGCAGCCTGCCCAGCACCGGCGGCGCCGACAGCGCGGTGCTCACCGTCCGGGTGACCACGAGCGGCAACGACACGATCTCCCTCTTCCCCGTCACCTCGACCTGGAGCTCGTCCACGCTCACGTGGAACGGCGTCGCCGGCCTGACGATCGGCTCGACCCCCACGGGGACGTTCTCGGCGTCGACCACCGGCAGCAAGACGGTGACCGTCACAGCGGACGTCGACGCGGCGATCAAGTCCGGCACGCTCTGGGGCTGGGAGCTGCGCGCCACGAGTGGCACCGCAATCGTCGCCATCGGCGCGGCCGAGAACGCCACGTCCACGAACCGCCCATCGATGACCCTCAGCGATGAGAAGTAGCGTCGCGATCCCACCCGTCGCGGTCCGCCCGCGGCTTCCGCACCCGAAGACGGTGGCGGTCGTCGCGGCGCAGCTCGGGCTCGTCGCCGCTCTGCTGTGGTTCGGCCTGCCGCAGAACCTCGGCGGTCGCGCCGAGTGGGTGATGGTCAGCGGCACGAGCATGCTCCCGCGCCTCCATACGGGTGACCTCGTCCTCGTCGAGCGCCGGTCGAGCTACCACGTCGGCGAGGTCGTCGCGTACCGCGTGCCGAAGGGACAGGTCGGCGCCGGGTTCGTGGTCATCCACCGGATCGTGGGCGGCGACGGCCGGACCGGCTGGAGGATGAAGGGCGACAACCGCACCGCCCCGGACCTCTGGCATCCGAGGAACCGAGACGTGCTGGGCAGCAAGGCGCTGCGGATCCCGGACGCGTGGCTGGTTCTGCGCCTCCTCCACATGCCGATCCTGCTGGGGCTGTTCGCGGGGTTCGGGATCTTCTTCTGGATCGCGCTCGCCGGAGAGGAGGAACCGGAAGGATGAGCGCGGCCACCGAGGCCTATCCCTTCGAGCGCCGCGCGGCCACCGAGGGGCTGCGGTCGGCTGTCGTTCGGCTCGCGCGGCGCCGCGGGCTGCTCCTCGGAGCGGGCAGCGTCGGGATCGTCGCCACGTTCGCGGCGATGATCGCAACGGACAGCGTCGGGCGGATCGGGACGATCTCGTTCGTGCCGTCGGTCGCGCTGCTCGCGGTCGAGCTCGGCCCGCGCGGCGGGAGCCTCGCCGGCTGCGCCGCGACCGGCTTCTACCTCGCGGCGGCGGAGCTCGTCGGGGGTCCCGCCGACCCCGTGGCGCTCGTCCTGCGGCTCATCCCCCTCGTCGGTGTCGGCGCCGCGGCGGGCCTCTCCTCCCGCCGCATCTCGTCGGACGCGCTCGAGCTGCAGGCGACGAGCGCGCTGCAGCA
Organism: Gaiellaceae bacterium; assembly: GCA_036490825.1. Lineage (GTDB taxonomy): Bacteria > Actinomycetota > Thermoleophilia > Gaiellales > Gaiellaceae > Palsa-739. The sequence continues at coordinate 11,588 of DASXDE010000105.1, forward strand.
GGGGCTGCTCGACTCGACGGTCGACGGCATCTGCCTCACCGACGTGCGCGGCAACCTCGTCCTCGCGAACGCGCCGTTGCAGCGCTTCGCAGCCGAGCTAGGCCTCCCCCTGCACGGCACGGTGGCGGAACGCCTGCTCGCGCTCGCCGACCGCACGACCGCGCCGGTCCGCTTCCGGGAGCGCATGCAGGCGCTGGGACGCGACCTCGCCGAGAGCGAAGACGAGTTCGAGCTCGCGGACAGCGGCCGCGTCTTCCGCTGCTACACGGCGCCGGTCGCCAGGCGCGACGGCACCGTCGTCGGCCGGATCTGGACGCTGCGCGAGCTGACGGCCGACCGCCACCTCGAGCGGCTGCGCGACGCGTTCGTCGCCGCGGTCTCGCACGAGCTGCGCACGCCGCTCACGTCGATCTCCGGCTTCCTCGAGATGCTGGGCGACGAGGAGGAGGGGCTCAGCAGCTCGGGCCGCACCTACCTCGGAGTCCTGCGGCGCAGCACCGGGCGCCTGCAGCGGATCGTGGAAGACCTCCTCCTCGTCGGACAGATCGAGGCGAATCGGCTCGAGCTCGATCCGGCGCCGACCGACCTCGTCGAGCTGGCGACGGAGACGGTCGAGGCGGCGCTTCCGGTCGCGGCGGCGCAGGGAGTCGAGCTGCGGCTCGTCGCCGCGGGCCCGCTCCAGCTCGAAGCCGACGCCGGGCGGCTGCGGCAGGTGCTCGACAACCTCGTCTCGAACGCGCTCAAGTTCACGCCCGCCGGCGGCTCGGTGATCCTGACGGCCGCGAACGGCGACGGGCCGCTGCGCCTCGAGGTGACCGACACCGGCATCGGCATCCCGCAGGACGAGCTCGGCCAGCTCTTCTCGCGCTTCTACCGCGCGTCGACCGCGACCGGCCGCGCGATCCCCGGCACCGGGCTCGGCCTCGTCATCGCGCGCGCGATCGTCGAGGGCCACGGCGGCACGATCAC
>DASXDE010000106.1:0-2638 GCA_036490825.1 Gaiellaceae bacterium
GCGGTCGTCAAGGGAGGCCCTGCTGCGCGCCGCGCCTACTTCGACCGCGTTCTCGGACGCGTGTTCCCGGCTCGCGCCGGGGTACCGCAGGAATACCTCTCCGCGCTCGCCCAGCGAAACGCGGCGCTTCGGCGCGTGCAAGTGCGCCTCTCAGACCGCGAGGCGCTCGAGCCCTGGACCGAGCGCGTCGCCGAGCTGGGCGCGCGGCTCGTCGAGCTCCGCCGGTCGACGCTCGACACGCTCGCTCCGGCGTTCGCAGCGCGGGCCGACGAGCTCGGCCTGGCGGATGCGCGACTTCGCTACGACGCCGAGCCGCCCACGCGCGAAGCCCTCGAGACGCGCCTTGCCCAGGACATCGACCGCGGGACGACCGGCCTCGGCCCGCACCTCGACGACGTGCTCGTCGCCGGCGGGGATCGCGACCTGCGCCAGTTCGGGTCGCAAGGAGAGCAGCGCCTCGCCGTCCTCTCGCTGCTGCTCGCGGAGGCGGAGCTCCTGCCCGAGCCGCCGTTGCTGCTCCTCGACGACGTCCTCTCCGAGCTCGACCTCGGCCGGCGGCAGGTGCTCGCCGAGCGGATCTCGGGTATGGGACAGGCGATGATCACCGCGACGCACGCGTCGGCGCTCCCGCTCGAGCCGGCGCAGGTCGTGGAGGTGGAGCCTGGAACCGCTCGGTAGGGAGATACGCGACGAGCTCGCCCGGTTCGGGCCTCAGGCCGGCATGCCGGAGCTGCTCGAGCGCTGGCCGGGAGCCGTCGGTGACGCGATCGCGCGCAACGCGTGGCCGGCGCGCATCGCGAAGGACGGCACGGTCCACGTCGCCACGGCCGACTCGATCTGGGCGTTCGAGCTCGGCCAGCAGGCGCGGGAGATCGCCGAGCGCCTCGGCGTCCCGCGCCTCCGTTTCGCCCCGGGGCCGCTCCCCGAGGCCGACGCGGAGCCTGCCGAGCCGGCCCTCGAACCGACGCCGGAGGAGGAGGAGCGGGCCCGCGCGCTGGCCACCGCGATCACCGACGAAACCCTGCGCGAAAGTGTGCAAAAAGCGGTCAGATTGAGCCTCGCACGGGAGCGCCGAGACCGCCCGGTCTGATACACTTCCGGTGCCTCGCAAAACGTGTGTTTTGCAGGCTTTTCTTGATTATGGCGAACACCAAGGCGAAGGCCGGATACTCGGCCAAGGACATCACCGTGCTCGAAGGCCTGGAGCCCGTCCGGCTCCGGCCCGGCATGTACATCGGCACGACCGGCCCGCGAGGCCTCCACCACCTCGTCGAGGAGATCGTCGCGAACTCCGTGGACGAGGCGCTCGCCGGCCACAACGAGTCGATCGAGGTCACGATCCATCCCGACGACTCGGTCACGGTCCGCGACCGCGGCCGCGGCATCCCCGTCGACAAGATGGAAGACACCGGCCTGTCGGCGCTCGAGGTGATCATGACCAAGCTGCACGCCGGCGGGAAGTTCGGCGGCGGCGGCTACAAGGTCTCAGGCGGCCTGCACGGCGTCGGCGCCTCCGTCGTGAACGCGCTCTCCGAATGGCTTGTCGTCGAGGTCGAGCGCGACGGGAAGGTCTACCGCCAGGAGTTCGACCGCGGCGTCCCGCGCGGCGAGATGCAGATCGTCGGCGAATCGACCGAGACGGGCACGACGACGACCTTCCTCGCCGACGCAGAGATCTTCGAGGAGACCGACTACGACGCGACCACGCTGCTCTCGCGCTTCCGCGAGGTGGCGTTCCTCACGCGCGGCCTGCGCATCCGCTTCACCGACGAACGCGCCGACGCCGGCAAGCCCGTCGAGTTCCACTACGAAGGCGGCATCAGGGACTACGTGTCGTACATCAACGAGTCGAAGGACATCGCCCACAAGCATGTCGTGTACTTCTCGAGCGGGACCGAGCAGGGCGAGGTCGAGGTCGCGATGCAGTGGAACTCCTCGTACCAGGAGTCGGTGTTCTCGTTCGCCAACAACATCAACACGCACGAAGGGGGCTCGCACATGTCGGGCTTCCGCTCCGCGCTCACCTCGACGATCAACAAGTACGCCCGCGACAAGGCGTTGTTGAAGGAGAAGGACGACAACCTCGAGGGCGAGGACGTACGCGAAGGCCTCGCGGCCGTCATCTCGGTGAAGTTGCAGGACCCGCAGTTCGAGGGCCAGACGAAGACGAAGCTCGGCAATCCCTGGGTGAGCGGGCTCGTCTCCACCGCGGTCAACCAGAAGCTCGCCGAGTTCTTCGAGGAGAACCCGACCGACGCACGCCAGATCATCAACAAGGCGATCGCGGCGTCGCGCGCGCGTCAGGCGGCACGGAAGGCGCGCGAGCTCACCCGGCGCAAGTCGGCGCTCGAGTCGATGTCGCTGCCGGGCAAGCTCGCCGACTGCTCGATCAAAGACCCTGAATCCGCGGAACTCTTCATCGTCGAGGGCGACAGCGCCGGCGGCTCGGCCAAGATGGGCCGCGACCGCACCTACCAGGCGATCCTGCCGCTGCGCGGGAAGATCATCAATAGCGAGAAGAACCGCATCAACAAGGTTCTCTCGAACAACGAGATCCAGGCGATGATCACTGCGATCGGCACCGGGATCGGGGACGAATACGACCTCGAGAAGCTCCGCTACCACCGTGTGATCGTGA
>DASXDE010000107.1:0-1744 GCA_036490825.1 Gaiellaceae bacterium
TCTCGGCGGATCGAGCGTTCTCGGCGGGGTTCCTCTTCTTCGTCGTCACGGTTGCCGTCGCCCTGCCGGGCGCCGCGATCGTCGCGTGGGAGGGCCTGCGCCCCCACGGGGTGCCGGGAGCGGCCCGATGAACTGGCTCGCCCTGCCCGCGGCCGCCGAGGCGCGGAGGCCGATCGCACCGCCGGCCGGAGCGCTGTGGCGGCTCGTGACCCCGTCGGCCGCCGCCGCGCTGCTGGGAATCTCCCGGCTCCTGCCGGAGACCGGGTTCGGGCTGTGGGTGCGGCTCGCGGCGGCGACGCTGGTCGTGCTGCTGCCGGGAGTGCTCGTCGCGCGCTGCCTGGGCCAGCGGAGCGCAGCCGCGGCGTTCGCGTCGTCCGTCACGCTCGTGGGCGCAGGGTTGGCACTGACCTTCGCCGTCGGAGGCTCGGTCTACGTGACGCTCGCGTTCGAGCTCGGCGCCGGCGCGCTCGCCTTCGCGTGGTCCCTGACCGGCCGGCAGGCGCAGGAGGTGAGGCTGCCCGGCGCCGCGCGCGTCATGCGGGGGCTCCTCGCGCTGGGCGGTCTCGGACTCGGCGCCGGCCTCTGGTTCGTGCAGGGCGCCTTCACCGGAGACGCGTTCTTCCACCTCGGCCGCATGAGGAAGCTGGACGCGCTCGGCTCCCTCTCGTTGCACGACGTCGGCGAGTTCGCGCACGGTGGGCTCCACCCCGGCTACGCGTTCCCGCTCTGGCACGCATGGCTCGCGCTCGTGGCGAAGCTCGCGGGCGTCGACCCATCGGGTGTCGCCGCCCACGAGTCGAGCCTGCTCGTGCCGCTCGCGCTCCTGCTCGCCTTCGAGATGGGCTGGGCGGTCTTCCGCTCGACGGGCCTCGCGCTCGCCGTCGTCTTCGGCCAGGTCGCGATCAAGTGCTTCGCGCCGGGCCACGCCGGCGTCTACCCCTTCCTCTGGGAGCCGTCGACGGTCGCCACCCAGCTGCTCGTGCCTGCCGCGGTCGCGTTCTTCTTCCTCTTCGTGCGGAAGCCGACGCGTCCGGTCGGGATCCTGCTCGCGGCGACGGCCGCCTGCCTCGCGCTCGTCCACCCGACGTATGCGCTGTTCCTCGCGATACCGCTCGGCGCCTTCGTCCTCGCGCGCGCGCTCCTCACGCGGGGCACCGACCTGAGGAACGGCCTCCTCGCCTTCGCCGTCTTCGGGCTGCCGATGGCGCTCGCCTTCCTCTGGCTCGAGCCGGTCGTCCAGCAGACGATCCCGGTGTCTCCCGGGCCGAAGCAGCTCGCGGCGAACCTCTACCACTACCGCCACGACCTCGTCAGGCACTCGCTCTCGCGCTACAGCCTGCAGGCGGCGCGCATCGACCGGAACGGGTCGATCGCGATCGCTGCCCTGCTCCTCGTGCCGCTCGCCTTCTTCGCGCGGCGGCGGCGGTGGAGCGCGCTCGTGCTCGGCGCGGCGGTCGCAGTGCTCGGCACCGAGCTCTGGCCCCTCGTCTTCCCGCACTTCTCCGACGCCGTCTCGCTCTCGCAGTCGCGGCGCCTGTCCGGCTTCATCCCGTTCGCCGTCGCTCTGGCAGGTGGGGCGGCGGTCGTGAGCCGCTTCTCGCGAACGCTCGCGATCCTGCTCGGCCTGATCTCGGGGATCTGGCTCCAGGTCGTGTACGCCGGGGACTTCGGCCTGCGGGCGCGGGCGACCGAGCCTGCCGTCCCGGTCTGGATCGCCCTCTACGGCGGCATCGCCGCGCTCGTC
>DASXDE010000108.1:0-2017 GCA_036490825.1 Gaiellaceae bacterium
GACGCCCGCGAGGCTGGCGATCGTCACCGGGACGAACGACAGGCCCATGCCGGCGCCGCCGACGACGAACGCGGGGAACACGTCCCAGAAGTAGTGGCCGTCGACCGGCAGCCGCGTCAGGTACGCGACTGACGCCGCGGACATGAGCAGTCCGGCCGTCAGCGTCGTGGGAACGCCCACGCGGCCGATGATGAGCTGCGCGAGGTTCGAGGCGACGACGACGGTCAGCGCGAAGCCGACGAACGCGACGCCGCTCTGGACTGCGCTGTAGTGCAGCACCTCCTGCAGGTAGAGCGCAAGCAGGAAGAACTCCGAGAACGCGACGCCGCCGATGATCGCCATCGCGAAGTTCGCGGTCGAGACGGTCCGCGAGCGGAAGATGCGCAGCGGAAGGAGCGGCCAGGGCGAGCGCAGCTCGACGACGATGAACGCGCCGATCAGCGCGACCGCCGCTCCGAGCAGCGACAGCGTGCCGGCCGAGCTCCAGCCGTGCGTCGTGCCGCGGGTGAGCGCGTAGACGAGGAGCATGAGCCCGCCGGTGACGGTTGCTGCACCCATGAAGTCGAAGTGCCGATGTCCGAGGTCCGGGCGGCTCTCACGGAGGAGCACCGGTGCGAGCAATGCCGCCGCGATTCCGACGGGGACGTTGATGAAGAAGATCCACGACCAGCTCAGGTAGCTGGTGAGGAGTCCGCCGAGCAGCACGCCGACCGCGGCGCCGCTACCGGACGCCGCGCCGTAGATGCCGAGCGCGAGGTTGCGCTCGCGCCCTTCGGCGAACGAGGTGACGAGCAGCGACAGCGCCGCAGGCGCGAGCAGCGCTCCGCCGAGCCCCTGGAGGGCGCGGAACGCGATCAGCGACGTTTCGGACCAGGCCAGGCCGCAGAGCAGCGAGCTCGCGGCGAAGACCAGGAGGCCGATCACGAACAGCCGGCGGCGCCCGACGAGGTCGGCGAGCCGGCCGCCGAGGAGAAGGGCGCCACCGAAGAGGATGGCGTAGGCGGAGACGACCCACTGCAGGCTCGTCGCCGAGAAACCGAGATCCGACTTGATCGACGGGAGCGCGACGTTCACGATCGCGACGTCCAGGATCACCATGAACTGCGCGGTCACGATCAACGCGAGGGCGCTCCAGCGCCGGGAAGCTGAGGTTGTAGTCAATGTCACTAATTGAGCTCCTTGATCGTTGTACTCATCAACAGTATACACGCACAACGATGGGCGCGCTACACTTCTTCATATGACCGATGTGATGACGACCAGTGGCAAGGTGGCGATGCGGCTACCGGAAGAGCTGACGTCGTCGCCGCTCTTCCTGCTCAAGCGGCTCGGGATGTCTGCCAAGGAGCGGTCGTTCTCTGCCTACGAGGAGCTCGGGTTGCACCCGTATCACCACGCGATCCTGGCCGTCCTCGACGAGGGGACGCGCGAGACGCAGGGGTCGATCGCCGACTCGCTCGGGTACGACCGCGGCCAGCTCGTCGGGCTCCTGGACGAGCTCGAGACGGCGGGGCTCATCCAGCGCCGCCGCGATCCGGCGGACCGCCGCCGCCATGTCGTGGAGATGACTGCGACGGGGCGGAAGACGCTCGGCAAGCTGCGGGCGCTCTCGAAGAGCCTCGAAGAAGAGTTCCTCGCGCCGCTCGACGCGCGCGAGCGCAAGGTCCTGCATGCGCTCCTCCTCGAGCTCGCCGAGGAGCACCTGCCGACCTGCCGGCCCGGCTCGAGCCTCTAGCTCATCCGGCCGAGCTTTGCGCGGTCCGTGATCAGGTCGATCGCGGCGATGCGGCCCTCGGCCACGGTGAAGCTGACGACGGCCCAGGGCCGACCGCCCGGCTGACCGACGACCACCCCGGCGCCGCCGTTCACGATCGCCGGGCGCGCGAGCCCCGCGAACGGGCTCCCCTCGGCGAGGATGCGCGCCGCGACCGCTTCGGCGCCGACGATCGGGGCGCGGGCCCGGACGCTCTTCGCGCCGCGGTCGGCGCGGAAGACGACGTCGCGAGCGAGCACCGCG
>DASXDE010000109.1:0-1741 GCA_036490825.1 Gaiellaceae bacterium
TCGGCCAGGGCCGCCAGAACGCGACAGCGTTCCTCAAGGAGCATCCCGACGTGGTGCAGGGGATCCTGCGCGCCATCCAGGCGCAGGCACCGGCGGAGCAGGTGATCTCCGCCAGGCTCCTCCCGCAGGAGGAGGGTGCCAACGAGGTGACGCCCGTCCCGGATGAAGAGGAAGCAACCGCAGCCGTCTGAGCCGATCGACGTCGCGGCCCGGGCGCTCCGGCATCGCGACCGGTCGCGCCAGCAGGTCGACGAACGGCTCGCCCGTGCCGGCGTGGGGGACGACCAGCGCGCCGCTGCGCTTGCTGCGCTCGAGCGCATCGGCTACGTCGATGACGCCCGCTTCGCAGGTCAGCGGGCCGCGTCGCTCGCCGACCGCGGCTACGGCGACGAGGCGATCCGGGCGCTGCTGGCCGCCGACGGCGTCGCGCCCGACGTCGTCGGAGAGGCGGTCGGCGCGCTTCGGCCGGAGGCCGAGCGGGCGGCGGAGATCGTTGCGAGCCTGGGCGCGTCGCCCCGGACGGCGGCACGGCTTGCCCGGAAGGGTTTCGGCGAGGACACGGTCGAGGCAGCCGCCGGATCGTTTGCGGCAGGCGGGTCGGAGGCGTAGAGTTCGCACTCCTGATCACGCATTACTGAACCCTGAAACCGTTCGTTTTCTCCTGCAAAGCACCGTTTCTCCGATCGAATCCACTGTTCCTGTGAGCCACGACTTCAGTCACCGAGCCCCGCGTCGACCGAGACGCGTCCGAACGAGAACCTGACCTGAAATCGCGGGGCGTGGCCGAGGGCTGCGCCTGGAACGTCGATCTGCGAATGCGGCGCTCTGCGGGCGAACGAGCCGAGGAGCCGCCAATGCACGTTGTCGTCGCAGTCGTGATCGCACTGGCAGTCGGGGGCTGCGCGTCGCTGCTCTGGCTCCGGCTGATGGGCGGCTCGCGGCTCGAGGCTGCGCGGCGCGAGCGGGCGCTGCTCCTCGAGGAGGGGCGCCGGGATGCGGAGTCGACGCGCCGGGAGGCTGCGATCGAGGCCCGCGAGCAGGCGATCAAGTTGCGTGCCGATCTCGAGGAGGAGCTTCGCGAGCGGCGCGACTCGGTGATGAAGATCGAGGAGCGCGTGCTCGCGAAGGAGGACGACATCGACGGAAAGCTGACCGAGCTGACCCGTCGCGAGCAGGGTGTCGCCGACCGCGAGGTTCACCTCCGCCAGTTGCAGGAGGAGATGAAGGAGCTCAAGCTGCGTCACCGATCCGAGCTGGAGCGGATCGCCGGCATGACCTCCGGCGAGGCGCGACAGCGAATCCTCGCGACCTCGGAGGAGGAGGTGCGCCACGAGCTCGCCGGACGGGTGCGTCAGCTCGAGGAGGAGGCCGCGACGGAGGCGAAGCGGCGCGCGCGGAACCTCGTCACCGACGCGCTCCAGCGGGTCGCGGCGAGCGCGGCGGCCGAGTCGACGGTGACGATCGTCGAGCTTCCCTCCGATGACATGAAGGGCCGCATCATCGGCCGCGAGGGTCGGAACATCCGGACACTCGAGCACCTGACCGGCGTCGACTTCATCGTGGACGACACGCCGAACGCAGTGGTGCTGTCGTCGTTCGACGGCATCCGCCGCGAGATCGCGCGGATGACGCTGCTGAAGCTGATCGAGGACGGGCGCATCCACCCGACGCGGATCGAAGAGATGTACTACATGTCGAAGGCCGAGCTGGACGAGCACATTCGCCAGGCCGGCGAGCAGGC
>DASXDE010000110.1:0-7650 GCA_036490825.1 Gaiellaceae bacterium
GGGCTGCAACCGGTGGAGGAAGGGAGACGCGAGCAGGTGCTGGCCCGGGTGCGCGAGGCGTTCCTGCCCGCGCCCGAGCTGCAGCGGCCCTAGCCGACCGCGGCCGTGACGCGCCGGAGCGGGACGAAGACGAGCGTCCCCCTGCTCGCCACTCGGATGTTGCTGTAGACGACGCCGGCACTGCTGATGCGCGCGAAGCCGATACCGCCGCCGAGCTTCCCGATCACCCGGTCCTTGCCGCTCCCCAGATCGAGCGCGTGGACCGCTCCGCCGACGCTGTAGATCGCGATCTCGCCCTGGACGTCGAGGTTCCGCGGAGTCTGGCTGCCACGCAGGAAGAACGTCCTCGAGGGAGACCCCGACGGGGCGTAGTAGAGCTCGAGCGTCCGCTCCTTGGTCAGCACGACGAGGTTGTGCCCGCTCAGAGCCACGGCCGTCGTGCTCGACGGCGCCACCGTCCGCAGGAGATCGCCGGACGAGGAGTACATCCCCACCGTCCCATCCGAGCGCAGCACGACGACTCGTCCCCGGTCGACGGAGGCGGCCTCGACGGTGTCGGATCCAGCCGCGATCTGCTTCGTCGTCGCGGCGTCGAGCGCGTACAGGCCGCCGTTCGTGACCGCCCCGGTGCCGTCGGTCGTCCAGCGGTTGACGGCGATCAGGCTCCCGGATCCGACGAGCCCGCCGAGCCATTCTCCGGCACAGTCCGACTGGCGCCCGGGGCAGGTGTCGCCCTCACGCGTCTCCGTCACGAGCTTCCGCTCCTTCGGCTTCGTCACGGAGGACGCGAAGAGGTAGTCGTCGCCCTCGAGGTTGCCGCCCACGTTGACGAGCCACGCGACGCGCGAGCCCGCGAGCGCGAGCTCGAACACGCCGGAGCCGGTGCTGCTGGTGTCCGCCGTCCTCGTGTGCTTGCCGCTCACCGTCGTCGTCTTGCCGGTCCCGACGTTCCAGACGAGCACCTTGTTGTCGGTCTTGCCCGTCGTCGAGCCGACGTCGTAGGCGATCCGGCTTCCGTCGACCGCCAGCGCCTCGATGCTGCCGGTGACGCGTCGTATCTGCGGAGAGCTCGTCGCGGCGCCGCCCGCCGCGCCGGCGGCCAGCGTGAGGCCTGCTGTCCCGGCAGCGAGTAGGAGAACGATCCCCGGCAGGCTCTTCACCCGTGACGAATGTAGTTCCGGCGGATTAAGAAAAGGTCAATCCTGCGCCGGCCTGAGCGACGCCGAGCGCCAGCACCTCGTGCTGCGGATGCCGCGCGCGCAACTCCTCGGAGATGTCGCGCTCGGCCCACACGATCACGGTCGGGCCCGAGCCCGAGAGCGTCGCGCCGAGTGCGCCGTCGGGGAGGGCGGCGCGCAGTTCGGCGAGCAGCGGCGCCGTCGCGGCGCGGTAGGGCTCGTGCAGCCTGTCCTCTTGGCTCGCCGCGAACAGGCGCGCGTCGCCCGAGGCGATCGCCGCGCCCAGCAGCGCCGCCCGCGCCGCCGTGAATGCCGCGTCTTCGTGCAGCACCGAGTCGGGCAGCGCGCGCCGCGATTCTGCCGTCGAGACCCGGGTCTCCGGGATCACAGCGATCGGCAGTGCCGGCAGGTCGTCCGCGACCCGGGCGACCTGGCCCTCCCACGTGAGGCAGACACCGCCCGCGAGCGCGGGCGCGAGGTTGTCCGCGTGCCCCTCGAGCGGCAGTCCCGCTGCGAGCAACTCCTCGACGCTCGGCGCGATCCCCGCGGCCCACGCGCCCGCGACGAGACCGAGCGCGACGATCGCGGCGCTCGAGCCGAGGCCCCGGGCGCGGGGGATGCGGCTCGTCCACTCGAACGTCCATGCGGCGGGCGACGCGTAGAGAGAGAAGGCGCGCACGCCGAGGTGCGTCTCGTCCGCGTCGCCGCCTTCGCTCAGCTCGAGCTCGTTCCACAGCTCGAGCGCAGCGCCCGCGACGTCGAAGCCCGGGCCGAGGTTCGCCGTCGACGCCGGTGCGCGGAAGCGCGTCATCCGCCGACTGCGGCCGGATCTTTCAGCCCGTGGCCGGTGACGATGCAGACCACGCGGCCGTCGTGCTCGGCGTGTGCGAGACCGGCGACGCCCGCCGCCGACGCGGGCTCCGAGAAGACGCCCTCCAGCGTGCGCAGGCTCTGCCAGGCATCGAGGATCTCCTCGTCCGGGACGGTGAGGAGCGAGCCGCCCGATCGCTCGATCGCCTCGTGCACCCACCTCGCGTGCACCGGCTCGACGATGCGGATCGCCGAGGCGACCGTGTCGGGCCGCCGGGCCGCCTCGACCGGGTAGAGGGCAGGCAGCGCCCCGACGAGCTCCTCGAACCCGCGCGCCACGGCACGCGTGTTGCCGCCGCCGCCGTAGGGGAGCGTCACGACGTCGGGGATGCCCCCGAGCTGCTCGGCGATCTCGGCGGCGACGCTCATCTGGCCCTCGATCCGATCCTCGCTGCCGCCGGAGTTGACGAACGTCGAGCCCGGCTCCGCCGCGAGCTCCTCCGCGTGCGCGAACGCGTCCTCGAATGAGCCCTCGATCTCGACGATCCGGCCGCCGACCGCGCGCACCTGCACGAGCTTCGAGGCCGCGATCGCCCCCGCCGGCACGACGATCAGCGCCTCCATGCCCGCCCGCGCCGCGTACGCGGCGCAGGAGGCCGCCGTGTTGCCGGTGGAGGCGCAGACGAGCCGGGTGACCCCGCGCTCGACCGCGCGTGTCGCCACCACGGCCATGCCGCGGTCCTTGAACGAGCCGGTCGGGTTCGCGCCCTCCCATTTCAGCCAGAGCTCGCAGCCGTAACGCTCGCCGAGCCGCGGCGCGGCGAGCAGCGGCGTATTGCCCTCGCCCAAACTGATCGGACCCTGCGTGATCGGCGTCACGCAGGGATCACCGGCGCGACGAACGGCCGGCCGAGCACCTGTGGCGACTCCGAGAGCTCGTCCAGCGCGGCTTCCACCGAGCCGATCATCGCATCGTGCAGGACGAGGTCGAGCGCGGCGCGACCCGGCTCCTGGTGCTGGACGAGTTGCGCGATCGAGACGTCGTGCCCGGCGAACGTCGTGGCGGCGTGACCCAGCACGCCCGGCTCGTCGGCGACGTCGAGATGGACGTAGCAGGGCGTCCTCCAGGCCGCGGGGTCGAGCCTCGGCAGCTCGCGCCAGCAGGCGTCGTTCTGGAGGAAGCCCGTCCCGGACGTGCCGACGACGCTGACGAGGTCGGCGACGACGGCGGACGCCGTCTCGAGCCCGCCGGCCCCCGGGCCGCCGAGCGTGACCTCGCGGATCGCGTCGCCCTGCAGGACGACGACGTTCGAGCTTCCCTCGACGCTCGCCAGCGGATGCGCGCGCTCGACGAAGGCCGGCTGCACGCGGACGTCGACGGCGCCGTCGGCGAGCGTTGCGATCCCGATCAGCTTCAGCGCCATGCCGAAGCCCGCCGCCGCAGCGACGTGCGCAGGCTCGACCGCCTCGATCCCGCGGCACTGGACGTCGTCGAGCAGGACGCGGGAGCCGAAGGCGACCGTCGCGAGGATCGCCATCTTCGCCGCCGCGTCGGCGCCGCTGACGTCGTCGGTCGGATCCGGCTCGGCGAAGCCGAGGGACTGCGCCTCGGCGAGCGCCTCGGCGTACGTCCCCCCGCGCCCCATGCGCGAGAGCACGAAGTTCGTGGTGCCGTTGACGATGCCGAGGATCCGGTGCACGTTCTCGGCCACGAGCGACTCGCGCAGCACCTTCACGACCGGGACCGCGGCGCAGACCGACGCCTCGAAGCGGAGCTGGACGCCCGCGGCGGACGCGATCGCGAAGAGATCCGCGCCCTCGCGCGCCACGAGCTGCTTGTTGGCGGACACCACCGGCTTGCCGGCCTGCAGGAGCTCGCGCACGTAGGCGCCGGCGGGCTCGATCCCGCCCATCACCTCGGCGACGACGGTGACTCGAGGGTCGTCGCGCAGCGCCGCGAAGTCGTCCGTGAGGATGCCGTCGCCGGGCGCGAACCCCCGCTCCTTCGCGGGATCGCGCACGAGCGCGCGCACGACGGTCAGCCTGTGTCCGGTCGCGCGCTCGATCTCGTCTCCGCTCTCGGCCAGCATCCGGGAGACGGCGGAGCCGACCGTGCCGAAACCGAGGAGGCCTACGCCGACGTCAACGGACGCCATGCGGTGTCGAGCACCCTCTCCGCGATCTGAACGGCGTTCAGCGCGGCACCCTTGTTGAGGTTGTCGCAGGCGAGGAAGAGCACCAGCCCGTTCTCCCCTGCGCGATCGCGCCGGATCCGGCCGACGAGCACGTCGTCGGTCCGGGCGGATGCGGCCGGCGTCGGGGCCTCGACGAGACGCACCGACGGAGCCTCGCCGAGCAGCCGCTCGGCCTGCTCGGGAGTGAGCTCGTCCTCCAGCTCGAGCCAGACCGACTCGGCATGGCCCACGAGCACCGGCACGCGCACGGTGGTGGCGCTGATCGGCAGCTCCGGCAGGTCGAGGATCTTCTGCGTCTCGGCGCGGATCTTCGACTCCTCGTCCGTCTCGTCGTCCTCCCACGTCCAGTCGAAGCCGACGTCGTGCTGCTCCACCGGCTCCTGCCTCAGCCGCTCGGCGCGCGCGGCGCCCTTCCCGGAGACGGCCTGGTACGTCGAGACGCGCACGCGGCGCAGCCCCGCGGCGTCGTGCAGCGGCTTGAGCACGCACGCGAGCGGGATCGAGCAGCAGTTCGGATTCGCGAGGATCCCCTCGTGGTCGGCGACCCGGTCGCCGTTCACCTCCGGAACGACGAGCGGCACGCCCGGCTCGAGCCGGTAGGCCGACGACTTGTCGATCGCGACGGCGCCGCCGCGCACCGCGTGGGGGACGAGCTCGCGCGAAGCCTCCGTCCCGACCGAGAAGAGCGCGATGTCGATGTCGCCTGCAGCGAGCGCGTCGGGCGTCGCCTCCTCGACGCTCGTCCCGTCGGCGAGCGTCGAGCCCGCCGACCGCGCGGAGGCGAACGCGCGCACGTTCTCGAAGCCGTGCTCGCGCAGGACGCGCATCGCCACGCCGCCGACCGCGCCGGTCGCGCCGACCACGGCGACGCGCGCCTCACGCATCGAGGCGCTCCTCGGCGTGGATCCGGAACTTGTCGTGCACCGCCCGCACGGCTTGCTCGACCTCGGAGGCGCGCACCACGCAGGAGACGCGGATCGAGGACGTCGAGATGATCTCGATGTTGATCCCGGCTTCGGCGAGGGCCTCGAACATGTCGGCGGCGACCCCTGGATGGCTCTTCATGCCGGCGCCGACGAGCGAGATCTTCGCGATCCCGTCGTCGAGGTCGATCGACGTCGCGCCCACCTCGGCGGCGAGCCCGTCGAGGATCGGCTTGGCGGTGCCGAGGTCGCTCTTGGGGAGCGTGAACGAGATGTCGGTCGTGCCGTGGGCCGAGACGTTCTGCACGATCATGTCGATGTTCACGCCGGCGTCGGCGAGCGCGCGGAAGACACGCGCGGCGATCCCGGGACTGTCGGGAACCGCGACGATCGTCGCCTTCGCTTCGGACACGTCGTGAGTGACGCCGGATACGATCGCCCTCTCGAGCACCAGTTCTCCCTCCTCGGCGATCCACGTTCCCTCGCTGTCGCTGAACGAGGGGCGCACGTGGAGCCGCACACCGTAGCTGCGTGCGATCTCGATCGACCTTGCCATCATCACGCGGGCGCCGGTCGCTGCCATCTCGAGCATCTCCTCGAAGCTGACCGTCGTGAGCTTGAGCGCGTCGGGGACGATCCGCGGGTCGGCGGTGAACACCCCCTCGACGTCGGTGAAGATCTCGCAGGCGCCGCCGAGCGCGGCCGCGAGCGCGACGGCCGTCAGGTCGGAGCCGCCGCGGCCGAGCGTCGTCACGTCGTGGGAGTCGGCCGAGACCCCCTGGAACCCGGCGACGAGCACGATCCTGCCCGCGTCGAGCGCGTCGTTGATGCGGGTCGCGCGCACCTCGGCGATCTTCGCCTTGCCATGGACGGTGTCGGTGACGATGCCTGCCTGGGAGCCCGTGAGCGAGATCGCCTCGTGCCCGAGGTCGTGGACGGCCATCGCGCACAGTGCGTTCGAGATCCGCTCGCCGACCGAGATGAGCATGTCGTACTCGCGCGGGTGTGGGAGCGGCGAGATCTCGTGCGCGAGGCGGACCAGCTCGTCCGTCGTGTCGCCCATGGCGGAGAGGACGCCCACGACCCGGCGGCCCTGCTCGCGGGCCCGCACCAGCCGGCGCGCGACGTCCTTGATCTTGTCCGTGTCGGCGACCGAGGAGCCGCCGAACTTCATCACCACGAGGTCGGGCCTGCCCTTTGCGGCGTCGGCTGCGACCTGCGGCACCGATTCGTACTGCGTCGTCGCCACGGCCTACATCTCCCGGCGGCCGGACAGCGCGCGGCCGAGCGTCACCTCGTCGGCGTACTCGAGGTCGCCGCCCACCGGCAGCCCGCTCGCGAGCCGCGTCACGCGGACGCGGTCGCGCAGCCGGCCGGCCAGGTAGGACGCGGTCGCCTCGCCCGTCGCGTTGGGGTTCGTGGCGAGGACGACCTCGACGACGCCGTCGCTCTGCACGCGGTGCATGAGCTCGTCGATGCGCAGATGTTCGGGCTCGACGCCGTCGAGCGGCGACAGCGCGCCGCCGAGGACGTGGTAGAGGCCGCGGTACTCCGCGGTCCGCTCCAGCGAGACGAGGTCGACCGGCTGCTCGACGACGCAGATCGTGGTGCGGTCGCGGCGCGCGTCGAGGCAGATCGCGCACAGCTCTTCTTCGGTGAGGTTGCCGCACTCGCGGCAGAAGCGGACGCGCTCCTTCACCTCCTCGATCGCGCCGGCGAGCGCGAGCGCCTCCTCCTTCTCCGTCTGCAGGACGTGGAAGGCGAGGCGCTGCGCGGTGCGGCTGCCGATTCCCGGCAGGCGCGTCAGCTGCGCGACGAGGTTCTCGACCGATGGGCTCAGCATGCGCTGAGGGTACTCGTCTGGTTCGGACCGGCCCTGGCTCAGCTCTGCGATGAGCTTCTCGACTGCTCCGGCGCCCTCGTCGCCGCGACCGACATGTGCGGGCGCGGCTCCGAGCCGCCCGCCGTCAGAGGACGACCGCGGGAAACTAGCGCGGGCTGAAGTCGAACGCCCAGCCCCAGATCACGACGCCGATCAGGGCGAGGACGACGAGGGCCCAGAGCCAGTTCGAGAAGAGATAGGGGCTGCGCGCTCTTCTCTTCGGCGGAGGCGTGCTCACTCGCCGAGCCCGGGGAGTCCAAGTCCGCCGAGGCCCATGTCGCCGAGCATCTGCTGCGCCTTTGTCTCGACGCCCGCGCGCGCCGAGCGCAGCGCCTCGTTCACCCCGGCGAGGACGAGATCGGCGAGCGCCTCAGCGTCCTCCGGATCGATCGCGTCGGGCGAGATCTCGATCGCGACGACCTCGCCGGCGCCGTTCGCCGTCACCTTGACGAGGCCGCCGCCGACCGAGGACTGCGCCGTCTCCTGCGCCGCCTCGTCCTGCATCCGCTGCACCTGCTCCTGCATCTGCGCCGCCTGCCGCATGAGCTTCTCCATGTCGAAGGAGGACATGGATCTAGCTTTCCCGCTCGCGCGCGTCGAACTCCTCCGTGAAGCGCGTCACGAACTCCTCCTCGCCGGCCGGCTCCTCGTCCGCCGCGGGC
>DASXDE010000111.1:0-19645 GCA_036490825.1 Gaiellaceae bacterium
GGCGCTCGGCGCGCTGGCGCTCTGGATCATCCGCATCGGCTTGCGCCCGCTACGCCGGATCGAGCAGACGGCGGCCGCGATCACGGCCGGAGACCTCTCGCGCCGGGTCGAGCACGTGGATCCGCAGACCGAGGTCGGACGCGTCGGCGGCGCTCTCAACACGATGCTCGACCAGATCGAGGCGTCGGACCGGCGCCTGCGCCGGTTCATCGCCGACGCGTCGCACGAGCTGCGCACGCCTCTGGCCGCGGTACGCGCCTACGCCGAGCTGTTCGGCCGCGGTGCGGCTGCGCGTCCCGAGGATCTCGAGCGCTCCATGTCGGGGATCACGCGCGAGGCCGAGCGGATGAGCGTCCTCGTGGACGACCTGCTCCTGCTCGCCCGCCTCGACGAGGGCCGTCCGCTCGAGCGGACGGCGGTCGAGCTGGGCGCGGTCGTCCGGGAGGCGGTCGACGCCGCCCGCGTCGTCGAGCCGGGCCGGCCGATCGAGCTCGCCGTCGAGCCCGCCACGGTGACGGGGGACGAGGCGCGGCTGCGTCAGGTACTCGACAACCTGCTGGCGAACGCGCGGGCGCACACGCCCGACGGCACGCCGGTCTCGGTCGAGCTCCGGCACGGCGACGGGCAGGCGACGGTGACCGTCGCCGACCGCGGGCCGGGGTTGACTGAGGAGCAGGCGGCGCGCGTGTTCGAGCGCTTCTATCGCGCCGACAGCTCGCGCACCCGGGCGAGCGGCGGCGCCGGCCTGGGCCTCTCGATCGTCACCGCCGTCGTCGAGGCCCACGGAGGAACGGTCGAGGTCCGGCCGACGCCGGGCGGCGGAGCGACCTTCGCGATCGCGCTGCCGCTCAGCGCCGACAAGCCTTCCTAGGCTAGGCGGCGAGCTCTTCGGGGAGAGGCGCCGCGAACGCGTAGACCGTCGCGTCGTACTCCCGGCGGTCGAGCGTGAAGGGGTGGAGCATCGCCGCCGCGACGGCGAGGACGACGCCGAGGTCGAGAATGCCGTTGATCAGGATCACGGTGCTGAGGGACATGGTCGCTCCTTGCGCTCGTTGGCTGGTTGCGTGCAGCGTCCCTCCCGCGTATGTGCCGCGCCTGGACGCGACCTGTGAAGACGCTGCGAGAGCGGGAGAGAGGCCGCTCGTGCGGCCTCTCTCCTTCTACTCCATCCGGAAGTCGAACCGCTGGATGATCCCCGGGTCCTCGCCGGCCGGGAGATCGGGGTCCCGCGTCGCGACCCACGCGTAGCCGTGCTCCGGGTATGCGACGACGTCGGGGAAGCCCCCGGCGCTCATACCCAGGATCCGGGCCGGCTCGTCGTGCGGGTTGCTGAAGGCGTGCAGGCCGGCCCGTCCCTCGGGACAGAACACGAAGTCGCCGGGAGCGAGCTCCTCCTCGCCCTCCAGGTTCCGCCACACCGGGCGGCCGCTGAGGACGAAGAACATCTCCTCGGCGCCATAGTGCATGTGCATGCGCATGCCGGGCGCTCCCGGGGCCAGGTCCCAAAGGGTCGCGCCCATCCGTGCGTTCTCCGGGCGCCAGAAGATGCGATGCATCAGCCCGGTCTCGGGCCCACGCTCCTCCGAGTCCCAGGGAGCGTCGGCGAACAGGTTCTGGCGATTCATGTGGTACCTCCGTCGCGCTAGCGGTTGGGGCAGAGCCATCCGCCCGCCCTGCGGCGGCCGGACGCTCGCAAGAAATCGAAAACCGCTACCTCGCTGCCGGGTCCACGCGGCGATCCTAGACCATCCCCTACCATGCGACACCTGTTCGCCGTCCCCTCAGGAGGAGCGCGTTGACGATCACCGACCGGCCCGAAGAGAGCCTCGCCGTCCACGGGCTACGCGTCGTCGGACGCGTGCTGCGCAACCCCACGACGGCACAGCTCTACTCGGCCGCGCTCGACCGCGGCGAGGCGGTCCTCGCCGAGGACGGGCCCCTCGTCGTCGACACCGGCCGCTTCACGGGCCGGTCGCCGAAGGACAAGTTCGTCGTGCGCGAGCCGGGCTCCGAGGACCGGATCTGGTGGGGCGAGACGAACGGCGAGCTTTCGGAGGAGCACTTCGACCGGCTGCGCGCGAGGGTCGTCGCGCACCTCGAGGCACGCGACGTCTACGTGATCGACGCCTTCTGCGGCGCCGACTCCAAGCATCGCTGCGCAGTTCGCGTGCTCACGACCCACCCGTACCACGCCCTCTTCGCCAAGACGATGTTCATCGAGCCGGCCGAGGCCGAGCTCGCGGGCTTCGAGCCCGACGTGCTCGTCCTCCACGAGCCGGAGGTCGAGGCGGACCCGGACAAGGACGGCACCAGGACCGGCGTCTTCGTCTGCCTCCACCCGTCCCGCGGCGAGATCCTGGTCGGCGGCACGTTCTACGGCGGCGAGATCAAGAAGTCTGTCTTCACGCTGATGAACGACCGGCTGCCGCTCGACGGCGTGATGCCGATGCACTGCTCGGCGAACGTCTCCGAGGATGGCAAAGAGGTCGCGGTCTTCTTCGGCCTGTCGGGGACGGGGAAGACGACGCTGTCGGCGGATCCCGAGCGGCTCCTGATCGGCGACGACGAGCACGGTTGGGGAGACGACGGCGTCTTCAACTTCGAGGGCGGCTGCTATGCGAAGACGATCCGCCTGGAGGCCGAGGCCGAGCCCGAGATCTGGAAGGCCGTGCACAGCTTCGGCACGGTGCTCGAGAACGTCGTCGTCGACGAGCGCGGCGTGCTCGACCTCGACGACGACTCGAAGACCGAGAACACGCGCGCGGCGTACAAGCTCGAGCGGATCGCGAACGCGCTGCCGGCAAAGCGCGCCGGCCATCCGCGGTCGGTGATCTTCCTCGCCGCCGACGCCTTCGGGATCCTGCCGCCGATCGCGCGGCTCAGCCGCGACCAGGCGCTCTTCTACTTCCTCGCCGGGTACACATCGAAGCTCGCCGGCACGGAGCTCGGGGTGACCGAGCCACAGCCCACCTTCTCGACCTGCTTCGGGGCGCCGTTCCTGCCGCAACCGCCGACCGTCTACGCGAAGCTGCTCGGGGAGAAGCTCGACCGGCACGAGGCGACGACCTGGCTGATCAACACCGGCTGGACGGGCGGCCCGTTCGGCGAGGGGCACCGGATGCCGATCCAGGCGACGCGTGCGCTGCTCGCCGCGGTGCTCTCGGGCGAGCTGGCCGGCGTCGAGTTCCGGGCCGATCCCGTCTTCGGCTTCGATGTCCCGCTCAGGGCGGCGGGGGTCGACGAGTCGCTGCTCGACCCGCGCTCGACGTGGGCGGATCCGGACGCGTACGACCGGCAAGCGCGCGAGCTCGCGCGGATGTTCGCCGACAACTTCGCGACGAAGCACGCCGACGCTCCGGCCGAGGTGGCTGCGGCTATGCCGAAGCCCTAGCGGAGCCTCGCACGGGCCTGCCCCTCGCGCGCGCGGAGCTTCCACTTCCGCACCTCCTCCTTGCGCAGCAGGGCGTCGTGACGGATCGCGATCGCGTGCAGCTCGCGCTGCAGCTTGCGCCAGCTGTGGAGGCGCTCGTGCGGTAGCTCCCCGGCCTCGACGGCGCCGAGGACGGCACAGCCGGGCTCGTGCACGTGGCTGCAGTCGCCGAAGCGGCAGTCGCCGGCGAGCTCCTCGACGTCCGCGAAGGTCGCCTCGAGGCCGGCGGCGCCCACGTCCCACAGCTGCAGCTCGCGCAGGCCGGGCGTGTCGATCACGAGCCCGCCGCCCGGCAGGACGAGCAGCTGGCGGTGCGTGGTCGTGTGGCGGCCCTCGTCGTCGTCCTCGCGCGTCTCGCGCGTCTCCATCACCTCCTCGCCGAGCCAGCGGTTCACGAGCGTCGACTTTCCGACGCCCGAGGAGCCGAGCAGGACGGCCGTCGTGCCGGCGGGGATGCGCATGCGCAGCGCCTCGCAGCCCTCGCCCGACACGGCCGAGACGACATGGACCGGGACTCCGATCGCGACCGCCTCGACCTCTGCCGCGAGCGGCCACGGGTCGTCGAGCCGGTCGGCCTTCGTGAGCACGATCTCGGGCGAGGCGCCGCTCTCCCAGATCGTGACGAGGTAGCGCTCGATGCGGCGTGGCTCGAGGTCCGGCCCGAGCGACGAGACGACGAAGGCGACGTCGACGTTCGCCGCGAGCGTCTGGGCCGTGGTGGTCAGTCCGGCCGCCGTGCGGACGATCGCGCTCCCGCGCGGCAGGACGGTGCGAATCAAGCCGTCCGAGAGCCCGACCCAGTCGCCCACCGCAACGTCGAGCCCCTCGTGCATGGCCCGCCCGGGCAGGCGGGAGCGGACCGCGCCGGCCTCCGTCCAGACGTCGAACGCGCCGCGGTGGGCGGCGGCGACGCGGCCCGGTGTGAGACCGGGCGTCAGGTTGTCCGCGAGCTCCGAGCTCCAACCGAGCTCGCCTAAATCGAATCCAGGCAACGCAAAACTCCTTCGCAAGAGATGGGACGCCGCACGCGTCCCAACAGAAGGAGCGTCCGGCGCTAGGTCAGGAGGACCAAGGAGGCAACGGGCACGGTCATTTGTTCGAGCCTCCTCTCGCCGGGAACGGACTGACGCAGCCTAGGCCGCGCAGCGACGCTCGTCAAGCCTCGCGCGAAGCGCGGTTCTTACGCGTTCTGTTGGCGAAATGCGCGGCAGAGTGGTAGGAATCGCACGCGATGCGCAGTCAGGACGCCCAGCCACTTCGGATTGCCACCAGTGGCTCGGAACGCGGCCCGGTGGCGCCGGCGCGTCGCACAGACGACCTGGACCGCAGCATCATCGAGGCGTTGCAGGCGAACGGGCGGGAGTCGTTCCGGGCCATCGCGGCACGCGTCGGGGTCTCCGAGGCGACGGTGCGCGCCCGCTACGGACGGCTGACGGCGGAGGGGATCCTCCAGGTCGTCGCCGTCACGAATCCGCTCGGGCTCGGCTACGAGCAGGCGCTCGTCGGCGTGAAGACGTCCGGCTCGCCGGAGAGTGCCGCCGACGCGATCGTGCGCTGGCCCGAGGCCGACTACGTCGTCGCGACGGCGGGGCAGTTCGACCTCGTCGTCGAGCTCGTGGCAGCCGACCGGCGTCATCTGCTCGAGCTGACGAACCGGCTGCGCGCGTTGCCGGACGTCGTCTCGACCGAGACCTTCGTGTACCTGGAGATGTGGAAGCAGCTCTACGACTGGGGGAGTGGAATGCCAAAGGAGGAACCGACGAGATGAGCATCACGCAGGGCGCGCTGTCCGCCGACGAGCTCCGCAGTCTGGCGAGCGACCACCTCTGGCTCCACTTCACGAACATGGGCGGCGCCAAGCCGCCGATCATCGTGCGCGGCGACGGCTGCTACCTCGAGGACGTGGACGGCAAGCGCTATCTCGACGCGCTCGCCGGGCTCTTCTCCGTCAACCTCGGCTACGGCTTCGGCGAGGAGATCGGCCAGGCGGCGCTCGACCAGATGCGCGAGCTGCCCTTCTACACGAACTGGACGTATGCGCACCCGCGCGCGATCGAGCTCGCCGCGGAGGTCGCGTCGCTCGCCCCCGGCGACCTGAATCGCGTCTTCTTCTGCTCGGGAGGCGGCGAGGCCGTCGAGTCGGCGTGGAAGCTCGCGCGCCAGTTCTACCAGGTGCGAGACGGCCTCCCGCCGGGGCGGCGCTACAAGGCGATCGCCCGCGACATCGCCTACCACGGCACGACCTTCGGCGCCCTCTCGATCAACGGTGTCGAGCCGCTGCGCACGCCGTTCGAGCCGCTCGTCCCCGAGGTGCGGCACGTCAGCAACACGAACCGCTACCACCGTCCGCCGGAGGAGACCGAGGAGGAGTTCACGGCGTTCCTGCTCGACGAGCTCGAGCGGACGATCCAGGAGATGGGCCCCGAGACCGTCTGTCTGATCCACATGGAGCCGATCCAGAACGCCGGCGGCTCGTTCATCGCGCCGGCGGGCTACTGGCGCGGCGTGCGCGAGCTCTGCGACCGCTACGACATCCTCCTCTCGGCCGACGAGGTGATCACAGGCTTCGGCCGGGTCGGCCACTGGTTCGCGTCGGAGCGCTACGACATCCGGCCCGACATCGTCACGTGCGCGAAGGGGCTCTCCTCCTCGTACGCGGCGATCGGCGCCGTCGTCGCCACGGACCGTGTGATGGAGCCGTTCCTCTCGGCCTCGTCGATGTACACCCACGGGATCACGTTCGGTGGGCACCCCGTGATGTGCGCGATCGCGCTCAAGAACATCGAGCTCATGAAGCGCGAGCGGATCATGGAGCACGTCCTCGCCAACGAGGACGCCTTCCGCTCGACGCTCGGTCAGCTGCTCGACCTGCCGATCGTGGGCGACCTGCGCGGGACAGGCTTTTTCTACGCAATCGAGCTCGTGAAGGACAAGGAGACGCGGGAGACGTTCACCGACGAGGAGTGCGAGACGCTCCTGCGCGGCTTCCTCTCGCCGCGGCTCTTCGAGCAGGGGCTCATCTGCCGGGCCGACGACCGGGGCGACCCCGTCGTGCAGATCTCGCCCCCGCTCGTCGCGACTCAGGCAGAGTTCGACGAGATGACCGGCATCCTCGGCGAGGTCTTGGAGGAGGCATGGACGAAGGTGTCGTGACGCCGTCGCGGATCGCCGAAGATCGCTCGGTCCGCAGCGAAGCCGTGGACTACGACATCCGGCTGATCGGCCTGACGAAACGCTTCGACGACGTCGTCGCCGTCGACGGCATCTCGCTCGACATCGACCGCGGCCAGTTTTTCGCGCTGCTCGGCCCGTCCGGCTGCGGCAAGACGACGACGCTGCGGATGATCGGCGGCTTCGAGGAGCCGACCGAGGGGCGGATCGAGCTCGGCGGCGTCGACGTCGCCCCGCTGCCTCCGTACAAGCGGGACGTGAACACGGTCTTCCAGTCGTATGCGCTCTTCCCGCACCTCTCGATCTTCGAGAACGTCGCCTTCGGCCTTCGCCGCCGCGGTCTGAGGGGCGGCGACCTCCGCAAGCGGGTCGTCGAGGCGCTCGAGCTCGTCGGCCTGGCCGGGCTCGAGCGGCGCAAGCCGCGGCAGCTCTCCGGCGGCCAGCAGCAGCGGATCGCGCTCGCGCGCGCTCTCGTGAACCGGCCGCGCGTGCTCCTGCTCGACGAGCCGCTCGGCGCGCTCGACCTCAAGCTGCGCAAGGAGATGCAGCTCGAGCTGAAGCGGATCCAGCACGAGGTCGGGATCACGTTCGTCCACGTGACGCACGACCAGGAGGAGGCCATGACCATGGCCGACCGGATCGTGATCATGAACGGCGGACACATCGAGCAGCTCGGCACCCCGAGCGAGCTCTACGAGCGGCCCCGGACGGCGTTCGTCGCCGGCTTCCTCGGCGCCTCGAACCTGCTCGAGGGCACGGTCAGCGGGGGCGATCGGGTGAAGCTCGCCGACGGCACCGTTGTGCAGGTCCCCGGTGACGTGCTGGCGGGCCGGAGCGGCACGGTGCAGATCGGGGTCAGGCCCGAGAAGCTCCGCATCGGAGGGGGAGAAGCGAACTCGCTCTCGGGAAGCGTCACCGAGAGCGCCTACATCGGCGTCTCGACGCAGTACATCGTCGACACGCCGGCCGGCCCGGTGACCGTCTACGTGCAGAACGACCGGACCGGCGGCCAGGTCGCGACAGGGGAGCGCCTGACGCTCGGTTGGAGCCCGGAAAGCACCTTCGTCGTCGACGTCCAGGAGGGAACGCAATGACCGATCCCATCACCCGCAAGGTTTTTCTCCGCCGTGCGGCCGCCAGTGGCTCGATCCTCACCGTCCCGGGGCTCCTCGCCGCGTGCGGCGGCGGCAGCGGCTCGCCCTCGGCCGGCGGCGGCACGACCGTCGCGCCCAAGCTTGCCAAGACCCTGCACTTCTCGAACTGGACGCTCTACATCGACAACAAGCCGGGCGGCCGGCATCCATCCCTCGACCAGTTCCAGAAGAAGTACGGCGTCCACGTCGACTACCGCGAGGACATCAACGACAACGCGTCGTTCTTCTCGAAGATCGAGCCCGATCTCGCCCGCGGCCAGTCGACCGGCCGCGACATCATCGTGATGACCGACAACTCGCGCTACCCGAGCCTGCTCGTCAAGAAGGGCTGGGTCGAGAAGCTCGACAAGAGCGCGATTCCCAACATCAAGAACCTCGTCCCGCAGCAGCGGCACCCGAGCTGGGACCCGAACCGCGACTACAGCCTGCCGTGGCAATCGGGCTTCACCGGAGTCGGCTGGAACGAGAAGCTGACCGATCCCGTCACGTCGATGGGCGACCTGCTCGGGAACAAGAAGCTGAAGGGAAAGGTCGGCCTCCTGACCGAGTTCTCCGACACCCTCGCGCTCGTGATGGCGTACAACGGCGACGACCCGAGCCACATCACCGACAAGACCTTCAACAAGGCAATCGACACGATCCAGAAGGCGGTCCACGCCGGCCAGATCCGCCAGTTCTACGGCAACGACTACGCGAGCGCGCTGTCCAACGGCGACCTCGTGGCCACGATGGCCTGGTCGGGCGACATCGTCCAGCTCCAGGCCGACAACTCTCACCTCAAGTGGCAGCTGCCGGACACGGGCGGCGACATCTGGACCGACAACATGCTGATCCCGAAGGGCGGGGACGTGTACACGGCATCCGTCTACATGAACTGGGTCTACACGCCGAAGATCGCGGCCGAGATCGAGGACTACGTCAACTACGTCTGCCCGGTGCTCGGAGCGAAGGAAGCGCTCGTGAAGCAGGATCCCGCGATCGCGAACAACCCGCTGATCTTCCCGACGAAGCAGATGCTCGACAACGCGCACATCATCGACCCGACGGCCCTCAACAACGAGAAGTACCAGACAACCTGGCAGAACCTGATCTCGGCCTGACGGCGGGCTGATGGGCTTCGCCTTTCTCCACCGTCACCGCGGGTCGACCGCGTACCTGCTCCTCGCGCCAGGGATGCTCTTCCTGACCGTCTTCTTCCTGGTCCCGCTCGGTTTCCTCGCCTATCAGTCGCTGGAGTCGGGGAGCATCGACTTCGGCTACGCCTTCACCTGGTCCTGGCACAACTACTCGGGCGCGATCAGCGGCTACGGCAAGCAGTTCAAGCGCTCGTTCGCGTACGCCGGCATCGCGACCGTCATCGCGCTCCTGGTCAGCTACCCGGTCGCCTACTGGATCGCCTTCCGCGGCGGGCGCTGGAAGAACCTGCTCCTGCTCTGCATCGTCGCGCCCTTCTTCGTCACCTACCTGATCCGGACGCTCGCCTGGCAGACGATCCTCTCCGACAACGGGCTGGTCGTCCGGACGCTCATCGACCTCCACATCCTGTCGCCGGGGGGCAGGTTGCTGGCGACCGGGACCGCGGTCGTCGCCGGCATCACCTACAACTTCCTGCCCTTCATGGCGCTCCCGCTCTATGTCTCGCTGGAGCAGATCGACCACACGCTGATCGAGGCGGCCGAGGATCTCTACGCGAGCAAATGGCGCGCGTTCTTCCGGGTCACCTTCCCACTCTCGTTGCCGGGCGTGGTGGCAGGGACGCTGCTCACGTTCATCCCCGCCGCGGGCGACTTCATCAACGCCCAGCTGCTCGGCTCCACGACGAACCACATGATCGGCAATGTGATCAACTCGAAGTACAACGAGCTGATCGACTACCCGGCGGCCGCTGCGATGTCGTTCATCCTGATGGCGATCATCCTCGCGCTCGTCCTCATCTACGCCCGGGCGGTCGGGTCGGAGAAGCTGACCGGATGAGCACGGCCGAGGTCACCCTGCCGAGGGGCCGTGCGGGCGCAAGCGCTCTGGCAAAGGTCTGGGCGTTCGTCCGGAGGCACGTCCTCACCGTGTACTCGCTCCTCTTCTTCGGCTACCTGATGCTGCCCATCGGGGTCGTGATCGCGTTCTCGTTCAACCATCCCAGGGGTCGCTTCAACTACACGTGGCGGGGCTTCACCTGGGACAACTGGCTCCACTGGAACTCGGTCGCGGGCATCCAGAGCGCGATCGTCCTCTCGCTCGAGATCGCTCTGTTCGCGAGCATCGCGGCGACGGCGCTCGGCACGCTGATCGCACTCGCACTCGTGCGCTACGGCTTCCGCGGCCGAGGGACGACGAACCTGATCATCTTCCTCCCGCTCTCCACGCCGGAGATCGTGCTCGGCGCATCGCTCGCGACGCTGTTCCTGCACTCGGCGAGCTACGGCCTGAGCATCCCGTTCGGCTTCTGGACGATCCTGATCGCTCACATCATGTTCTGCATCAGCTTCGCGGTGGTGACCGTCAAGGCGAGGCTGATCGGCTTCGACCGGCATCTCGAGGAGGCGGCGATGGACCTCGGGGCGAACGAGTGGACCACGTTCAGGAAGGTGACGCTTCCCCTCATCGCGCCCGCGATCCTCGCGGCGCTGCTCCTCTGCTTCGCGATCTCGGTCGACGACTTCGTCGTGACGTATTTCAACGCCGGCAACCGGGTCACGTTCCCGATCTTCGTCTGGGGCGCGGCCCGCGTCGCAACTCCGCCGCAGATCAACGTGATCGGGACGGCGATCTTCGCCGTAGCCGTGAGCTGCATGCTCGGCAACGTCTTCATCCAGAATCGGCGCTCGAAGGGCGCTTGAGTCCGCCTTCGGTCGAGCCGCGGCTCCCCTCGTGGTGGCTGGAGGACGCGCTCGCGCGGGAAGGCGACCCCGCTCCGGCGCCGCCGCTCGCCGGCGACGCGACCGCGGACGTGGCGATCGTGGGCGGCGGCTACACCGGGTTGTGGACGGCGCTCGCGCTGGGCGAGCAGGCGCCCGAGCTGCGCGTGACGCTGCTCGAGGCCGAGATCTGCGGGCACGGGCCGAGCGGCCGCAACGGCGGCTTCGTCCACGGCTACTGGGCCTCGCTCCCGTCGCTTCTCCCGGTGCTCGGCGAGGAACGGGCGCTCGAGCTCGCGCGGGCGGGGGAGCGGATCATCCCGGGGATCCGCGCCTGGGCCGAGGGGCGCCGGGAGGACGTGTGGCTGCGCGAGGCGGGGATGCTCGAGGTGTCCGCCGCACCGGCGCAGGACGCCGGCGTCGAGAAGGCGGTGGCCGCGGGCGCGCGGGTGGGCCGGCCGGATCAGGCGGTGGCGCTGACGCCCGAGGAGGTGGCGCAGCGCGTCTCGTCGCCGGTCTTCCGCAGCGGCGTCTTCTACCCCGAGTGCGCGACTGTCCATCCCGGCCTGCTCGTGCGGGCTCTGCGGCGCGCGGCGCTCGACGCCGGTGTGACGCTGCACGAAGGGACGCCGGTGACGGCCGTGCGCGCGGGGTCGCCGAACGAGCTCGAGACCCCGGGCGGGATCCTTCGCGCGCCGGAGGTCGTGCTCGCGACGAACGCAGCCCTGACCGGGTGGAAGCCGGCGTCGCGCAGCCTGACGAACTTCGGCTCGTACGTCGTCCTCACGGAGCCGGCCCCCGAGCTGCTCGCAGAAATCGGCTGGACGGGCGGCGAGGCGATCGTGGACGGGCGGATGTTCCTCCACTACTTCCGCACCACGAACGACGGGCGGGTGCTCATGGGGAGCGGCAGCGGCCCGATCGGCTTCGGCGGGCGGATCGACGACCGCTTCTCGCGCGACCGGCCGACGGCCGCGCGGGCGGAAGCGGGGCTCCGGCGGCTGCTGCCGGGCCTCGCCGGGGCGCGGGTCGAGCGCGCGTGGGGCGGCCCGATCGACGTCTCGTCCGACCATCTGCCGTTCTTCCGCACGCGGCCCGACACGCGGATCCACTACGGCGCGGGCTACTCCGGACACGGCGTCGGGCCAAGCTGGCTCGGCGGCCGCATCCTCGCATCGCTCGTCCTCCGCGCCGACGACGAGTGGACGCGGCTGCCGCTCGCCGCGCGGTCCGTGCCGGGGCTTCCCGGGGAGCCGTTCCGCCGGGTCGGTGGCGGGCTCGTGCGCTGGGCGATCATGAGCTGCGAGGCGGCCGAGGAGGAGGGCCGCCGCCCGCCGGTCGCCGCGCGAGCGGCGGCTGCCTTGCCCCGCTTGCTCGGAATGGAGCTCGGGACGCGCTAGCCGGCTGCAGGCTCAGGCTCGTGCGGATCTGGCGAGCCTCGTAACAGACTGTTACAAGGTGATTCCGAGCCCGGCTCGGCTCCAGGCTCGACATGGCCCGTTCCGCCACTGTCCGCGCTAGTAACAAACTGTTACAAGCACACCCGCAGTCAGTACGCTCGATCGGGTGGAGATCACCGTTTGCGACGTCGGGCCGCGCGACGGGCTCCAGAACGAGCCCGAGGTGTTGCCCGCCGCGACGCGGGCGGAGCTCGTCGGGCGCCTCGCCGCCGCCGGCCTGCCGCGGATCGAGGCCGTCAGCTTCGTCCGCGCCGACCGCGTCCCGCAGATGGCCGGCGCGGAGGAGGTCGCCGAGCTGGTGCACCAGCGCGAGGACGCGGAGCTGTCGGGCCTCGTCCTCAACGAGCGCGGCTGGGAGCGCTTCGCCGCGGCCGGCCTCGACCGCGTCAACGTGACCTTCGCGGCCACCGAGGCCTTCAACCTGCGCAACGGGAACGCGACGCTCGCCGAGGCGGTCGGGCGTGCGGAGGCGATCCTCGCCGCGGGGGAGACGCCAGCGACCGTCACGATCTCGTGCTCGTTCGGCTGCCCCTTCGAGGGCCGAGTCGATCCCGGCGTCGTCGCGGAGCTCGCCGGGCGGTTCGCCGAGCGCGCCGAGGTCGTCCTCGCGGACACGATCGGCGTCGCGACGCCGTCGGCGGTCCGCTCGCTCGTCGAGCAGGCGCACGCGGCCGGCTTCCACGGCCACAACACGCGCAACACCGGCTATGCGAACTGTCTCGCCGCGCTCGACGCGGGCGCGCGCGTCCTCGACGCGTCGATCGGCGGCCTGGGCGGCTGTCCCTTCTCGCCGCGCGCGACGGGCAACGTCGCGACCGAGGATCTCGTCTACCTCCTGGAGGGCGAGGGCGTCGAGACGGGTATCGACCTCGACGCGCTCGTCGGCGTCTCGCAGTGGGTCGAAGGCGTGCTCGGCCGCACGCTCGAGGGCTACCTCCACCGCGCCGGTACCTGGCCGTAAAGCACACGTCCGGAACCAGGTTCAGGACGTGTCGTGTTCAGCGCAGGCGGACGACGCTCGTCTCAGCAAGCTCCGCGACCTCCTCGGCCGAGTAGCCGAGCTCCCGGAGGATCTCCTCCGTGTGCTCGCCGAGTGCCGGCGGCGGTGCGTGGTGGCGCACCCGCTCGCCGTCGGCCGAGAGGGGCGCCGCGACGGTGACGAGATCGCCGAACGACTGGAGGATCCCGAGCGCCTCCGTCTGCAGATGCCGTGCCGCCTCGCCGACGTCGTGGACCGGTGACGCCGGGACGCCCGCCTCGACGAGCGCGTCGAGCAGCTCGCCCGACTCCCTGGCGCGCGTGCGCTCTTCGAGCAGCGCGGCCAGCTCGGCCTTCCGCGCGACGCGGTCCGGGTTCGTGAGGAAGCGCCCGTCGCCGGCCAGCTCAGGCACGTCGAGCACGCCGCAGAGCGCTGCGAAGAGCCTGTCGTTCCCCGCCACGATCATCAGCTCGCCGTCGCGCGTCGGAAAGACCTGGTACGGCGCGATCTGCGGGAACCCGGTGCCCTCCCGACCCGGCACGTCGCCGGCGCCGAGGTACCCGACGACCTGGGAGGCGAGCAGGGAAAGCGCAGTCTCGTAGAGCGAGATCTCGAGCGTGCGGCCGGCACCGGTGCGTTCGCGCTCGTACAGCGCGGCGAGCACGCCGAGCGCCGCCCAGACGCCGGTGCCCAGGTCGATCAGCGACACGCCGACGCGCACCGGCGGGCGGTCCCTCTCGCCCGTCACGCTCATGATCCCCGAGGCGGCCTGCAGGAGCGGGTCGTAGCCGGGCCGGTCGCTCAACGGACCCCGAGTGCCGAACGCGGAGATCGAGCAGTGGACGAGCCGTGGGTTGCGCGCCCGGAGCTCGTGGGCGCCGAGGCCGTGCCGCTCCGCGGCGCCCGGGCGGAGGCTCTGGATGAACACGTCGGCGCGGTCGACGAGCCGCAGCACGATCTCGCGGCCGCGGCTGTCCCCGAGCTCGACTGCGAGCGATCGCTTGCCGGCGTTCGCGGCGAGGAACATCGCGCCCTCGCCCTCCAGAAACGGCGGCCCCCAGGCGCGTGCGTGGTCGCCGGCGAGCGGCTCGACCTTGACGACGTCGGCGCCGAGCGCGGCGAGCAGCTGCGTCGCCGTCGGCCCCGCGAGGGAGGACGTCACGTCGACGACGCGGGCGCCGGCGAGGGGACGGAGCGCGGTCATCGCTCGATCGAGTAGAGGCGGCCCGTCTTGCCGCGAACCTCGACGTCCCGCTCGTAGCGCTCGCCGAGCCTCTCCGCCACGCGGATGGAGCGCACGTTCTCGGGGTTGATCAGCGAGATCAGCCGGGTCAGCCCGCGCTCGGCGAACGCCCAGTCGCGCAGCGCGAGCGCGGCCTCGGTCGCGTATCCGTTGCCCCAGTGCTCGCGTGCGAGGAGCCAACCGAGCTCGACCTCGTCGCCGGGCACCTGCCACGTCTCGGGATCCCAGAGGAGGAAGCCGGCGCGGCCGACGACGCGACCGTCCTCCTGCCGCTCGAGGGAGCACAAGCTCATGCCCCAGGTTTCCCAACGCTCGAGCCACTGCTCGAGGCCCGCCTCCACCTCCGCGAGTGTCGCCGTTCTGCCGTCCCCGATGAAGCGGACGACCTCCGGGTCGGCGTACGCGCCGGCGAGGTCGGCGGCGTCCGCCGCGCGTGGCTTCCGCAGGAGGAGGCGCCCGGTCTCGATCACCGCGGGTGTTCCCAGATGACGTGCGGGCCGTTGTCGAACAGGTGGACCGTCTCGCCGGGCGTCGCGCCGAGCCGCTCCGCGAGGCGCTGGGAACGGAGGTTGGCGGGCGCGATCAGGGAGACGAGCCGCTCGAAGCCGCGCTCGCGGCCCCAGTCGCGCGCGGCGGCGACGGCCTCGGTTGCGTACCCGTGCCCCCAGTGCTCGCGCGCGAACGCCCAGCCGAGCTCGGGCTGCGCGTGCTCGCCCGCGTTCGCGAAGGTCGTGTGTGTCCAGGTTCGAGCGTCCCACACGAGGATCCCGGTGCGCCCCAGCCAGCGTCCGTCCTCGCGCCGGACGACGGAGAAGGGGCCGCAGCCGTTGTCGTCCCAGCGCTGGATCCAGCGCCCGACGACGAAGCCCGGATCGGTTGCGGCGTCGGGGTGGACGCCGCCGATGTGCGCCATCGCGAGCGGGTCGGTGATCAGGTCGAGCGCAGACTGCGCGTCCTCCAGGCGGGGCTTTCGCAGGAGCAACCGCTCGGTCTCGATCACAGCGCCAGCATGATCGAGCGCTCGAACTCGATCACGATCTCCTCGCGCTGGTTGAGGCCGCGCGTGCGGACGGTGACGATGCCGAAGCCCGGGCGCGACTGCGACTCGCGCTTGGCGAGCACCTCCGTCTCGGCCCGGATCGTGTCGCCGGCGAAGACGGGCGCCGGCAGCCGCACCTCGCGCCAGCCGAGGTTGATCCCGCGCTCGGACACGTCCGCGACGGACAGTCCCGTCACGAGCGCGAGTGTGAACGTCGAGTCGACGAGCGGCCGGCCCCACTCGGTCGTCGCCGCGTACTCGGCGTCGAAGTGGATCGAGTTCGTGTTCAGCGTGAGCAGCGTGAACCAGACGTTGTCGGCCTCCAGTACGGTGCGTCCGTGGCGGCTCCGGTAGACCGCCCCGACCTCAAGCTCCTCGTACGTGCGACTCACGCCCGAGATCATCGCAGCGATGCACGAGCTCGCCCTCGAGCAGCGGCGCGAGCTCGGCGTGCGCGCTCCCTGGCACGTCGGCGACGTCACGTGGGGGCTCCGCCAGCACGAGGGACGCGAGGACGAATGGAAGATCCGACTCTGGAAGGACGGCGAGCGCACCGTCGCCTGGTCGTGGCTGAAGGGCGATCGCGGGCTGCTGGAGTTCGACGTCCGGCGCGACCGGCGCGACCTACTCGACGAGATCCTCGCGGATCCCGAGGCGCGCACCGCGGTCGCCTTCGAGGACGATGCCGAGGTGCGGGCCGCGCTCGAGCGGCACGGCTTCGCCCAGCCGAGCGAGACGAACGTGAACCGCCAGGGCCCGCTCATGCACTTCCTCGCGCGCGACCTGCCCGAAGCTCCCGAGTTGCCGCCGCTGCCCGAAGGCTTTCGCTACCGGACCGTCGAGCCGGACGACCTCGCGGAACGCGTCGCGATCCACCGCGAGGTGTGGGCGCCGTCGCGCGTGACCGAGACGAGCTTCGCGAACGTCCAGGCCTCGTGGCCGTATCGCGCGTCCCTCGACTGCGTCGTCGAGGCGCCCGACGGCCGCTTCGCCGCCTACGCGCTCATGTGGCCGGACGACGCGAACCGCGTCGGCGAGCTCGAGCCGGTCGGAGTGCGGGACGAGTTCCGTCGCCGCGGCCTCGGCGCCGCGGTGTGCACGTTCGCGCTGCGCCGCCTGCACGAGGAGGGCGGGCGGGAGGCGATCGTCTACTGCGTGACGGACGCGGCGTGCGGGCTCTACGAGTCGCTCGGCTTCCGCCGACACGCGACGCTGGTTGGCTACTCGCGCTCGTCGCGTTCCTCGTCGAGCGCCGAATCGAACGCCGACTCGAGCTGACGCTCGACATAGGCGTTGATGCGTTCCGTGAACCGCGCCGTCAGGTCCTCCTGCCTTGACTTCGGCGACTCCGTCTTCAGCTGACGCTGGGACGCGGCACGTCCGTCGATCGTGAGCTCGTAGATGTGCTCGTGCTGGACGTCCTTCAGGTGCTGTTGCCCGAGGTCGTGCACCGCCACCCCGTCCGGGAGCTGGTTGCCGAGCAGCGCCCGCGTCGTCTCGGAGATGAGGATCTGGCCACCGTGGCCGGCCGACGAGATGCGCGCCGCCCGTACCACGTCGAGGCCGAGATAGCCCTCGTCGCCGACCTGAGGCTCGCCCGTGTGCAAGCCCATCCGCACGCGAACCTCGCGTCCCCCCGGCCACTCGTGATCGTGGAGCGCCCGCTGCGCGTCGACGGCGGCCGCGACCGCGTCGCGCGCCCGCGGGAAGGAGAAGAAGAAGGCGTCGCCCTGCGTGTCGATCTCCGTGCCCCCGCGCGCCCCGAACGTCTCGCGCACGAGGCGCCTGTGGTCGCCCGACACCTGCCCGTAGCTTTCGTCGCCGAGCTCCTGCAGGAGCCTCGTCGAGCCCTCGATGTCCGTGAAGACGAACGTGACGGTGCCGCCCGGCAGGGTGCTCATCGGCGCCTACGCTACCCCGGTGAACCGGCTGGCGCAGGAGACGAGCCCGTATCTCCTCCAGCACGCCGACAACCCCGTGGAGTGGCACCCGTGGGGAGAGGAGGCGCTCGGGCGCGCCCGCGCCGAGGGGAAGCCGCTGCTCGTCTCGATCGGCTACTCCGCCTGTCACTGGTGCCACGTGATGGAGCGCGAGTCGTTCGAGGACGAAGCGACTGCGGCCGTCATGAACGAGCTGTTCGTCAACGTCAAGGTCGATCGCGAGGAGCGGCCAGACGTCGACGCCGTCTACATGGACGCCGTCGTCGCGCTGACCGGGCAGGGCGGCTGGCCGCTCACGGTCTTCGTCACGCCGGACGGCGAGCCGTTCTTCGGCGGCACGTACTTCCCGCCCGAGCCGCGGCACGGGATGCCCTCGTTCCAGCAGGTGCTCCGCGCGGTCGCCGGCGCCTACCGGGAGCGGCCGGAGGACGTGGCGGCCCAGGCGGAGGCGCTCGTCGGCGCGCTGCGGCGGTCGGCCGAGACGGAGCCGTCCCGGGAGCCCCTCACCGAGGCGCTGCTCGCCGAGGCCGAGCGCGTCCTGCTCGCGCAGCTCGACCCGCGCCGGGGCGGCTTCGGGCATGCGCCGAAGTTCCCGCCCGCGTCGGCGCTCGAGTTCCTGCTCCGGCGCGGCGCCCTCGAGCCGGTCCGGCTCACGCTCGACGGGATGGCGGCGGGCGGGATGTACGACCTCGTGGGCGGCGGCTTCCACCGCTACGCCGTCGACGCGGAGTGGCTCGTGCCGCACTTCGAGAAGATGCTGTACGACAACGCGCTCCTCGTTCCGGCGTACCTCCACGCGTGGGTGCTCACCGGGGAGGAGCGGTACCGCGCCGTCGCGGAGCAGACGCTGGAGTACATGCTGCGCGAGCTGCGGCTGCCGGGCGGCGGCTTCGCCTCCGCGCAGGACGCGGACACCGACGGCGTGGAGGGGCTGACGTACACATGGGCTCCGGCCGAAGGCGCGCCGGCGGAGCTGCTGCAGCCGTTCGAGCACGGTCGCTCGATCCTGCGCGGCGAGCTCGACGAGGAGACGCGCGCGCGACTGCTCGCGATCCGCCAGCAGCGCCCGCAACCCGCGCTCGACGACAAGGTGATCGCGTCGTGGAACGGGCTCGCTCTCGCCGCGCTGGCCGAAGGCGCCCGCCGCCTGGCAAGTAACAGTCTGTTACAAGCGGCGCTGGAGCTCGGGGAGCTGCTCTGCGCCGATCCGCTGTGGCGGACGCTCCGCGAGGGCGAGGCCAAGTACCCCGCCTACCTCGACGACTACGCGAACGTCGCGCACGGCCTGTACGAGCTGCACGTCGCGACCGGCGACCTACGCTGGTTGCACGAGGCGCGCCGCGTGGCGCTGGAGGCCGCCGAGCGCTTCGGCGACCCGGAGCGGGGCGGCTTCTTCCTCACCGCGGCCGACGGCGAGCGGCTCGTCGCGCGGCAGAAGTCCTTCGACGACAACCCGACGCCGTCGGGCAACTCGATGCTCGCCTTCGTCCTCCTGCGCCTCGCGCGGATCTGGGGCGATGACGAGCTCGAGCGGCAGGCCGTCGGCGCGCTCCGGCTCGTCCGCGACCTCCTCGCGCGGGCGCCGACCGCGTTCGGCTGGGCGCTGTGCGCGCTCGACCTCCACCTCGCGCCGCCGCGCGAGCTCGCGATCGTCGGCGACCCCGACTCGGACGTCGCCCGCGCCGCCCTCCAGGGCTTCGACCCCAACGCGGTCGTCGCCTTCGGTCCGGCGGACGACGTCCCGCTGCTCGAGGGGAAGACGCTCGTCGATGGCAAGCCCGCCGTCTACGTCTGCGAGCGCTTCGCGTGCCGCGCGCCGGTCACCGATCCCACCGGCCTCGCGTGAAAGAGCGAAGGGGAGCCGGAGCTCCCCCTCGCGATTCCGGCCGAGTCCTAGTGCAAGCCGCTGATGATCTTGCCGAAGGGGTGCCAGTCGCCGCTTGCGCCGCCGCTCCACTTGGTCATGATCAGCTGCTCCATGGGGAAGGTGCGCTTCTTCGACGTCTGGATCGTCATCCCCGGATAGACGAAGGGGTTCTTCGTCTCCGTCAGGTTCCGGAGCGCATGCATCAGCCCCGCCCGCGTCAGGTTCTTGCCGGCGTGCTTGAGGGCGTCGACGAACGTCCACCCGGCGGCCAGCCCGTAGACGAGGTTCAGGTCGCCCGCCGCGAAGTCCTGGTCGAGGGAAGGTGCGTACGTGTGGATGATGTTCTTCGCGAGCTTCATGCCGGGCAGGTTCGGCTGAAGCGTCTGGCTCGCGACGTAGCTCGTCGAGATGACGCCGTCCAGGTTCGCTCCGCTTTGCTCGGCCTTCAGCTCGAAGATCCGGTTCGCCGAGACGTTGTTCACGAACGTCAGCGGGTTCCAGCCGATC
>DASXDE010000112.1:0-32574 GCA_036490825.1 Gaiellaceae bacterium
CTCGGCACGGGCTACGGGCACATCGCGGTCGGCGTCGACGACCTCGCCGCCACGCTCGCGGAGCTGAAGGAGCAGGGCATCGAGGCCGAGCGTGAGCCGTACCGCGTCCGCGAGGGCGGCTCGCTCATCTGCTTCGTGCAGGATCCGGACGGCTACCGCGTCGAGCTGATCGACCGCAGCGGCAAGTAGCCGCGCTCACAGCTCCGCCGGCTCGGGCACGTCGTGGACGTGGCGAATCGGCGAGGGGAGGAGGAAGACCATCCCGAGCAGGGCGCCGCCGGCGCCGATCCAGATCGTGTTGTGGACGCCGATCGTCGAGCCCAGCACGCCGGCCACGGTCGTGCCGAGCGGGCGCACCCCGTAGTTCACGACCATGAAGGCGCCGGAGACCCGCGACCGGAGCGGCGGCGGGATCAGGCCGGCTGCCATCGAGCCGGAAAGGATGTCGAGCAGCATCAGCCCCATCCCCGAGATGAACTCCGCCGTGAAGAGGAAGGCGATGACGAGCCAGTGCGGCCCGCGCGCGGCCGGCACGAGCAGCAGCGGCGCCGGGAAGAGAAAGCAGCCGACGAGAAACGCCGGGCCGAGGCCGATCGCTCTCGCGATGCGGCCGGTGAGCGCAGAGGCGATGAGCGTTCCGACGGCCGCGACGCCGAGCACCACACCGATGGTGGCCGGCGCAACGTGGAGGTACCGGCTCGCATAGAGCAGGAAGAGCGCCCAGTAGACGAAGTTGAAGAAGTTGATCGTGGCGACGCCGAGCAGGTCGGCGCGCATCACGGGGTTGTGGCGGATCCAACGCAGGCCGGTGCCGATGCCCCCGGTCTCGCGCGCGGCGCCCGGCGGGTCGGCGGCGTCGATGCGCCGCAGCGCGAGCGCCGACGAGATGAACGACACCGCGTCGAGCGCGAGTGCGTATGGCCCGCGCAGGAGCTGGACGAGCACTCCACCGAGGCTCGTTCCCGCGAGGAACGAGAAGCCGCGCGTGCCGTTGATCAGGGTGTTCGCCGAGATGTAGTCCTCGCGTGGGACGATGGTCTGGAGGAAGCCGCCGTAGCTGACGTAGAAGACCACCGACGCGCAGCCGAGCAGGAAGGCGACGACGTAGAGCTGGGTCCAGGTCAAGTGGCCGAGCGCGAACGCGACGGGGATCGTCGCGGTGAGCAGACCGCGTGCGACGTCTGCGGCGAGCATCACCTCCCGCCGCCGGCCGCTGCGGTCGACCCAGACGCCCGCATGGAGCGAGAGCAGCAGGTTCGGCAGGAGGTAGGCCGTGGTGAGCGCGCCCATCTGGCCCGCGGTCGCGTGCAGCGCGAGCACCGCCGTCAGCGGCAGCGCGATGTACGAGACCTGGTCGCCGAGGAGCGAGATCGACTGGCCGATGAAGTAGCGGCGGAAGTTCGCGTTCCTCCGCAGCAGCCCCGGGATCCCTGGTCTCACCGGCGGGAATCTACGGCTAGCCTCCGCCGCGTGGTGCGCGAAGGTGGCTGCTCGTGCGGAGCGAAGCTAGCATCGCCCGCGATGCCGGTCGTCGCCCTAGCACTCGTCCTCTCCGCCGCCTTCGGCGCCGGCGACCAGTACCTCGGCAGCCTCACCGGCTCGGGCCATGTCTGGGCCGCCGGCTGGTCGTCCGACGTCAGCATTCTCTCGGCGCCGTGGCTCGTGCTCGCCTTCGTCGCCGGAGCGACGCAGCGCGAGCCGCGCCGCGCGGCGCTCGTCGGGCTCGCCTGCACGTACGCGGCGCTGCTCGGCTACGCGGTCCTGACGTTGAGCCCGGTCGAGGGCGCGCACGTGACGGCCGCGTCCCTGCGAGGTTTCGTCACCAGCGAGCGTCTCGTGCTGGTGGGCGGCATCGTGACGGGCCCGCTGTTCGGCTGGTTCGGCCAGCAGTGGCGCACCCGGCGCGCGGTCGCCGGCGCGCTACTGACGGCCGCGACACTCATGTTCGAGCCGCTCGCGCGGAGGGTCACCATCGACCCGATCCGTCACCGCGACGTCTGGCTCGCCGAGGTCGTCCTGGGCTTCGCGCTCGCCGCGGCGTTGCTCGCCGGCCGCAACTCCCGCAGCAGCCAGGCATAGCTTTCCCCGCTTTGCGGCAAGAAAGAGCCGTGTGGTCGGAGGGCTCGACGGCGGAGCACGTCCGGCGCCTGCAGACGGTCACGGATGCGGCGCTCGCCCACCTGCGTCTCGACGAGCTGCTGCGCGCGCTGCTCCAGCGGACACGGCAGATCCTCGAGGTCGACACCTGCGCGATCCTGCTGCTCGACGAGGAGACGAACGAGCTCGTCGCGCGCGCGGCGCTGGGGCTCGAGGAAGAGGTCGATCGAGGCGTCCGCATCCCGGTCGGCGGCGGCTTCGCCGGCCGGATCGCCGCCG
The DNA here is from genome assembly GCA_036490825.1 of Gaiellaceae bacterium. GTDB lineage: Bacteria > Actinomycetota > Thermoleophilia > Gaiellales > Gaiellaceae > Palsa-739. The sequence goes on from DASXDE010000112.1 coordinate 2,377, forward strand.
AGAAACGGCCGGTGGTCCTCGACGACGTCGACCACGCGCACGTCCTCAACCCGCTCCTGCGGGAGAAGGGGATCAAGTCGATGCTCGGCGTCCCGCTCGTCGTGGAGGGAGACGTGCGGGGTGTGCTCCACGTCGGCTCGCTCGTCCCCCGCGCGTTCGCCGACGACGAGGTCGAGCTGCTGCAGCTCGTAGCCGACCGGGCGGCGCTCGCGATCGAGCACGCGCGCCTGTTCGAGGCCGAGCGCGCCGCGCGGCAGCGGATCGAGCACGTGCAGGCGGTGACCGACGCCGCCCTGGCCCACCTCGAGGTGAACGAGCTCCTCAAGGTCCTCCTGCCCCGGATCCGGGAGATCCTCCAGACCGACACGTGCGCGGTCCTCCTGCTCGACGAGGAGACGAACGAGCTGGTCGCGCGCGCGGCGCTCGGCATCGAGGAGGAGGTGGGCGTCCGGATCCCGCTCGGCGCCGGCTTCGCCGGCCGGGTCGCCGCCGAGGCGCGGCCGATGGTGATCGACGTCGACGTGTACCCCGTCTTCAACCCGATCCTGCGCCAGAAGCATCTCAAGTGCATGCTCGGCGTGCCGCTGATCGTCAGAGGGGCATCGCTCGGCGTCCTGCACGTCGGGGCGCTCACGTCGCGGCAGTTCACGCGCGACGAGGTCGAGCTGCTCCAGCTCGTCGCCGAGCGCGTCGCGATCGCGATCGAGCGGGCCCGGCTACACGAGGACCTCGTCCGGCTCGACCAGCTCAAGCTGAACTTCGTCGCGATCGCTTCGCACGAGCTGCGCACCCCGGCCACGGCGGTCTACGGCGTCCTCAGGACGCTGGCGGAGCGAGGCCCGGCGCTGACGGACAAGCTCCGGGAGGAGCTGCTGCGGGTCGGCGTCGAGCAAGGCGAGCGGCTGCGCCGGCTGCTCGAAGAGCTCCTCGACCTCTCACGGCTCGACGCCCACGCCATCAGCGTCGAGCCCCGGCCGGTCGTCCTGAAGGCCGCTCTCGCCGACGTCGTGCAGGGAGCCCTCTCCGCGAGCGACGCGGTCGAGCTGGACATCCCGGACGATCTCGCCGCCGTCGTCGACCCGGTCGTGCTCGAGCGGGTGATCTCGAACCTCGTCGCGAACGCCGTCCGCTACGGCGCCCCGCCGATCCGCATCCTCGCGCAGCAGCGCGACCGCCACCTCCGCGTCGCGGTCGAGGACGCGGGCCCCGGCGTGCCGACCGAGCTCGAGGGGCGCATCTTCGACCGTTTCGCGCGCGGCGGCGGCGCGAGCGGCCACGGCCTGGGGCTCGCGATCGCCCGCGCGTACGCGCAGGCGCACGGAGGAGACCTCGTCTACGACCCGGGCCCGAGCGGCGCCCGCTTCGAGCTGCTCATCCCGCAGGAGCTCAACGGGCTCGGCAAGCCGGGCTGAGCGCCCCTATCCGGACAGCGCGGCCTGCAGCGCGGCGAGCGTCTGCTGCCCGACCACGCCGTCCTCCGCAAGGCCCTTCGCGGCCTGGAACTTCTCCACCGCCGTCTGCGTGGCCGGGCCGTAGTCGCCGTCCGGCTTGCCCACCGAGAAGCCGAGCGAGTTGAGTGCCCGCTGGAGCACCTCTACCTGCGAGCCCGTGTCGCCGGGGTTGAGGGTTTGTGCCGGCGCCTCGCCCGTCGGGGTCGTGACGGCCGCCGTCGAGGTCTGCACCGTGACCGTGACCTGTTTCTTCGGCGGCGCAACCGGCGGCGCCGCAGTCTTGCCGCTGCTGAAGACGCCGGCGGCGGCGAGGATTGCGAAGAAGAGCGCGAGCACGGACACCGCGATGATTGCCACCTGGGTCGCCGTGAGGGTTCGGCCGGCGACGACGATCGTCCACAGGCCGCGCTCACGGGGCGCCTCGTCGTCCGGCAGGACCCAAACCTCGTCCGAGTCGTCGTACACGCCGCGGCTCACGCCACTCTGCGTGTCGGTCAGCGGCTCGGGCTCGTCGAACCAGTCGTCGTAGCCCGGGTCGCGCTGCTCGCGACCCTCCATAGAGCGGACGGTACAGCGTCTCCCCTCACGGCGACAAGGGAACGGAGACGAGCTTGACAACGTCGGTGCAATCATGCAACATCCATGTTCGATGCACGCAACACCGCAGGAGCGAGCGGCGCCCGTCGTCGACGAGGAGCTGCGTCGCGCGACCATCGACGTCCTGCGGGAGCGCGGCTTCTCGGGCCTGACCCTCGAGCGGGTCGCCGAGGTCGGTGGCCGGGCGCGCTCGACGCTCTGGCGGCAGGGTCACTCCCGCGAAGTGCTGATCCAGGCGCTGGTCGGCGATCTCGCCGAGGACTACCGTCGGACGATGTATCCGATCCTCACGTCCGCGGGATCCGGGCTGGAGCGGCTGACGCGTGGCCTCGAGGTGCTTTGCGACCTGCTCGACCGTCACCTGCCGCTGATGCTCGCGACCGACGAGGCCTTCCACCAGGACACCGCGCCGGGCGTGCCGGCGGACTACCTGCATCCGTTCATCCAGTTCCTCCGCGAGGGTGCGCAGGACGGCTCGCTGCCCGAGGCCGACGACGTCGGCCGTGCGGCCGACCTCGCCTTCAACATGACCGCCTGGCCGTACGTCCACCTCCGCGGCCGCCACGAGTGGCCGGCGGAGGAGGCGAGGAGATGCGTCGTCGCCGTCGTCCTGCGCGGCATCACCGCCCCCGCGAGCGCTCAACCCGCAAATAGCCGAAAGGAGCCAAGATGAGCAGCATGGCCCTGCCGTACGTCGAGCCGCTCGTCCCGCGCGAGCCGGGCGAGCGCCAGATCCCCGAGCCGCCGCGCCGGGGCGAGCCCGGCGGCCCGCCGTGCGCCATCTGCAACGGCAAGACCACGGCGCCGGTCTGGTCGGACGAGAGGTGGACGCTCCACCCGCCCGTCCACGGCAGCCTTCCCGGGGCCGTGTGGCTGGCGAGCCGCGTCCACGTCGACTCCTTCTCCGACCTGCCGGAGGAGCTCGCTGCCGACTTCGGCCGCGTCGCGGCGCGTGTCGAGCGGGCGATCCTCGCCCTCGGCGACGTCGCGCGCGTCCACCTCTACCGCTGGGGGGACGGCGGTGCGCACTTCCACGTCTGGTTCCTGCCCAGGCCGCTCGGGATGCTCGAGGCGGCGGGCATGGCGCTCCCGGTCTGGGAGGACGTGCTGCCGAACGTGACCGACGAGGAGCTCGCCGCTGCGGCGGAGCGCGTCGCACAGCTGATGTGACCGCACTTCTCGTCGTCCTCGCGATCGGCTTCGCGTGGAGCATCGGCGCCCACTACACGGGCGCCGTGATGGGGATGCCGCACGCCCTGCGGGCGATCGGCGCGTGGCAGGCGTTGATCCTGATGGCGCCGCTAGCGCTCGTCGGCGCGACGTTCGCGAGCCATGCCGTCGAGCAGCGAGTCGGCTCCGGCCTGACCGACAGCACGCTTTCCGTGCGCGAGGAAGTCGTCGTGATCGGCGTCGCCTTCGCGCTCACCACCGCCTTCAACCGGCTGCGGGCGCCGACCTCGACGATCCAGATCCTCGTCTTCTCCGTCGTCGGCGTCACGCTCGCGGCGGGGAGGGGAGTCCGCTGGAGCGCGATCGGCCACCTCGCGATCGTCTGGGTGAGCGCGCCCGTCGCGTCCTTCCTGCTGGGGGCGCTCCTGACGAAGGGGCTCGACCGCGTGCCGCTCGGTGGGCGGATCGGCGCGGCGCTCGTCGCGGTGGGAGCCGTCGCCGCCTTCGCAATGGGAGCGAACGACGTCTCGAACGCGAGCGGCGCGCTCGTCGGCACCGGCGTGTTCGGCCCTCTCGCCGCCGGCGCCGTCGGCGGCGCGGGCATCGCGCTCGGCGTCCTGACGTGGGGGAGGCCGCTCCTGCGCCGCGTCGCGTTCGAGATCGTCGACGTCGACCGCGCGATGGCGACGGCCGCGCAGCTCGTCCAGGCGGGGGTCGTCCTCGCGGCGGTCGCGTTCGGCTTCTTCACCTCGATGAATCAGGCGCTCGTGGGCGCGATGGCCGGCGCCGGCATCGCGCGCGGGCGCGAGGTCGTCCACACCCGGACCCTGCTCTCGATTCCGGTTGCCTGGGTCATCGGCCCGGCCGGCTCGCTCTGCGCGGGCTACCTCTTCGGCCTGCTCGTCGGCTAGAGAACGGACAGCAGCGCGTCGACCACGCGGGGATCGAACTGGGTCCCGGCGCAGTGCCGCAGCTCCTCGACGGCAGCCTCGCGTGAGAGCGCGCGACGGTAGGAGCGGTCGGTGGTCATCGCGCTCCAGGCGTCGCACGCGCACACGATGCGCGCGACGAGCGGGATCTGGTCGCCGGCCAGCCGGTCGGGATAGCCGTTCCCGTCCCAGTGCTCGTGGCAGGAGCGGACGAGCGGGCCGACCTCGCCCAGGAGCCCGCCGGCGCGCTCGAGCATCTCCTGGCCGAGGATCGTGTGCGTGTTCATCAGCGCGCGCTCCTCGTCGTCGAGCGGCCCCGGCTTGTTGATGATCTCGGTCGGGACCCGCACCTTGCCGACGTCGTGGAGGAGCGCCGTGAACTCGGCCATCCGCAGCTCGTCGGCGTCGAGCCCGAGCCGCTCCGCGACCGCGAGGACGAGCTCCACGACGTCCCGGCTGTGCGACCCGGTATACGCGTCGTCCGCCTCGATCATGTCGCCGAGCAGGTACGACGTCCCCTGGTACGCGTTCTTCAGCTCGAGCACCTTGTCGTTCTTCTCCTGGCGCTCGTGGCCGACCCGGGCGACGATCAGCACCATGGGGAGGAGGAGCAGCAAAGCCTCCGTGTGGCGGGACGCCGGGAACGCGGCCAGCAGTCCGAGCGGAGCGAGGACCGTGTCGAAGCCATACGCGGAGAGGACGCTCCGCACGTGGCCTTGGAGCGAGAGCGGTCGCCGCACGACGGAGCGCGCCAGCACGTAGGTCGAGGCGGAGTCCAGCACGAATTGCGCAGCGAGGGCGGCGACGTAGAACGGGACGTCGTGCCAACGTGGCCCGCGCTGTCCCACGAGGTAGAGGACGACGGCGGGACCGAGCGAGAACCAGCAGTTCGCGACGGTGAGCGCGAGCCGGTCGGCAGGCTCACGGCCCCGGAGGACGTCCGGCAGCTTCCCGAGCACCATCGCTGCGCAGACGACGAGCGGAAGCGTCGGCAGGGGCAGCACGAACCACATCCCCACGAACAAAGCCTCGGTGGGCAGCGCGACAAAGCCGGGAAACTCGACCTCCACGCGGGAGGCGATCGCGTACGCGACGAGGCAGGTCGCGAGCGCCGTAAGCGACAGTGGCCGGTGCGACGGGAGCGCGAGCGCCGTGAGCGCGACGGCGACGAACCCCGCCGCGAGCAGGCCGGTGACGCCCGTGCGGGAAAGGTGCTTCGACTCGCTCTCCCGCGCGAGCGCGAGAACCGCGTCGTCGGTGGTCCGGGCGGCGCCCGCGGCGATGATCTCGCTCACCGGAACATGATCGGCATCCCGCCGGGGGAGGCTTGAGCGCCTGCGGACAAACCCTCGTTCGAGTGAGCGATGACCCCCGCCGGAGTGATTGCCGGCCTCCCGCGGCGAGCCCAGGATGGGAGCACTGTTCCTGCGGCTGTGAAGAGGTGTCTGATGTGCGGTAAGCGGATTCGTCTGTGGCTTGTTCTCGCGGTCGTCCTCGCGACGACTGGACTCTCTGTGCCGGCTGCGTCCGCCGGCTCCACCGGTGGCCTGCTCGGCGGGCTCCTGCCTTCGTGCGGGGCGACGACGAATCCATTCGTGGCTTGGGGCGACTCGGCTGCCTACTGTGCGTTCCCGAATCTCGGCTTCGAGAGCGGCGCGACGAAGTGGACGATGGGCGGCAAGGCCTCGATCGTCCAGGGCAACGAGCCGTGGCACGTCTCTGGCTCCGGTACACACGCCCTCCAGCTCGCCCCCGGCGCGACGGCGCAGAGCGCGACCCTGCCCGTCAATCTCCTCGACCCTTGGGTTCGCATGTTCGCGCACAGCTCCGGCGCCAACGGCTCGCTCCGCGTGCAGGTCGTGTTCCACGGGCTCCTCGGGAACCTCACGGGGGTGCTCAACGTGGGGAGCCTCTCCCCGGGCGGCTACTCGAGCTGGCAGCCGACGCAGCGTGTGCTCTCGTCGCTCGCTCTGCCCGTCTTGACGACCTCGGCGCAGGTGGTACTCACCTCAACGGCGAGCTCCGGGACCTGGCAGGTAGACGATGTCTACCTCGATCCCTGCGCCTCGAAGCTCGGCTGAGACTGTCTCGTCCCTCGCCGGGAAGTCGTGACCGACGCGTCACGGCTTCCCGGCTAGCGTCCTCGTCATGGCGACGAGGGCGGCGACACCGTGGGGACCTGCGGATCTCGTCGAGGAGCTGGTCGTCCAGCAGCAGGCGGGAGACAAGCGGTTCTCCTCCAAGGTGCAGCTGCTCGAGACGCGTAAGGGACAGCGGCTCGTCCGCTTCTCCTACACCGGCACGGGCGGCGGCGCCCGCGGACCGGTGACGCTCCGCGAACGGGACATCGGACGGCTGAAAGCCGCACTCGCCCAGCATCCCGCGCTCGCGGAGGCGCTCGGCCTCGTGTTCGGCTAGATCGTGGCGAGCACGCGGTCGCGCGCGGCGTCGACCAGCGAGGCGAGCAGCAGCGCGCCGTCGTCCGAGCCCAGCAGCGGGTCGACGGCGTGCTCGGGGTGCGGCATGAGACCCATCACGTTCCCCGCCTCGTTGCAGACGCCGGCGATGTTCTCGACCGATCCGTTCGGGTTGTCGACGTAGCGGAGCACGACCTGGGCGGGGTCGAGATCCGGCGGCGGCAGGTAGCGGCCGTCGCCGTGCTTCACGGGGAGGACGAGGCGCTGTCCGGCCGTGCAGCGCGAGGTGAAGGGCAGGCCGGCCCGCTCGACCGTCAGCGGCACGTCGCGGCAGACGAAGCGGAGCGACTCGTTGCGGAGCAGCGCTCCCGGGAGCAGACCGGCCTCGCAGAGGACCTGGAAGCCGTTGCAGATCCCGAGCACGAGCCCGCCGGCAGACGCGAACCCGCGCACCGCCGCGGTCGCCGGCGAGAACCGCGCGATCGCGCCGCAGCGGAGGTAGTCGCCGTACGAGAAGCCGCCCGGGAGGACGACCGCGTCGAGATCCGGCAGCTCGCCCTCCTCGTGCCAGACCGGCACGGCCTCGGCGTCGAGCGCCGCGAGCGCCCAGAGCGCGTCCCGGTCGTCCTGCGAGCCGGGGTACGTGACGACCCCGATCCTAGGCTGCGGGCTCGCCAACGATCTCCACCTCGTACGACTCGATCAGGGGGTTGGCGAGCAGCTGCGCGCACATCCGCTCCACCTCTGCCCTGGCCTCCTCGGCGTCGGCTGCCTCGAGCTCGAGGTCGATCACCTTGCCGACGCGCGCCTCCCGCACCTCGAAGCCGAGGTGTCCGAGTGCCGAGCCGACGGCCTCGCCCTGCGGATCGAGGATGCCCGGCTTCGGCCGCACCAGCACGGTTGCCCTCATCCGAGCACCACCGTCGGATCATCGAGATAGGCGGGGAACGGGATCGTCGTCAGCCGCTCGAACGCCTCGTGGTACTTGGCGCGCGTGACCTGGACGACGTCGTCCGGCAGCTCCGGGCCGGGATCGGTCTTGTCCCAGCCGGTCGTCTCGCAGTAGTCGCGGACGTATTGCTTGTCGAAGCTGTCCTGGGCGCGGCCGGGCTCATATGTGTCGCCCGGCCAGAAGCGCGACGAGTCCGGGGTCAGCGCCTCGTCGCCGAGGACGAGATTCCCGTCCGGGTCGAGTCCGAGCTCGAACTTCGTGTCCGCGATGATGAGCCCCGCGCGGAGCGCGTGGTCGGCTGCCGTCTTGTAGAGCCGGAGCGAGACGCGCTCCACCTCGCGCAGCCGTTCCTCTCCCACCAGCTCTGCCGCCTGCTCGCGCGTGATGTTCTCGTCGTGTCCCTCCTGCGCCTTCGTCGCCGGCGTAAAGATGGGCTCGGGGAGCCGGTCCGACTCGCGGAGGCCCTCGGGCAGGCTGTGCCCGCAGACCTCGCCGCTCGCCTGGTAGTCCCTCCAACCGGAGCCGGCGAGATAGCCGCGCACCACGCATTCGATCGGCAGCATCTCGAGCCGCCGGCACTCCATCGAGCGCCCGTCGTCGCGGATGGTGAGCATGTGGTTCGGCACGATCGGCGCGAGCACGGTGAACCAGTAGCCGGAGAGGCCGGTCAGGACCCGGCCCTTGTCCGGGATCTCGGTCGGCAGGACGACGTCGAAGGTCGAGATCCGGTCGGAGGCGACGAGCAGCAGGCGCTCGTCGTCGATCGAGTAGATCTCGCGCACCTTTCCGGACGCAACGTGCTGGAGCTCAGACATGTGCTGGTTCCCCCTTGAGAGATTCGAGACGGGCGAAGACGGTGTCGACGTGGCGGGTGTAGGCGCCGAGGTCGAAGGCCGAGTCGAGGTCGACGTGCGAGGCGATCTCCTCGTCAGCGCGGCAGAGCTCGCGGAAGTCGAGCTCCTCCTCCCAGGCGCGCATCGCGGAGCGCTGGACGAGGCGGTAGGCGTCGTCGCGCGCGAGCCCGGACTCGACGAGCGCGTTGAGGACGCGCTGGCTGAAGAAGAGGAAGTGGCTCGCCTCGAGATTCCGGCGCATCCGCTCGGGCCGTACGACGAGTCCCTCCACCAGCCAGGCGAAGCGGTCGAGCATGTAGTCGAGCGCGAGGAAGGCGTCGGGGATGGCGACGCGCTCGGCCGACGAGTGGGAGATGTCCCGCTCGTGCCAGAGGGCGACGTTCTCGAGGCCGACGAGCGAGCAGGCGCGGACCACTCGCGCGAGTCCGCAGATCCGCTCGGCGACGACGGGGTTCCGCTTGTGCGGCATCGCCGACGAGCCCTTCTGACCGCGGCCGAACGCCTCCTGCACCTCGCCCACCTCGGTGCGCGCGAGGTGCCTGACCTCGAGCGCGAAGGAGTCGAGCGAGGAGGCGACGACGGCGAGCGCGGTCAGCAGCTCGGCATGGCGGTCGCGCTGCAGGATCTGGGTCGAGGTGGGAGCGGGCTCGAGGCCGAGTCGCTCACACGCCAGCCGCTCGAGCTCCGGGTCGGTCGCGGAGTACGTGCCCACCGCGCCGGAAAGCTTGCCGACGCGCATCCCCTCGAGCGCCCGTGCGACCCGCTCGCGGCCCCGGGCGAGCTCGAACGCCCAGCCGGCGAGCTTCAGCCCGAAGGTGGTCGGCTCGGCGTGGACGCCGTGGGTGCGGCCGATCTGCAGGGTCTCCCGGTGCTCCTGCGCGCGCGCGACGACTGCGGCGAAGGCCCGGTCGAGCCCGGCGAGGATCAGCAGGCCGGCTTCGCGGATCTGCAGCGAGAGCGCGGTGTCGACGACGTCGGAGGACGTCAGGCCGTAGTGGAACCAGCGGCCTTCCTCGCCGAGCTGCTCGGCGACGGCGTCGACGAATGCCGCGGTGTCGTGCTGGAGCGTCGCCTCGAGCTCGGCCACCCGCTCCGGCGTGGGAGGGCTCGCCTGCGCGATTCGCGCCGCCGCGTCGCTCGGCACCACCCCTAGCTCGGCCCAGGCCGCGGTGGCGGCGAGCTCGACCTCGAGCCACGCGGAGAGCTTCCCCTCGTCCGACCAGATCCTGGCCATGGCCGGGCGCGAGTAGCGGGCGATCACGGGCCCCAGTCTAGAGCGCGGGCCTGCCGGCGCCCCGCGCCTTCAGCGAGCCTGCGATCCGCCGCAGACGACGCTACTCTGGCGCGGCTTTACCCCGCGAAACCTGTAGGAAGGTGTTTTTGAAGAAGGATGCTCTCATCGTTGCGGCCGCCCTCTCGGCTGCGCTCGGCCTGGTCGGCGGCGCGCTGGCAGGGAGAAACCTCGCGAAGGGTCACGGCCCGGCCCGGAGCCACGCCGACAGCAGGACGAGCCTGGTCCCGCGCTTTGCGCCGCACCTCGGCGACCTGGTGACGGCACTGCACGCCCCTCCGGGCAAGCCGGCGCCGCCACCCAAGCCGGCTGCGAAGTCGCAGCCGCGGCCCGCGCTCCACCTGCGCGGCACGACGATGTCGATCTACGAGCACACCGCGCACCCGTGGGTCCTCGCCGAGCAGGGCTGCTCCGCCGCGCAGCGGCACGAGAACGGGGTCGTCGTCCTCGACTTCGGCAAGCCGGCCCACAAGCACCACGGCTACGGGACGATCCTCTTCTCCGGCCGTTTCGCGCCGAACCACAAGATCACGACGGCCATGGTCGGCTACTCCCGCGGTTACGTTCGCTGTCTGCCGAAGGGCTCGACGGCGTCGATCACGCTCGCGCGCGGCACGAGCAACTACCACCCGTCGGTGCCGAGCGCCTACACGGCGGGCGTCCGCTGGGCCCGCGCGACGAACAAGCTGGGCCGCATCCTGGCGCAGGAGGGGCTGGCAGAGCACGTCGAGGCGGCGGCGGCCGACGACGCCGAGCCCGCGTGGGATCCGAGCTTCCACAAGACGAAGCAGTTCTTCCACGGCTTCCGCGCGGCGGTGCACGGCCACACGCTCTACGACTACGGCTCGCTCGACGGCGGGATCGGCGCGGTCTGGAGCGCGAAGCAGGCGTGGTACGTGGCCGGGGGCATCCGGCACACGAAGGCGCTGCCCGAGATCTACAACTCCGCGATGGCACAGGAGTGGGCGGAGCTGGCGGCGATCGCCCACGGGCGCTATCACCGCGACGTCCGCTTCGCGGGCGTGATGACGCAAGGCTCGGCGAGCTGCCGCTGCGGGCTCCGGCCGCACGCGGCACACCGCATCCTCGCGCATGCGCTGCACGCTCGGGGCGTCGGGCACACCGTTCTGCCCCGCGGGGGGACGAACATCATCGGCTGAAGCCGCTAGGCCCGGAGGATGCGCAGCGCGAGGGCGGCGGCGTTGCGGGCGTTGTCGACGCCGACCGCCGCGACCGGGACGCCCGGCGGCATCTGCGCGATCGCGAGCAGGGCGTCGAGACCGTCGAGGACGCTGAGACTCGAGCGGAGCGGTACGCCGATCACCGGCAGGTCGGTGTGCGCCGCGACCGCGCCCGGCAGCGCCGCCGACAGCCCGGCGCCGCAGATGAGCACGCGCAGGCCCCGCTCGCGGGCGCTCCGCGCGTATTCCGCGACGGCGTCGGGCGTGCGGTGCGCCGATCGCACCTCGAACTCGTAGCCGACGCCCGCCTCGTCGAGCAGCGCGGTCGCGCTCTGCATCCGCTCGCGGTCGGACTCCGAGCCGACGAGGATGCCGACCCGTGGCCCCTCAGACATTCGCGGCGATGTCGGAGCGCAACTGCATGCCGGCGAAATGTATGCGGCCGGCCGCGTCGTAGGCAGCGCCTCTCGCCTCCTCGACCGTTGCCCCGACGCCGACGACGTTGAGGATGCGGCCGCCGTTCGTGACGAGCCTGCCCCCGTGCAACGCCGTCCCCGCATGGAGGACGAGCGCCCCGGACGCCTCCGCGTCCTCGACCCCCTCGATCGGCGTGCCGGTGTCGCCGCGCTCGGGGTACTCGCGGCCCGCGAGCACCACCGTGACGGCGGCGCGATCCGCCGGAGTCGGCTCCTGAGAGAGGTCCCCGGCCAGCAGCGGCAGGAGGTCACTCTCGAGCCGGGGGAGCAGCGACTGCGTCTCCGGATCGCCGAAGCGGCAGTTGAACTCGATCACGCGCAGCCCGTCTCCGGTCCGCATCAGGCCCGCGTAGAGCAGGCCGTGGAACGGTGCGCCGCGGCGCGCGAGCTCGCGGAGCACCGGCAGGTGGACGGTCTCGAGGATCTCCGGCGCGTCCTCGTCGGAGACGTCGGGCAGCGGGGAGAAGGAGCCCATCCCGCCCGTGTTCGGGCCGCTGTCCCCGTCGCGGATCCGCTTGTAGTCTCGGGCCGGCGGCAGGGCGACCGCGCTCTCGCCGGCGGCCACGGCGAACAGCGACAGCTCGGGCCCTTCGAGCAGCTCCTCAACGTGGAACGGCTGGCTGAACGCGTCCGCGACCTGGAGCGCCGAGTCGAGCTCCGCCTGGTCGCGGCAGATCCAGACGCCCTTGCCGGCCGCGAGCCCGTCGAGCTTGACCACGCAGGGCGGCCGGGCGACCGTCAGCGTCCGGGCGGTGGGGACCTGGGCGGCCTCCATCACCTCGTTCGCGAACGACTTCGAGCCCTCGATGCGCGCGGCCGCGGCGCTCGGGCCGAAGACGGCCACGCCGCGGTGGCGCAGCTCGTCGGCCAGCCCGGCGACGAGAGGGGCCTCCGGGCCCACCACGACGAGGTCGGTCCGGAGCTCACGCGCGAGCGAGACGAGCGCGCCCTGGTCGTCGTCCCGCACGGGATGGCAGTGCGCGAGCGCGGCGATTCCCGGGTTGCCGGGCGCCGCGTGCAGCTCGTCGAGGCCGCTGCTGCGGGTAAGCGACCACGCGAGCGCATGCTCACGGCCCCCCGACCCGACTAGCAGCACTCGCACGAGCCGATCGTAAGCGAGGCCGCGTTTCGATTCCTCGGCTGCCGCGCAGGACCCGGTCATGCGCGAACCCGGGCTCGACCGGCACGAATGGGAGAGCGAGCTGGAGGCGCTCGAGGACGACCTGCGCGACGATCCGGTGGCCGCGCTGCCCGAGCTCGACGGGCTCGTGACCCGGATGCTCGAGGAGAGTGGCTACGACCAGACCGACCCGGTCGTACGCGAGGGCGAGGAGCGTGAGGTGGTCGCGGAGTACCTCGCGGCGCACGAGATCGCGACCGCCGCGGAGCACGGCTCGGACGAGCTCTCGCCCGGGGACGTCGCCGCGGCCGTCAACGGGTTGCGGGCCGTGTTCGACCATCTCGTCGCCACTCGCGCCGGCGCCGACGTAGAGCACACCTGACGGCGCCGTTACGCTGCGGGCGCTGATGGAGGCGCCGCCCTACTCGGCCGCCGCGGTCGACGTCCTCCGGCTTCCGGCCGGCGCGACGGAGCGTGACCGGGTCGCCGTCGAGGAACCGCTCGAAATCCGGATCGGCGGGCAGCCGGTCGCGGTCACGATGCGCACGCCGGGCCACGACGAGGAGCTCGCGCTCGGCTTCTGCCTCTCGGAGGGGCTGCGACCGCGCGGGGCGCGGCTTCCCGACGATCTCGCCGCGAACGCCGTCGATGTCGACGCGCCCGGCTTCGATCCGGCGCGGCTGCAGCGCAGCTTCTACACCTCGTCCTCGTGCGGGGTCTGCGGGAAGGGAGCGCTCGAGGCGGTCGCGGTCGAGGCGCCTCGGGTCGAGTCCGAGCTCCGCCTGCCGCTGTCGCTCGTCGCGTCCCTCCCCGACCGGCTGCGCGAGGCGCAGGCGGCGTTCGCCGCCACGGGCGGCCTGCACGCGACGGGCCTCTTCTCGGCGGCGGGCGAGGCATTGTGCGTGCGGGAGGACGTCGGCCGGCACAACGCGATGGACAAGGTCGTCGGCTGGGCGTTCCGTGAGGGACTGCTGCCGTTCGCCGAGCGCGTGCTCTGCGTGAGCGGCCGCCTCTCGTTCGAGCTGGTGCAGAAGGCCGCCGTCGCCGGCTGCCCGGTCCTCGTCGCGGTCGGCGCGCCGTCGAGCCTCGCGGTCGACCTCGCAGCCGACCGAGGCGTCACGCTCTGCGGCTTCGTCCGCGATGGCTCGGCCAACGTCTACACCCAGCCGTGGCGGATCGAGACCTGACCGGGATCCTGCTCGTCGGCGGCGCCAGCACGCGGTTCGGCTCGCCCAAGGAGCTGGCCGAGTACGAGGGGGAGACGCTCGCCGATCGTGCTTGGCGGCTGCTCGGGTGCGCCTGCGACGAGCGGCTAGCCGTCGGGCGTGGCGGCCTGCGAGACCCCGGCACGGGACCCGTTGCCGCAATCGCCGCCGGCCTGCGGGCGGCGTCGAACGAGATCGCCGTCGTCGTTCCGGTCGACATGCCGCTGCTGACCGCGGCTGCGCTGCACGCGCTCGCCGACGCCTGCCGCGACGCCGCGGTCGCGCAGGCGGGCCCCCTTCCGTGCGCGGTCTCCCGCCGGACGCTCCCGGCATTCGAGACCGGCGAGCGGCGCCTCGGTACCGTGCTCGACGGGCTCGACACGGCTCGTGTGGAGCTCGACGCCTCGCTGCTCGCCAACGTGAACACGCCGGCCGATCTCGATACGCTCGCGCGGTGAGCACCGGGGCCTTCCGCGTCGACCGCGACGCCTACGACGACTTCATGGGGCGCTACTCGACTCCCCTCGCGCGGCTGTTCGCCGACTTCGCCGGGGTCGAGGCCGGTGCGCGGGCTCTCGACGTGGGCGCCGGCACCGGCGCGCTCACGGCCGAGCTCGTAGCCCGCGGCGCGTCGGTCGCAGCGGCGGACCCGTCCCCCGAATTCGCCGCCGTGCTGCGTGAGCGCTTCCCGGACCTCGAGGTCGAGGAAGCTCCGGCCGAGTCGCTTCCCTTCGGCGACGCCGTGTTCGACGTGGCGCTCGCCCAGCTCGTCGTCGCCTTCGTCTCCGACGCGCCGGCGGCGGTCGCGGAGATGGCGCGGGTCGCACGACGTGTTGCGGTCTGCATGTGGGGTGTCCAGGAGGTCGACATGTTCGCGGCCATCGACCGGACGGCGGCGGCGATCGGCACGGCGACCGCAACGGAGCCGCGCCGCTACCGGACGCCGCAGGAGATCCACGATCTGCTCGCACCGCTCGGCGACGTCGAGTCCGCCGAGCTCGACGTGACCACCGCCTACGGGGGCTTCGACGAGTTCTGGCAGACGCTCCAGCGCGGCGTCGGCCCGGCGGGCCACTGGATCGCGTCGCTCGACGCGGAAGCGCACGAGCGCGCGCACGAGGAGCTGTTCCGCCAGCTCGGGAGTCCCGCCGGCCCGTTCGAGCTGAACGCGCGCGCCTACGCGGGGGCCGTCACGCCCGCGTGAGCACGGAGGACCGGTCGGCCCCCGTGCCGACGAGCGTCACCTCGACCTCGAGCTCCCGCTCCACGAACTCCACGTAGCCGCGCGCGGCGCCCGGGAGCTCGGCGACGGACGCGCAGTCGTCGAGCGGCTCCTGCCAGCCGTCGAGCACCTCGTAGACGGGCTCGGCCGCGTGGAAGTCGCTCTGGTGCGCGGGGAAGTCCACCGTCTCCTGCCCGTCTCGGGTGCGGTAGCGGACGCAGACCGGAAGCGCGGAGAAGTCCGAGAGGACGTCGAGCTTCGTCAGCGCGAGCCGGTCGATGCCGTTCAGGCGCACGGCGTAGCGGAGCGCGACGAGGTCGAGCCAGCCGCAGCGCCGCTCGCGGCCGGTCACGGTTCCGTACTCGCCGCCGAGCTCGCGGAGCCGCTTCTGGTCGGCGCCTTCGATCTCGGACGGGAACGGGCCCTGGCCGACGCGGGTCACATAGGACTTCGCGACGCCGATCACGCCGTCGATTCGCGTCGGGCCGATCCCGATGCCGACCGCGGCGCCGCCTGCGACGGTAGGCGACGACGTGACGAAGGGATAGGTGCCGTGGTCGAGGTCGAGCAGCGTCCCGTGGGCGCCGTCGAAGAGGACCCGCTTCCCCTCGCGCAGCGCGCTGTCGACGAGCAGCGAGGTGTCGGCGATCATCGGCCGCAGGCGCTCCGCGTACTCCTCGTGCCGCTCGACGAGACCCTCGAGCTCGACGGGCTCCTCGCCGTAGACGCGCTCGAGCCAGAGGTTCTTCTCCGCGAGGGCGACCTCGATCTTCTGACGCAGGATCTTCGGCTCGAGGATGTCCTGGACGCGGATCCCGAGCCGGTACGCCTTGTCGGCGTAGGTCGGCCCGATCCCGCGGCGGGTGGTGCCGATCTGGAGCTTGCCGAGCCTCCGCTCGCTCGCCCCGTCGATCGCGCGGTGCCACGGCATGATCAGGTGCGCGTTGCCCGAGAGGCGCACCAGGCCGGTCGCGACGCCGCGCGAGGCGAGGTCGTCGAGCTCCTCGATCAGCACCTGCGGGTCGACGACGCAGCCGGCGCCGATCACGCACTCCTTGCCCTGGAGGATCCCCGAGGGAATGTGCTTCAGCTTGTACGTCTCGCCGTCCACCACGAGCGTGTGGCCGGCGTTCGGGCCGCCGTTGTAGCGGCAGACGAGGTCGGAGTCTCGGGCGAGCAGGTCGACGATCTTGCCCTTCCCCTCGTCGCCCCACTGCGCCCCGACGATGACGGTGGCGGGCACGTGCGGAGACTAGCTCGCGAGACCTTCGGTCTCGCGAGCTGGGCTACGGAACTTCGCGAGCCCGAGATTGCGATCTCGGGCTCGCTTCGTGCTGAGGGCACATTGGGCTCGTGTGGGTTCGGGCGCCGGTTCCGTCGCGAGCGCGCAGGCCTACGGCGTGCACGCTCGCTGGTCCGCGGCGGCGTAACGCGGCGTTACGCCGCCGCCTTGGCGCCAAGGGGGGTTCGAAACGCTTGAACCACTCAGGCGCGAAGGGCCGGAGGCTAAGACATCCGCGTCAGCGGGGGCTTAGCCGCAGGCCGGACTGCGCTTGCGCCGGCCTTGGCCGCGCGCGAGCGCACAAAAGAAGACCCGTCGCCGAAGGACTGGCAAACAAAAACAGCACGAAACGGGCCGGGAACCGCGCTTCGCGGCCCGCGCAGTGCGTTCTCCCACCGCGGAAACGCGCAGCGTTTCCGCGGTTTAGGCGGCTTCGCGCTCTCGGAAGTCGTCGCGGGCGTCGACGTGGACTTCGCGCGTCAACCGGCGGAGGCGGCTCGCGGTCGGCCCGCCTACGCGGCCGGCGAGCTCGCGCCACTCGTGGTTCGTCGTCACGATCACCAGCCGCCGCGACTGCTCCCGCTGGTTGACGAGGTTGTAGATGCGGTCGCGGGCCCAGCTCGACCAGTCCTCGGCCCCGAGGTCGTCGAGGACGACGAGCTCGTAGCCGCTCGGGTTCGGCGGAGGCTCGCCCTCGCCGAAGCTCTCGCGCAGGGCGTTGAGCCAGCCGGGGACGTTGAGGAAGAGCGCCGTCGGCCTCGGCTCGCGGTCGCTCCAGATCGCCTCGCGCAGGATCGCGACCGCCAGGTGGGTCTTGCCCGCGCCGGGATTGCCGCGGAGGAGAAGGCCCTGGCGGAGGTCGGTGCCCGCCCGGAACTCCTTCGTCCACTGCCTGCAGACCGCGAGCGCATTCCGCGTGTCGGGAACGGGCTCGAAGCTCTCGAACGTGCAGTCGTCGTACGCCGCCGGGACGAGGACGCGCGCCCACCGCTCGTCGGCGCGGCGCTGCTCGGCGACGGCGTCCTCGGTGGCCCGGCACAGCCCGCAGTAGCGCTCGGCGGCGAAGGTCTGGCCGAGGAGGACGACCTGCTCGGTCTCGAACTCCCGGCCGCAGCCGAGGCACGTCGCTGTGAGGCTAATGGGCAAGGCTGGCGAACTTCGCGAACTTGCTGATGAAGGCGACGTCGAAGGCGCCGACCGGGCCGTTGCGGTGCTTCGCGACGATCACCTCTGCCGTCCCCTTCTTCGTGTCATCGGCCTCGTCGCGGTCGTAGTACTCCTCGCGATAGAGGAACATGACGAGGTCCGCGTCCTGCTCGATCGAGCCGGACTCGCGGAGGTCGGAGAGCATCGGGCGCTTGTCGTGCCGCTGCTCGGGCGACCGGTTGAGCTGCGAGAGCGCGACGACGGGGAGGTCGAGGTCCTTGGCGATCTCCTTCAGACCGCGGGAGATCGACGAGACCTCCTGCAGGCGGCTCTCGTCGCGCGCCCCGGTCGTCATCAGCTGGAGGTAGTCGACGACGACGAGGCCGAGGTTCGGCTCGCGCCGCTTCAGCGTCTGCGCGCGGGCGCGGAGCTCGAGCAGGCTGAGCGCCGGGGTGTCGTCGACGTAGAGCGGCGCCGACTCGAGCTGGCCGCAGGCCTGGGCGACGCGCGGCCAGTCGTCTCTCGTGAGCTTGCCGGTGCGGATGTGGCTCGCGTCGACCTTGCCGCGCGAGCAGATCAGCCGCTGCGCGACTTCCTGCTTCGACATCTCGAGGCTGAAGAACGCGCAGGGTGTCTGCTGGTCGACGGCGACGTGGTTCGCGATCTCGAGGGCGAAGGCGCTCTTTCCCATCGAGGGGCGCGCGGCGAGGATCACGAGGTTGGCGGGCTGGAGGCCGCCGGTGAGCCGGTCGAGGTCCTTGAAGCCGCTCGCGAGCCCGGTCACCTCGGCGCCGGACTCGTAGAGGTTGCTGATCGTCTGGAACGCCTCGAGGAGCGCGTCCTTGAAGAGGACGAGCTCGCCCTGCGCGCGGCGCTCGCCCAGGTCGTAGACGAGCTGCTCGGCGCGCGCGACGAGTTCCTCCGGCTCCCCCTCGCGCTCCCAGCCGAGCTGCGCGATCTCGCCTCCGGCGCGGATCAGGCCGCGCAGCGTCGCGTTCTCGCGGACGATCTCCGCGTAGTGCTTGGCGTTCGCGGTCGCGGGGACGAGCCGCGCGAGCTCGTGCAGGCGGACGCGGCCGCCGATCGCCTCGAGCTCGCCGCGCTGCTCGAGCTCGTTCGTCAGCGTGATCGCGTCGACCGGCTCGTTCTTGCCGTAGAGCTGGAGCGCCGCGCGGTAGATCTTGGCGTGCGACTCGCGGTAGAAGTCGCCCGCGTCGAGGATCTCGCTGACGGCCGCGATCGCGCCCGGCGCGATCATCATCGCGCCGAGGACCGACTCCTCGGCTTCCAGATTTTGCGGTGGGACCGCGGCGGGCGACGGGACGGCGGCGAGCGTCATGCCCCGCGATTCCAGCACGCTGCCGGGCGCGTTTCTAGATGTGGGAATGTCCGTTGTGAACAGGTCATTTTTGGCCATTTGCAGGCGAAACAGACATGGTTGCAGGCGCGCCGGACGGCGCGCCTGTGTACGAATCGGCTGCTCTGAGCGGGAACTTCCTCCGCAGATCCACAAGTCGTGGACAGCGTGTGAACGTCTCTCTACGATCGGGAGGTGGACCGCTGGACCGAGCTCGACGAGCCCTGGCGGTCGGCGCTCGAGCTCGCGTGGGAGGCGTACCTCGCGGGGACGATCCCGGTCGGCGCGGTCGTCGCCGCGGCGGACGGGACGATCGTCGCGCGGGGTCGGAACCGGATCTTCGAGCCACCCGGTCACGGTCTCGCCGGCTCGCGGCTCGCGCACGCGGAGGTCGATGCGCTGGCGCAACTTCCGGTGACCGACCGCTACCGCGACCACGTTCTCTACTCGACGCTCGAGCCGTGCCTCCTCTGCGCCGCGGCGACCCTGCACGCCACGGTCGGCCGGATCGAGTACGCGGTGAGCGATCCCTTCGGCGGCGGCTGCAGCGGGGCGATCGACACGGCGCACTGGCGGCGGAGCGCGCCGGAGATCGCGGCGCCGCTCGGCGGCTGGCTCGGGCGGCTGTCGGCCGCGCTGCAGAGCGCCTTCTGGCAGGCGCACCCGGAGCTCCGGCGAGCCGGCGAGATCGTCGAGGCCTTCGGGGACGAGTCGCGGCGCGCAGGAAAGCAGGTGCTCGAGCTGGATGGCACTGCGCCGCGTATCGAGGACGCACTTCCGCGCCTCCTCGACGGGCTCTAAGACGCGAGCCTCGAGCTATTCGTCGGCGAGTGCGGCGTCGGCGTCGGCCCGCCAGTCGGGCTCGGCTTCCGCCTCGGGGGTCTCGGCTCCCGCGGTTTCGGCCCCCTCGGCTTCGGGGGCTTCGACTTCGGCCTCGGCCGCCTCGGCGGCCTCGGCCTCCGCGAGGATCTCCTCGAGCTCGGCGGAGGAGCCGGTGTCCGCGGCCTCTTCCTGTTCCTGCTCGGCGCGCTCGGCCGCCTCCATCGCCTCGAGCTCGTCGTCGGACGGCAGCTCGCCGCCCTCGGGAACGACCTCGGTCTTGACCTCGACTCGCACGTCCTCGAAGAGCCCGATCGGGATCTCGTAGCGGCCGATCCGCTTGATCGGATCCGTCTCGATCTTGCGCCGGTCGACGCGGATCTTCTTCGTGCCCCAGATCTCGTCCGCGATGTCGGTCGGCGTCACCGAGCCGAAGAGCGAGCCGGTCGGGCCCGCCTTGACCTCGAACCGCAGCACGGCCGTGGACAGCGCCTCCGCGATCTCCTGCGCCTGCTCGGCGCTCTTCGCCTCGTGCCGCGCGCGCAGCGTGTCCCGCTTCTGCAGCTCCGCCACCCGCGCGGCTGTCGCCTCTTCGGCGAGCCGACGGGGAAGGAGGTAGTTGCGGGCGTAGCCGCGGGCGACGGACACGACATCGCCGCGGAGGCCGACGTGCTCGACGTCCGAGAGGAGGATGACCTCCACCTCAGCGCTCCCCGCGATCGCCGCGGTCACCGCGGTCACCGCGGTCGCGCCGGCCGCCGGGCCGGTCGTCCGCCCCCTCGGCGACGTACGGGAGCAGCGCCATCTCGCGCGCACGCTTGACGGCGGTCGCCACCTGCACCTGGTGCCGGCGGCAGGCCCCGGTGATGCGGCGGCTGCGGATCTTGCCCTTCTCGGAGATGTAGCGGCGCAGCTGGTTGACGTTCTTGTAGTCGATCTCCGCGATCTTGTCCTTGCAGAAGAAGCAGTTCCGGCGCTTGATCTGCCCCGCGGGACCGCCCGGCCGTCTGCTGCGCTGCTGCTGAGTCTTCTCTCTCGCCATGCCTCTCCTAGAAGGGGATGTCGTCGTCTGCGGCCGCCGGGAAGTCGGCGCTCTCCTGCGCCGCGCCCGCGGGCACGAACTGGTTTCCGCCGCCGCCGTCGCCGTCGCCGCGGCTGCCGAGGAACTGGACGCTCTCGGCGATGATCTGCACGGCCTGCCGCTTACCCGAGCCGTCGGTCGCTTCCCACTCGCGCCAGTCGAGCCGGCCGTCGATGCCGACCGGACGGCCCTTCGAGAGGTACTGCGTGCAGCTCTCGGCCTGGTTGCCGAAGACGGAGACGTCGAAGTAGTTGGGCTTGTCGACCCAGGCGCCCGACTCGTCGCGCCGGCGGCTGTTCACCGCAACCCGCATGCTGCAGACCGGCGTACCGCCGGGGGTGTGGCGTAGCTCCGGATCCTTCGTCAGGTTCCCGACCAGGACGACGCGGTTGATGTTGGCCATCTCTTACTCCTCTCCCTCCGCAGACTGCTCTTCCTCTTCCGCGCCAGCGTACTCCGGCTCGGCCTCCGCCGAAACGTCCGTTGCAGGCTCGGCCGGAACGGCTGTGGCCTCGGCCGGAGCCTCCGCCGGAGCTTCGGCAGGAGCCTCCACCGGGACCGCGGCAGCGTCGTCGCGCGGGGCGCTCGTGCGGGAGCCGGCGATGTGGCGGGTCGCCATATGGCGCAGCACGGCGTCGTCGATCTTGAGGACGCGGGAGATCTCGTCGAGCGTCTCCGCCTCCGAGTCGAAGACCACGAGGTGATAGACACCCTCCTCCTTGTGCGCGATCGGGTAGGCGAGGCGGCGCCGGCCCCAGGCGTCGTGGCTGTGCCAGGCGCCCTTGCCCTTCTCGACGAGGTCGCGCGCGCGGGCGACGATGGCGTCCTGGCGGGCCTCGGCCTGCTCGGGGTCCAGCAGGAGCAGGATCTCGTAGGTCGTCACGTCCCGATGTCCTCCCTTCCCATGGTCTCGATGTCGGCCCCGACTGCCGGCGCCGCTCGGGACCGAACGACGCGATGACGGGGCAGGAAGCGGCGGTCACTGTAGCATCGGCGCCATGCGCCGCCTGACTGCGTGGATCGGCGGAGCCCTGGGGGGAATCACCGCCTATCGGTTCCTGCGCCGGCAGCACGCCGCGACGGCTCCGGCGGAGCCGGAGGCAGCGCCGGAGCCGCACGAGCGTGCCGAGGAGCTGAAGGCCAAGATCGCCGAGTCCCGCGAGGCGGAGCCCGAGCCGGTCACCCCGGCCCCCGCGGAAGAGGAGCCGGAGTCGCCGGAGGAGCGCCGCCAACGCGTGCACGAGGAAGGCCACGCCACGCTCGACGAGATGAAGCCCGAGTGACGGACGGCTAGTAGCCGCCCCCGCCGCCACCGCCTGAACCGCCTCCTGCGTAGAGGACGAGGAGGACGACTACCGCGATCGCGATCACCACGGCCGCCAGCGCCAGCCAGCGGCCGCGACTCCAGCTTCCGACTCCCTGCCGGTGGGTGTGCCGTTCCTGAAGAGCCACGAGACCACCTCCTTCCGCGACGTTGCGGGGCCGCGCTTGGCTCGGTGACTGCTACCCACGGCTCGGATCGGTAACCCGAGCGAGCCGCGCAACCTTCGAGCTTCCCCGGCCGTTCTCTCCCAGAGCTGCGGAAGGAGGTGTCGAGAGTGCGTTACGCCCCGATGACGGCTCCGAGATTCGGCCCGAGAGTCGGCACGAGCTGGCTGGTGACGCTGTACCTGGTGGTCGGCGGGATCGTTGCCGCGACGCATCACTACTGGTCGCACCTGAACAGCCTCCGCGGGTGGGGCTCGGCGCTGCTGGCGACGGTTCTCTGGCCGCTGATCCTGCTCGGCGTCGACCTGCACATCCACTAGGAAGACGGAGCGGCGCCGGAGTCGAACCGACCTAGCCGTGGGTTGCACGACCGTACGGGTTTTGAAGACCCGCTGGGCCACCGGGCCCGGCCGCTCCGTCGCGAGCGTACCGAGCTACTTGTCGCCTTCGAGGTAGTGCGAGTCCCAGCCGGGGGGCCGATAGCCCGTGCCCGGCGGGCCCGCACCCACCGAGAGGACGAGCGTCCCCGGCTCCCGGGCGGTGGCGGCACGCGTCGCCCCTGCGTCGATCCACACACAGGTCCCGGCCGGCGCGTCGACCACCTCACCCGCGATCGTGAACGTCGCGTGGCCGTCGATGGTGTAGTAGAGCTCGGGCTCGCCGTCCTCGCTGTGGTCGTGCTCCGGGATCAGCGTCCCGTCGTCGCGCCCCCGCCAGCCGTTGATGCCGAAGGTCTCGATCCCGAAGTGGTGGCGGACCGGGATCCAGTGCGGCCACTGCTTCGACGCGATCTCGTCGACGTGAGCTTTCTCGTATGTAGCCATGCGGCGAGCCTATTCCTCCTCGAGCTGCCTGAACAAGGTCTCGGGCGGCAGGTCGGCGAGGGAGTCTAGGACGAGGTCGGCGCCGGACTCCTCGAGCCCCAGCTCGCGCGTCACCTCGTTCGGGATCGCGACGCAGAAGACGCCCGCCGCCTTCGCGGCGCGGACGCCGTTCGGCGAGTCCTCGAAGGCGACCGCCTCGTCCGCCGCGACGTCGAGCGCCGCGAGCGCCTCGAGATAGAGCGTCGGCGCGGGCTTGGCGCGGGCGGCGTCGCCCTCGGCGGTGCAGATCGCATCCCAGCCGGCCGCCTCCTCGAGCCGCTCGAGGTGCATCTCCACCCAGCGCCGGGACGAGCTGGACACGATCGCGCGCTTCAGCCCGTGCCGTCGCGCCGCGGCGAGGTACTCCGCGATCCCGGGCCGCAGCTCCTCCGCCTCGATCAGCGCGATCTCGTGCGCATGACGGCGCTCGTTCAACGCGTTTCGCTCGAGCGGCTCGCCGACGAGCTCCTCGAGGTGCGCCATCGGGTCCCACGCGCCGTACGTGCCGACGACCGTGGCCCAGAGGTCGGCCGGCAGCTCGTGGCCGTGCTCTCGGTAGAGCAGCTCCCAGCCGGCGCGCGAGGCGAGCTCCGTGTCGAGGATGAGGCCGTCGAAGTCGAACAGGAAGGCGCGGAGCCGCATGCCGGTGCAGAGTACGGACGTGGCGATCCTGGGCGTCGACGTCGGTGGCACGTTCACCGACGCCGTGCTCGTGGAGGGGGGTCGGATCCGGACGGCCAAGGTGCCGACCGCCGCCCGGCAGGAGGAGTCGGTGCTCACCGCGGCGCGCGCTGTCGGCGCCGGGGATGGCATCGCGCGCTTTGCGCACGGGACGACGGTCGCCACGAACGCGCTCCTCGAGCGGCGCGGCGCCCGTGTCGCATATGTCGGCAACGCCGGCTTCGAACACCTGCTCCACCTGCGCCGCCAGACGCGGGCGCACCTCTACCGACTCTGCGCCGACCATCCCGAGCCGCTCGTGCCGCTCGAGCGCTGCCACGGCGTCCGCGGCCGGCTCGGGCCCGAGGGAGAGCTCGAGCCGCTCGACCTCGGGTCGCTCACGGATCTCGACGATGCCGAAGCGGTCGCCGTCTGCCTCCTCTTCGCGTTCCGGGACAACTCGCACGAGCGGGCGGTCGCGGAGGAGCTGCGGCGTCGCCATCCCGGCGTCCACGTCGTCGCCTCGCACGAGCTCGCGCCCGAGTTCCGGGAGTACGAGCGGGCGTCGACGACCGCCGCCGACGCCTATCTCGCGCCGGTCGCGGCGCGCTACCTGCGCGCTCTCGCCGCGGCTTCAGCCGGGGCGGGGCTGCCGGCGCCCGTGGTGATGCTCTCCTCCGGAGGCGTCGTCCCGGCCGGGGAGGCGGCGGAGCATCCCGCGCGACTACTCGTCTCCGGCCCCGCCGCGGGCGTCGTCGGGGCGGGTCTCGTGGCGCGGCGCGCCGGCTTCGAGGATGCGATCGCCATCGACATGGGCGGCACGTCGACGGACGTCTGTCTCCTGCCGGGCGGCCGCGCAGCGCGGGTTGCCGAGCGGGAGGTCGGCGGCCTGCCGATCAGGTTGCCGTCGGTGGACGTGCACACGGTCGGCGCCGGCGGCGGCTCGCTCGTGCGGCGCGACGCCGGCGGAGCGCTGCGGGTCGGCCCGGAGTCGGCGGGCGCGGATCCCGGCCCTGCCTGCTACGGCCGCGGCGGCGGCCCGACCGTGACGGACGCGAACCTCCTGCTCGGCCGTCTGCCGGCAGAGCTGCCGGGCGGGCTCGTCCTCGACCGGGAGGCGGCGGAGGCCGCGCTCGACGGGATCGAGCCGGCGGCAGTCGTCGAGGTCGTGAACGCCGAGATGCTGCGCGCTCTGCGCGTCGTCTCGGTCGAGCGGGGCCACGACCCGCGAGAGTTCGCGCTCGTCGCGTACGGCGGCGCCGGGCCGCTCCACGCGTGCGCGCTCGCCGAGGAGCTCGGGATGGAGGCGGTGCTCGTGCCGGCGGCCGCGGGTGTTCTCTCGGCGCTCGGCCTCGCGGCCGGCGACGAGCGGCGCGATCACGTCGTCTCGCACGTCCGGCCGCTCGGAGAGGTGCACGACTTGCCGCCGGAAGGAGAGGCGGACCTCCGCTACCGCGGCCAGTCCTTTGAGCTGACCGTGCCGCTCGGCGGCGAGCTCGCGGACCGTTTCCACCGCGCCCACGAGGAGCGCTACGGCTACGCCGACCGCGGCCGGGAAGTCGAGCTCGTGGCCGTCCGCACCGCCGACCTCGTACCGGGCCCGGACCTGGAGCTGTCGGGCGGCGAGCCACAGCGGGTGTCGGGGCCGGGCCTGCTCGAGCTCGAGGGCTCGACCCTCTGGATCCCCCCCGGGTGGGTGGGGGTTAGGGATGGTCCCAGCTGGGTGGTGACGCGTGAGTGACGTGATCGCACCGATTCAGCTTCAAGTGATCGGCGCGTCGCTCCGCTCGATCGCGGAGGAGATGGGCGCCGTCCTGATCCGCTCCTCCTTCTCCGCCAACATCAAGGAGCGCCGCGACTGCTCGACCGCGCTGTTCGACGAGCGCGGCCGGATGATCGCCCAGGCGGAGCACATCCCGGTCCATCTCGGCGCGATGCCGGACGCGGTCGCCGCCGTGATGGAGCTCGCGCTCGAGCCCGGCGAGGTGGCGATCCTCAACGACCCGTACACGGGCGGCACGCACCTGCCCGACGTGACGCTCGTCTCGCGCACGGTCCTCGGCTACGCGGTCTCGCGCGCCCACCACGCGGACGTCGGCGGGATCGAGCCGGCGAGCCTACCCGCCTTTTCGCACACGCTGGAGGAGGAGGGAGTCATCCTGCCTCCGCAGCGCCTGACCGACGAAGTGCTCGAGCATTTCGTCGCGGCGACCCGGCAGCCGGACGAGCGTCGCGGCGACCTTCGCGCCCAGCTCGCGGCGCACCGCCTGGCCGAGCGGCGGCTCGAGGAGCTCTGTGCGCGGCGTGGTGAGAACCGTGTCGCCGCGGCGAGCGACGAGCTCCACGCCTACTCCGAGCGGATGGTGCGGGCTGCGCTCGACGGGCTCCCGGACGGCCGCGGCGAGGCTGAGGACGTCGTCGAGGCGGTCGAGGGCGACCTCGCGATCCGCTGCTCCGTCGAGCTGGCCGGGGACGCCATCCGGATCGACTTCGCGGGAACGGCGCCGCAGTACGACGGCAACCTCAACTGCCCTCTGGCGGTGACGAAGTCGGCCTGCTACTTCGTCGTCCGCTGCCTCACAGAGCCGGACCTGCCGGCCTCGGGCGGCGCCTTTGCTCCCGTCGCCGTGACCGCACCCGCCGGCTGCCTCGTCAACGCGCGTCCTCCGGCCGCGGTCGTCGCCGGGAACACGGAGACCTCCTCCCGCATCGTCGACGTCGTCTTCGCCGCGCTCGCCGAGCTCGTGCCGGTGCCTGCGGCGGGGCTGGGGACGATGAACAACCTCGCCTTCGGCAACGACGGGTTCACGTACTACGAGACCGTGGGCGGCGGTCAGGGCGCGTGTCCGGACGCCGACGGCCCGAGCGCCGTCCACGTTGCGATGTCGAACACGCTCGCCACGCCGGCCGAGGCAATCGAGCTCGAGTATCCACTTCGCGTGGAGCGCTGGGAGCTGCGACGCGGCTCGGGCGGCGAGGGCGCCCACCGGGGCGGCAACGGGGTCGTGCGCGAGCTGCGCGTGCTCGAGGACTGCCGGCTCTCGGTGCTCGCCGAGCGCCGGCGCCACGCACCGCCGGGCCGCGCCGGCGGAGAGGACGGCGCTCGCGGGCGGACTCTCGTCAACGGCGAGGAGCAGCCGCCGAAGCTGACGCGCCGGCTCCGAGCAGGTGACGTCGTCCGGGTCGAGACACCCGGCGGCGGGGGCTACGGGGCGCCGGAGTAGGCTCACGACATGGATCGTCCAGTCAAGGTCGCGTGCGTCCAGGTCGAGCCCGTCGTGCTCGACCGCGAGGCGACGGTCGACAGGCTCGAGACGGTCGCGAAGGAGGCAGCAGGGAACGGC
Source organism: Gaiellaceae bacterium (assembly GCA_036490825.1). Taxonomy (GTDB): domain Bacteria; phylum Actinomycetota; class Thermoleophilia; order Gaiellales; family Gaiellaceae; genus Palsa-739. The sequence continues at coordinate 29,282 of DASXDE010000112.1, forward strand.
GCCGAGCTCGTCGTCTTCCCCGAGACGTTCGTCCCCGTCTACCCGTCCTCGCGCTGGGCGAAGGCGTTCGCAGGCTGGGAGGCGGCCGGCGCGAAGGAGACGTTCGCGCGTCTCGCGCAGGAATCGGTGTCTGTCGGCTCACCGGCCGAGCGGCGGATCGCCGCAGCCGCGAAGGAGCTCGGCGTCTGGATCGTGACGGGCGTCAACGAGGTCGACGCCGAGCGGCCCGGGACGATCTACAACTCTCTCCTCTACCACTCGCCCGCCGGCGAGCTCGCCCTCCACCACCGCAAGCTCGTGCCCACCAACCACGAGCGGCTGATCTGGGGCCAGGGCGACGGCCGCGGCCTCGAGGCGGTCGAGACCGGCTTCGGCCGGCTCGGCGGCCTGATCTGCTGGGAGAACTACATGCCGCTCGCCCGGGTCGCGCTCTACGAGTCCGGCGTCGAGATCTACGTCGCCTCGACCGCCGACGACGGCGACGCCTGGCAGCAGACGCTCGTCCACATCGCACGCGAGAGCCGCGCGTACGTCGTCGCGCCGGCGCACTTCCAGCGGGAGTCCGCGTACCCGAGCGACTTCCCGCTCGCCGCGGAGATCGAGGGCGCCGGGACGATCGGCCGCGGCGGCAGCGCGATCCTCGCGCCGGACGGCTCGTACCTAGCCGGGCCGCTGTACGGCGAAGAGGCAATCCTGTATGCCGAGCTCGATCCCGCGCGGCTGCTCGCCGAGCGGCAGCGGTTCGACCCGGTCGGCCACTACAGCCGGCCGGACGTCCTGCAGCTCACAGTTCGCGTGGACGGTGCGACGAGGAGTACACGTCCTTCCGCGCGATCTTCCCGTCCCTGAGCGGGAACACGTCGACGCCGTCCCACTCCTTCGCGCCGGTCGACGCCGTCCACTCGCAGACCGCGAAGTCGTCGCCGACGCGGAGCGCGCGAGTGGTGAAACGCAGCGTCGGGTTGTTGCGGAAGATCTCCGCGATGTGCTCTCGCACCGCGCCCGCTCCCTCGGCGCGCTCGCCCGCGGTGTGGTTGTCGAAGACGATGCCCGGATGGTGGAGGTCGTGGATCGCGTCGAGGTCCTGCACGTTCCAGGCAGCGTTGTAGCGCTCGATCAGCTCGCGGACGTTCATCGTCGTCTGCGGAGGACTCTCGCATCTCCCACGCGCCGTGTCACGCCGTCGGCATCGAAGCGCTCGAGATAGAGCTGCGCCGTCTTCCGGCCGACACCGAGCGCGTCGCGGAACCGGGCGAGCGTGATCCCGTCGACGAGGACGGCCCGCGCCTGCTCGTACGCCTCCGCCGAGACCGCGAAGCCGTCGCCGACGCGCACGAGGCGCCCCTGCTCCTCGAGGAAGCGGGCGAGCCGGGCGTCCTCGACGCGCACGGGCTCGAGGCCGAGCTGCGCGGCCAGCGCCTCCGCCGCCTCTGCGCGCTCGCCGAGCTCGGGCGCCGCCCCCGGCCGGTAGAGCTTCGCGCCGCGCAGCTCGAGCCCGAGGTGGGGGAGGACGGCCCTCGACCACTCGGCGGCCGGAACCGCTACGCCCGGGTCGAGCGGATCGGCAGCGTCGATCGCGCGCTCCAGGTCGGCGCGCAGCTCGTCGAGCCACTCCTCGGACCACTGCCACTCTCCGCCCGCGCGCACCGGCGCGTGCACGAACGTCTCGCCGCGCTCGAGCGCCTCGAACCTGGCGGCGTCAGCATGGCGCGGCGGTGTCGGATCGAGCACGGTTCCACCCGCGACGGTCGTCCCTGCGCGGAGGACGACGCGGTCCCCGCGTGCGGCGACGACCGGCCGCGAGAGCCGGAGCTGGGCGAAGCGGTCGCCGACCCGCGCGACGCGGGCGGCGGTCTCCGCCGTGCCGTGATGGAGCATGACGCGCGTGGGGATCTCCGCCAGCGGCTCGAGCGTCACGTCGAGCCGGAAGCTCGGCCTGAACGACCCGGGCGTGACGAGGACGTCGCCGCGGCGCAGCTCGTGCCGCTCGACGCCGGGAAGCGAGGCCGCGACCCGCTGCCCCGCTTCCGCGCGCTCGACGGGCCGGTCGTGCACCTGCACGCTCCGCACGCGCACGCTGCGGCCGCGCGGCTCGATGCGCAGCTCGTCGCCTTCGCCGAGCGTGCCCGACCAGAGCGTCCCGGTCGCCACCGTCCCGATGCCGCGCAGCGTGAACGAGCGGTCGACGTGTAGGCGAGCCGGGCCGCCGGCGTCGTGCCGGGCCACGCGGGCCGCGACCTCCGCCAGCGCTGCGCGCAGCTCGTCGAGCCCGGCGCCGGTGCGCGCGCTCGTCGCGACGACCCGCGCGCCGGGGACGAGCTCCTCCGCCTCGACCCGCCCGAGCTCGAGCGTCTCCTCGTCCACGAGGTCGGACTTGGTGAGCGCGACCACGCCGTGCTCGATCCCGAGCAGGCGCAGGATCGCGAGGTGCTCGTAAGTCTGCGGACGCGCGCCCTCGCCCGCGTCGATCACGAGCAGGAAGAGGTCGATACCGCTCGCGCCGGCAACCATGGTGCGGACGAAGCGCTCGTGGCCCGGGACGTCGACGACCGAGAGGCGCGTGCCGTCCGCAAGCTCGAGTGGCGCGTAGCCGAGGTCGATCGAGATGCCGCGCTCGTGCTCCTCGGGCAGCCGGTCGGTGTTCTTGCCGGTCAGCGCCTCGACGAGCGCCGTCTTCCCGTGGTCGATGTGACCTGCGGTGCCGACCGTCAGCGGCATTGTGCTCGCACGGCAAACGCCTTCACAGCGCTCTTCATGGGCGCAGGGCGCTGACGGCCGCGGCGGCCTCCTCGGCCTCCTCGTCCGTCAGCGTCAGGCAGTCGAGCAGGAGGCGGCCGTCGCGCACCACGCCCACGACCGGGGGCTCGCCGGCCCGCAAAGGCCCGGCGAGCGATTCCTCGAGCGCGCACGCGAAGCTCGGCAGCTCGGCGAGCGGCAGCGCGCCGCCGCCGACGCGTCCGACGGTCTCCTCGACCTCCCCGCCGGTCGCCGCAACGAGCCGTTCCGCCCGTGCGCGGACGGCCGCCGTTTCCTGGCGGAGCGTGCGCAGGACGGGGATCCGCTCCGGCGCCTCGAGGTGCAGGAGGAGCGTTCCCTCGAGCGCCGCGAGCGAGAGCTTGTCGATCCGCAGCGCGCGCTGCAGCGGGTGGCGGCGCAGGCGCTCGACGAGCTCCGCGCTGCCCAGCACGATCCCGGCCTGCGGGCCTCCGAGCAGCTTGTCGCCGGAGAAGCAGACGAGGTCGGCGCCTGCTGTGAGCGACTCCCGCGCGGTGGGCTCGGCCTCGACGGGCGCG
>DASXDE010000113.1:0-18939 GCA_036490825.1 Gaiellaceae bacterium
AAGCGCGCCCGAGATCGCAATCTCGGGCGCGCGGAGTTCCGTATCCCAGCGAGCGAAGCGTCAGCTTCGCGAGCTATCCGCGCAGGATTCCGCGCCGTCGTGCGGAATCCCGTCGGGCATGCTCCACTCGGTTGCCCGCGCGCTCGAGGAGCGCGACCACACGCTCGGCCACGGCGCCCGTGTCGCGGCGCTCGCCGAGCCTGTCGCGCTCGAGCTGGGCTGGGATCGCGAGCGGGTGCGCTCCCTGCGCTTCGCCGCGCCGCTCCACGACGTCGGCAAGGTCAAGGTGCGGCCGCAGTTGCTCGGCAAGGCCGGCCCGCTCACCCTCGAGGAGCGCGCCGAGATTCGCAGCCACCCGGAAGCGGGCGCCCGGCTCGTCCTCCCGCTGCGCCGGTTCCACGACGCGCTCCCGTACGTCCTCTTCCACCACGAGCGCTGGGACGGGGACGGCTACCCGGCCGGGTTGAGCGGGCGTCGGATCCCGATCGAGGCGCGGATCCTCGCCATCGCCGACGCCTTCGACGCGATGATCTCGCCGCGCCCGTACCGTCGCTCGCTCACCCACGAGCTCGCTCTCGCCGAGGTCGAGGAGGGGGCCGGCACGCAGTTCGATCCGGTCGCGGCCGAGCTCTTCGTCCAGGCGTGGGCGGACGGCTGGGACACCTGGCAGCGCGCGGTCGCGAGCTAAAGCGCCGCCCAGACTTCGAGCTTCGCGCGGACGCGGCCGATCACCTCGTCGGTGAACTCGGTCGTGCCGAGATGGCCGCCGAGATCGGCCGTGCGGTTCCCCTGGCCCACGGCTTCGAGAGACGCCTCCCTGATCGCGCGCCCCGCGCGCTGCGCCTCGTCGCCCGCGTGCGACAGGAGAGCGGCCCCCGCCAGGATCATCGCCATCGGGTTCGCGACGTTCTTCCCCTGCAGGGACGGCGCGGTGCCGTGCGCCGCCTCGGCCATGATCGCCGCGGGCTCGAAGTCGTCCTCGAAGGCGACGAGCAGCGACTCCGAGCCGGCGATCGAGCCGAAGAGGGGGAGCACGAGGTCTGAGAGGATGTCTCCGTCGCGGTTGAGCGCCGGAATCACGAGCGGATCGCCGGCAGAGGAGAGCAGAAGCGCGAACGTGGCGTCGATGAGCTGTGGCTCGTACGGGACGTCCGGATGGCGCGCCGCGGCCTCGTCCATCTCCTCCTTCAGCATCCCCTCGTAGGTCGGGCTGACCGTGTACTTCGGCCCCCCGAACACCTTGGCGCCCGTCCGATCCGCCTGGCGGAACGCGAACTCTGCGACCGCATGGCAGATGCGGCGCTCGATCCGCTCGGTGCGGAACGCGACCTCGTCGTCGCCCTCGCCCTCGCGCCACTCCTTTGCTCCGTACGCGTCGCCCACCGCCATGCGGACGATCGAGATCGGCGCGTGCACGCCGCCGAGCGGGGCGATACCGGGGATGCGCCGGCCGGTGCGGACGATGACCTTGCCGCCGATCTCCTCCCTGAGGATCCGGTTCGGGGAGCCGATGTCGCCGCGGCCCTCGGGCGTGACCGTCGCCGCCTTCAACCCGAGGCCGTGCTCGCGGATCGCGGCGGCGGCCTCGTGCACGACGTCGTTGCCGGTCTCGCGGCGCCGCTCCAGCGAGAGGTCGAACCGCGGAAACTCGAGCTCGACCCCGATCACCTCGGGTGCGAGAACGCGCAGACTCTCCTCCAGGAGCTCCTGACCCGTCTCGTCGCCTTCGAGAACGACGATCGTCCGCTCGTCGCGCATCGGCGGCCAGTCTAGTGTCGTTATGGAACGGAGATGCCGAGCCGGGTCGGAAGCAAGCGCGCGTTTCGCTACCTCGGGGCTAGCGGGAAGGAGATCCGCGACGCCGCCGTCCTCGAGCGCATCGAATCGCTGGCGATTCCGCCGTCCTGGACCGAGGTCTGGATCTCGCCGCGGCCGTACGCGAAGCTGCAGGCGACCGGCTACGACAAGGCGGGCCGCAAGCAATACATCTACCACCCGGACTACCGAGCGGCCCAGGAGAAAGAGAAGTACGAGCGGCTGATCCGCTTCGGCGACGGCCTGCCGGGATTGCGGGTCGCAATGACCGGGCATCTCGACCGGGACGAGCTCGACCGGGAGCGCATTTCGGCCGTCGCGCTCCGCCTTATCTCGCTCGGCTGGTTTCGCGTCGGCTCGGAGCGATACGCGCGCGAGGGGACGTACGGCGTCACGACGCTGCTCAGGCGCCACGTCCACGTCCGCGGGAAGCGCGTCAAGCTCTCGTTTCCCTCGAAGGCCGGGATCCGGGTCCGTTCCGAGCTCGTCGACGAGGAGCTCGCGGACGCGATCCGCGGCCTGCTGCGGGTCAGAGGCGGCCCGCGCGTCTTCAAGTACCGCTGGGAAGACGAGCTGTACAACCTGACGAGCATGCGCCTGAACGACTACGTGAAGATCTATCTCGGGGAGGAGTTCACCGCGAAGGACTTCCGAACGTGGGGCGGTAGCCTGCTCGCGGCGGTCTATTTCGCGGAAGAGGCGGAACGGCATGGCTTTCCCGAGTCGGAAAGAGAACAGAGGCGGTCGGTCACGTCCGTCATGCGGCGAGTCGCGAAGCAACTCGGAAATACGCCCGCGGTGACGCGGGAGTCCTACGTCTGTCCGGCCGTGGTCGCGCACTACCTGGACGGGCGAACGCTCGACGATTTTCGGCCGCGGCATTTGCGCGTCGTCAAGGCGCGCGATGCAGCGCTCTCACCGGAAGAGCAGGCAATGTGCAGCCTGTTGCGTTCCCGGCGCGGGCGCGCGCGCAAGGCCGCATAGATGCGTCCGCGTTTTCTATAGGGTTTGCCCGCAACCGGCCCCTGTGGAGGAGGAGAAACGTGGCTCGGAAAACGGTGCTCGTGTGCGACAGCTGTGGGCGCGAGGTCGAGGAAGGAAAGGGCGCGGTGCTGCGGGTCACGTACACCGACGCGCGCCGCGGTGCGAAGCAGGCCGACCTCTGCGACAACTGCGCCGGCAGTACGCCGGGCCGCGCCGTCGCCCGCCGTGGACGACGTCCCAAGTCGGCCACGACCGGCTGACGCGCGCCTGGAGAGCGTCCCGCCGTCGCGCTAGCGTAGGCGGGTGCCGCTGCGACTGATCGCAGGGCCCGCAAACGCGGGCAAGGTCGAGCTCCTGCTCGACCGCTATCTCGACGCGCTCGATTCCGCGAACGGGCACGAACCGGTACTCATCGTGCCGAACGTGGCGGACGTCGACCGGGTCGAGCGCGAGCTCCTCGCGCGGCGCCCGGCCCTCCTCGGCGGCGCCATCGGCACCTTCGAGGACGTGTTCCGGAACCTCGCGCGCGGTTCCGCCGACTCCCGTTCCCGGCTCGGGCGCACGGAGGAGGCGCTGCTCGTCCGTCGCGTCGTCAACGACGCGGAGCTCGACGGCTTCGCCCGCTCCGCGGTCCGCGCGGGGTTCGCCGACTCGCTCCGGCAGGCGCTCGACGACCTCGAGGAGGGACTGCTCGCGCCCGGCGCCGTCGGGGGCGAGCTCGGCGTGCTGTACGCCTGCTACCGGACGGAGCTCGACCGGCTCGAGCGGTGGGACCGCGGCGTGCTCCGTGAGCGTGCGGTCGAGCGGCTCCGGACGGATCTCGACGCCTGGCACGGGCAGCCGGTCTTCGCCTACGGGTTCGAGGATCTGACCGGAGCGGAGTGGGCGCTCATCGAAGCGCTGGCCGCCCGGGCCGAGGTGACCGTCTCCCTACCGTACGAGCCCGGCCGGCCCGCCTTCGCCGCGCTCCGGCGGACGGCCGACGATCTGGCCGGTCTTGCGGCAGGCTCGGTCGAGGAGCTGCCGCCGCGTTACGACGCGGTCGCGCCTCCGGCGCTGGCGCACCTCGAGCGCGCGCTGTTCGCGGACGAGCCCGGGGCCGCCCCGCCGCTCGACGGCGTGATCCGCTTCTTCGAGGGCGCGGGCAGCCGCGGCACGCTCGAGCTCGTCGGCGAGGAGGTGCTCGCGCTCGCCCGCGGAGGGACGCCGCTCGAGCGGATCGGCGTCGTCGTGCCGAGCTACGAGCGGATTCGTGGGACGGTCGAGACGGTGCTCGGCTCGTTCGGCATCCCGTACGCGGTCGACGGCGAGCTCCGGCTCACGCAGACGCCGTTCGCGGACGCGCTCGCGGCGCTGCTGCGCTTCGCCTGGGGAGGGGGGACGCGCAGCGACCTGTTCCGTTTCCTCCGCTCGCCGTTCTCGGGGCTCGAGCGCCGAGCGGTGGACTTCGTCGAGGGCCGGCTGCGCGGCCGCGCGGTGCAAGCGCCGGAGCGGGTCGTCGACGAGGCGGAGCGCCTGCGCGGCGGGCCCTTGCCCGCGGTCGCAGAGCTGCGCGAGGCGAGTGACCCGGTCGAGGTGGTGCGGGAGCTCGCGGGACGGATGCTCCGCAACGCCTACGGCCTCGAGCACCCGCCGGCGGATGCTGCCGGCAGGCTCGACCTCCGTGCCTACGAGGCGTTGCTGCGAGTGCTCGGCGAGCTCGATGGCTGGCGCGAGCTGTGCGGCGAGCTGGGACGCGAGGACGTTGTCGCCGCGGTCGAGCGCGCAGCGCTTTCTCCGCGCGCAGGCGACGACGCCGGCCGGGTGGCGGTCGTCGACCTGCGGCGCGCCAGGACGAGGCGCTTCGACGCGGTCTTCGTGCTCGGGCTGGAGGAGGGGAGCCTGCCTCGGCGCGGCGGCCGCTCGCCCTTCCTCGACGACGACACGAGACGGGAGCTCGATGAGCGGGGCGCGAGGCTGACGAAACCGGACCCCGTCGAGCTCGACCGCTACCTCTTCTACACCGCGTGCACGCGCGCGTCGCGGCGCCTCTATCTCGTGCGTGAGGCGGCGGACGACGATGGCAGCCCCCGTGAGGCGAGCCCGTTCTGGCACGACGTGCAGACGCTCTTCGACGGGGACGACGTGCGGCGCTGGACCCGCCGGCGGCCGCTCTCCGCGCTGACGTGGCCGCTCGAGGAGGCGCCGACCGAGCGAGAGCGGCTGCGGGCGCTCGCAGAGCTTGCCGCCCACGACGGCACGGCCGCGGACGCGCTCGCCCGCGCGAACGGCTGGGAGCGCAGGCTCGAGCGGGCTCGCGGCGCCTTCCGGCGCTCGACGCGTCTCACGCACCCCCTCGTGCTCGAGCAGCTCGGGTCGCGCAGCTCCTTCGCCGTGACCGAGCTGGAGCGCTTCGCCGACTGCTCCTCCGCCTGGTTCGTCGAGCGCTTCCTCGACCCGAAGACGATCGACGCAGAGCCCGACGCGAAGCAGCGTGGCAGCGTCGCCCACAACGCGCTCTACCGCTTCTTCACGCGGGTTCCCGCAGAGCTCGGCGTCGAGAAGCTCGAGCCGCAGCACGTCGAGGCGGCGACCGGGCTGATGCGCCGCTGCCTCGACGAGGCGATCGCGGGCGTGCGCATGGACCTGACGGAGATGCAGGAACGAGAACTCGACCAGACGCTGTGGCGCGATCTCGCGGCGCTCGTGGAGGAGGAGTGCGAGTCGTCCCTGCCGCTCGTGCCACGGCGCTTCGAGGTCCTGTTCGGCAGCGAGCGGTCGGCGCCGGAGCTGCAGCGCGGGCTCGAGCTCGGACCGGGCGTGACGCTCTCCGGGAAGATCGACCGGATCGACGTCGACCCGTTCGGCGCGCGCGGTGTCGTCCAGGACTACAAATCGGGCAAGAGCGCTCACTCGGCGCGGCAGATCGAGAGCGAGCTGCGGCTCCAGATCCCGCTCTACATGCTGGTGCTGCGCGACCTGGTCGGGCTGGAGCCGCTGGGCGGCCTCTACCGGCCGCTCGCCGGGGCGCGCAAGCCGCGCGGCCTCGTCCGCGGCTCGGAGGCGGAGACGCTGCCGGGCTACGTGTCGCACGACTACCTCGACGAGGAGGCGTTCTGGGGCGTCGTCGAGTCGGCCCGCACCACGGCGACGGTGCTCGCGGAGCGGATCCGGGAGGGCGACGTCCGCCACGACCCGCGCGGCGGCGAGTGTCCGAGCTGGTGCGACCTCTGGCCGATCTGCCGGATCGAGCGGGCATGAGCGGCTACGAGCTCAACGAGCAGCAGCTCGCGGCGGTCGAAGCCGGAGGCGAGGTCTTCGTCTCCGCGGGCGCCGGCACCGGCAAGACGGCGGTGCTCGTCGAGCGCGTCGTCCGCGCGGTCACGGAGCGCGGCCTCGACGTCGACTCGATTCTCGTGATCACGTACACCCGGCGGGCCGCCGGCGAGCTGCGCACCCGGATCCGCGCGGCGCTCGCCGAGCGCGGGCGCCACGACCTCGCACGCCGGCTCGACGGCGCCTGGATCTCGACGATCCACGGCTTCTGCGCGCGCCTGCTCAAGGCGTATCCGCTCGCGGCCGGCCTCGACCCGCGCTTCCGCGAGCTCGACGAGGCGCAGGCGGCAGTGCTCCGCTCGGAGGCGTTCCGGGAGGCGCTCGCGGAGTTCTGCGCCGGGGACGACCCGCAACGTCTCGAGCTGCTCGCGACGTACGGGAGCGACCGCCTCCGGCGGATGCTCACGAGCGTCTACGAGACGCTTCGCGCCGCCGGGCGCGAGCTCGACCTCGAGGTGGCCGCACGGCCGGAGCTCGGCGAGCGCGCCGACGAGCTGCGGGCCGCTGCATCCTCGCTCGCCTCCGACCCGGCTGCGACGGACGCGCAGCAGCGGACTGCGGCCGAGCTGCTCGAGCTGCTCGCCCGCGACCGGCGACCCGACCGGCTGATGAACCTCGGCGGCTTCAAGGCCCGCGGCGACCGCGCGGCCTCGTACTGCGAGGCTCTCGCCGCCGTCGAGCAGGCGGCGCTCGACGAAGCCGCAGCGCGCGACCGCACCCTCCTGCAGGAGCTGCTGACCCTGTTTGCGGAGCGGTATGCGCAGGCGAAGGCCCGCGAGTCGGCGCTCGACTTCGAGGACCTGCAGCTCGAGGCGCGCGAGCTGCTCCGCTCGCAGCCGGAGCTCCGCGAGCGCGAGCGGGCGCGGTTCCGCTCGATCCTCGTGGACGAGTTCCAGGACACGAACCGCCTGCAGACCGAGATCGTGGACTTGTTGCGCGGCGCTGGAAGCGACGGCGGCGAAGCCGCCGTCGCCCGGCGGGAAGACCCCGGCGCCTCCGGCACCGGTTGGCCGGAGACCGAGCTCTTCTTCGTCGGCGACGAGTTCCAGTCGATCTACGGCTTCCGCCACGCCGACGTCCAGGTCTTCCGCGAGCGGCGCGAGGCAGCCGCGCAACCGCTCTCGCTCACGCTCAACTACCGCTCGCGGCCGGAGGTGCTGGCCGCCGTGAACGAGCTCTTCGGCGCCCACTTCGGAGGTGAGTTCCAGGAGCTCGCCGCCGCGGTCGAGTTCCCGGACCCGGTCTTCGGCCATCCCGTCGAGCTGCTCATCACGGACAAGGAGAGCTACAAGGACAGCGGCGTCCACTGGCGGCGCGGCGAGGCGCGCGCGGTGGCGCGCCGCGTCCGCGAGCTCGTGGACGGCGATGCGGCGGCTCCCGGCGAGATCGTGCTTCTCTTCGCCGCCGGCACCGATGCGGAGTGGTACGAGGACGAGCTGCGCCGCGCGGGGCTGCCGACGTATCGCGCGACCGGCAAGGGCTACTTCGGCCAGCAGCAGGTCGTCGACCTCCTCGCCTACCTCCGCCTGCTGCAGAACCGCTACGACGACACGGCGCTGCTGTCGGTGCTCGCCTCGCCGTTCGTCGGCGTCTCCAACGACGCGCTCGCGCTGCTGCGCCGGGTCGCCTCGCGGCGGCCGCTCTTCTCCGGTCTCGAGCACTCCCTACCGCCGGGCCTCGGCGAGCGCGACGAACGCCTCATGCGCGCTTTCCGCCAGCGCTACGACCGGCTCGTCGAGGCGCTCCCTCGGCTCTCGCTCGAGCGGCTATGCGAGCAGGTCGTCGCCGAGCACGACTACGACCTGGCGGTGCTCGCGCAGTGGGACGGCCGCCGCCGCTACGCGAACCTGCGCAAGCTCGCGCGACTCGCGCGCTCCTACGAGGAGCTGCGTGGCCCCGATGTCGAGGGCTTCGTCCGCTTCGTCGCCGAGCAGGAGGCGGTCGGCGCCCGTGAGCTCGAGGCGGTCGCCGAGGAGGAGGGCGCCGACGCCGTCCGCCTGCTCACGATCCATGCCGCCAAGGGGCTCGAGTTCAAGGTCGTGATCGTCGCCGACGCCGGACGCGACCGCGTGCCGCCGTCGCCGGACGAGATCCTGGCTCTGCCCGACGGCCGCTTCGGCCTCCGGGTCGCCGATCCCGTCACGGCGAAGCGGCGCGGCGCCTTCGACTACGAGGCGGTCAAGGAGGCCCGGCAGGAGGCGGAGCGCGCCGAGCGGCTGCGCCTCTACTACGTGGCGATGACGCGGGCGAAGGAGCGGCTGATCGTCTCCGGCTCCGTCGACCTCGGCGCGGAGCGCGAGACGCCGACGCCGATCGCGTGGGTGCTCGACCGGCTCGACGCGGACGAGGAGCTCGCGCAGGCCGGCGACGCGCCGCTCGAGCTGGCGCGCGGCGACGCGCGGCTGCTCGTCCGCCTCGACCGGTACCGGCCGGAGCCTGCGGTCGCCGAGGAGCCTGAGTCCGCGGAGGAGGGGCAGCTCGCGCTCTTCGCGGCTCTCGAAGAGATCGCGGCGGCGCCGGCCGCGCCGGAGCTGCCGCCGCTCGTGGTGCTGCCGGAGCCGCCCCTCCACCGCGTCCGCAAGCTCTCCTTCACGGCGCTCTCGCTCTTCGAGCAGTGCGCCTACAAGTACTTCGCGCGCTACGGCCTGGGGATGCGCGAGCGGCCGGTCGAGGGGGAGGCGACGGGCGAGATGTCCGGGACGGAGATCGGGAGTGCCGTTCACGCCCTGCTGGAGGAGATCGACCTCGCGGCGCCGGCCGTGCCCGAGCTCGAGGACGAGCTGATCCGCGGCTTCGTGGCCGCGTACTGCGACTCGGATCTCGCTCGCCGCGTCGCCGCCCTGACCGGCGTCGAGAAGGAGCGCCACTTCACGTTCGAGCACGACGGGGTGCTCGTACACGGCTACCTCGACGCCTTTCATTTCGCGGACGGCCGCGCGCTCGTCGTGGACTACAAGACGAATCTGCTGGGCGAGGCTTCGCCGGAGGAGATCGTCGAGCAGGACTACCGGCTGCAGCGGCTCGTCTACGCGCTCGCGTGCTTCCGCGCCGGGGCCGAGGAGGTCGAGGTCGTCTACCACTTCCTGGAGCGGCCGGAGGCGCCCGTCGAAGCCCTCTTCTCGGCGGGCGACGTCCCCGAGCTCGAGGCGGAGCTGTCGGCTGCGATCGCGCGCATCCAGGCCGGCGAGTTCCCGCCGACGCCGAGCGAGTTCGCCTGCGCCGGCTGCCCCGCGCTCGACCTGGTGTGCGCAGGACCGCGGCTGCCGGGCGCCGGCGCAAGGACGCAAAGCCTCGCCCGAGCCTGATCTCGTGCCTCGTAGCTATCTGAAGGAGGCCCGCACGCGCGTCGGGCCGAAGCGGGAGCGGATCGGGCCGATCATCGAGCGGCTCGCCCAGGAGCACGCCGACGCCGCGATCGCGCTCCGTTTTCGTAGCCCGCTCGAGCTCCTCGTCTCGGTGATGCTCTCGGCGCAGACGACGGACGTGAACGTCAACCGGGTCACTCCGGCTCTGTTCGCGAAGTACCGGAAGCCCGAGGACTACCTCGCCGTGCCGCAGGAGGAACTCGAGCGCGACGTCTACGCGACCGGCTTCTACCGGCAGAAGGCGAAGTCGCTGCGCGGGACGATGCGGATGCTGCTCGATGAGTTCGAGGGCGAGGTGCCCCGGCGGCTCGAAGAGCTCGTCCGGCTGCCCGGGGTCGCGCGGAAGACGGCGAACGTCGTCGCCGCCGAGCTGGGCGAGCCGCAGGGAATCGTCGTCGACACCCACGTCCGGCGGCTCTCGCAGCGGCTCGGGCTCACGCGCCAGGAGGAGCCGGTCAAGATCGAGCGCGACCTCGTCCGGCTCGTGCCACGTGCAGACTGGGGCCGCTTCCCTCACCTCCTGATCTGGCACGGTCGCCGCGTCTGCGACGCACGGCGGCCGCGCTGCGAGGATTGCGTCGTCAACGACCTCTGTCCCTCCAGCCGTGTCTGACCGCGCCGCACGCTCCCGCAGCTTCGAGACGGTGGCCGCGGCGTACGAGCGCCACCGGCCGGACTACCCCGAGGAGGTGCTCCGCTGGGCGGCCGAGCGAATCGGCGTCGAGGCGGGCGCCCGCGTCCTCGACGTCGGGGCGGGGACAGGAAAGCTGACACGCGGCCTCGCCGCACTGGGCTTCGACGTGGTGGCCGTCGAGCCGGGCGCGCCGATGCTCGCGCAGCTCCGCCGGGCGGTGCCCGAGGCTGAGGCACTCGAAGGCCCGGCGGAGGCGATCCCGCTTCCGGACGCGAGCGTCGACGCCGCGTTCTCGGGGCAGGCCTACCACTGGTTCGACCGCGAGCGTGCAGTGCCCGAACTGCACCGCGCGCTCAGGCCCGGAGGCGGGCTGGCCCTGCTCTGGAACTGGTGGGACGAGCGCGACCCTTTGCAGCAGGAGCTCGGCGAGCTCATCGGCTATGCCGGTCACGAGCCCTACCGGGCCGACGAGCTTCCCGGCGTGCCCTGGTTCCGCGAGCTCGGGCGGTCCGTGGTCGAGAGCGTGCCGGAGTCGAGCCCCGATGCGCTCGTCGCGATGCTCTCGACGACGAGCGCCTTCCTCACGGCGGATCCGGCGGAAGGTGAGCAGTGGCTACGCGACGTGCACGCGGGCGCCTCCCGCTACGGCGAAAGGTTCGCGCTGCCGCGCCTGACCTACGTGTTCGCGTTCGAGCGGCTCAGTTGACCCGAGGGTCCTCGGGCATGCGCGCCACGAGCTCGTAGATCCCGCCCTTGCGGCGCAGGACGTCCCGCCAGAGCTGCTCGGGATCGTCGGTGAAGGCGTCGTCCGCCAGCGCCGGCTCGAGGATCCAGTCCTCGTCCGCGAGCTCGGCCTCGAGCTGTCCCGCGGCCCAGCCCGCGCAGCCGGCGAAGACCCGCCGCCGCGTCGTGGTCGTGACGATCTCGTCCGGCTCCGACAGGGAGGGGAAGCCGAGCGAGCCGAAGAGGGGCACCGCGGCGTCGTCCGGATCGAGAAACTCGCCGAGCACGAGCACCGCCTCGGGCTGCACGGGGCCGCCGACCCAGACCGGCTCGCCGTCGTCGACGACGGGCTCGAGCTGGGGCACGGCGCCCGAGACCTCGACCGGCGAGGGGCGGTTGAGGACGAGCCCGGCCGCGCCGTCCTCCGTGTGCTCCGTCACGAGGACGACGGCGCGCCGGAAGTTCGGGTCGAGCAGGGCCGGCGAGGCGACGAGGAGATGTCCCTGCAGCGACTCCATCCGGCCATTGTGCCTAGAGCGCCCGTGCCAGCAGCACCCCGGCATAAAGCGCCAGCGTGCCCGCGGCCAGGCTGCCGAACGCATTCGCCAGCGCGAGCAGCAGATGGCCCGTTGCCGTCGAGCGGTAGAGCTGGAGCGAGAGGGTGGAGAAGGTCGTATACGCGCCGAGAAACCCGACCGTGGCCGCCGCCTGCAACCAGAGTGGCACGCCGAGCCGGTGCGCGAAGAGGCCGATCAGCGCGCCCAGCACGAATGATCCCGAGACGTTCACCACGAACGTTCCCCACGGGAAGACGTCGCCCCAGTGGCGGTTGACGATGCTCTCCAGCTGGTGCCGGGAGACCGCGCCGAGCGAGCCGGCGAATGCGATGGCGAGGGTGGTCCGCACGAGTGGCTCCTTTCCGACCAGGAGCCATCAGCCATGAGCGGCGGTTCGGGCGAGCCCCATCGCCCTGGCGCCCGTTGCGCCGCGGAAAAATCTAGCCGTGCGCGGGGGTGAGCGCGACGAGCAGGCCGCCGTCGTCGTCGAGCGCCGGGAAGAAGTCCCCGATCACGCGCTTGACCTGGCCGCCGCGGGTGCGCAGCTGCAGCTGCTCGTTGAGGCGGCGCACGCCCCATTCCAGCGAGAGCTTGACCGGGTTCTTCGTCTCCTCGAAGCCTGCGAGGCCGAAGGCGGCCACGACGTCGGCGCCGATGACGTCCTGCTCGCTCCACCCGCTCAGCTCGAAGACGCCGCGTCCGATCGCGAGGATGCGCCCTTCCTGGTCGCAGGTCACCAGGCCGGTCGTCGGCGCCGGGTAGTAGTCGTCCATCAGCTCGAAGAGGAAGCCGAACCCGCAATGGTGGCAGGCGACGGCCTCGTCGAACATCCCCTCCTTGCGGTCGATGTCGACCGAGCGCTCCTTGCAGTTCGGGCAGATGAAGTTCGGCACGGGGCCAGGGTACCCGTGTCAGAACCAGCGCTTGCGGCGGAAGAACCAGAGCTGCACGAGCGTGAGCGCGGCGATCAGGCCCCAGGAATAGGCGTAGCCGAAGCGCCAGCGCAACTCGGGCATATGGGCGAAGTTCTGGCCGTAGACGCCCACGATGAAGGTCGGGAGTAGGACGATCGAGGCGATCACGGTCAGGACCTTCATCACCTCGTTCTGGTCGTTCGCGATCTTCGCCTGGTGGTAGTCGCGCACCCCGGCGAGGAGGTCGCGGGCGAGGTCGAGCCCGTCGGACGCGCGGAGGAACTTGTCGTAGGCGGCGTTGAGGGCGATCTCGACCTCGTGCGGGAACACCTCCTTGCCGTGCTCGACCTCGACCGTGCCGTCGATCACGCGGCGGACGGCGTCGCGCATGGGGCTGAGCGTGCGGCGGATGTGGAGGAGGTCGTGGCGCAGGGCGGAGATCCGGGACCGCGTCAGCTCGGGCGGCTGGTCCTCGACCTTGTCCTCGAGCTCGTCGATCTCCTCGTCGAGCGCGTCGACGAGGTCGAGGTAGCGCTCTGCGATCTCGTCGACGAGCCGGTAGGCGAGCAAGCCCGCGGAATCGTCCGGGTGCACGGTCTTCCGCACGGCTGCGACGTCGCACGCGGGCCTGCCACCCGCAGGCGTCTTGCGCACGGTGAGGAGCGTGTCGTGCGTGATCACGAGGTCGATCTCCTGGTAGTAGACGCTGTCGTCCTCGGGCACCGCGACCGCGATGAGGAACACGCCGAAGACGTAGTCGCCGTGGCCCTGGAGCGTGGGTCTCGGCTCGTCCTCGTGCTCCGGCGGCGCGAGCAGGCGCTCGAGCGCGGTCTCCTCGAGCTGCTTCGGAGCCTTGTCGCGCAGCTCCTCGGCGCTTGGGTCGAGGAGGTCGATCCAGGTTGCGGCCATCGCGGCGGAGATTCGCCGTATAGCTCGCGAGACCTGCGGTCTCGCGAGCCGGGGAAAGGAACTCCGCGCGCCGGGAAGCGCGGTTCCCGGCCCGCTCCGTGCAGTTTTGGTTTGCCGGTCCCTGGGCGGGTGTCTTCTGTGGTGCGCTCGCGTGCGGCATGGAGCCGACGGGAGACCGCGCTCTCCCGTTGGCGCAGTTCCTGGAGTACCGGGCGAAGAGCGCAGCTCTTCGCCCGGAGGCTAGACCTGCGTGGGCTCGGGCTCGGCTTCCGGCCGCGGCGCCGTCAGGGCGGTTCCGGTATGGCCCTCCTCCGCCGCGAGAAACCTCTCGGCGTCGAGCGCGGCCATACAGCCGCTGCCGGCGGCGGTCACCGCTTGCCGGTAGACGTGGTCCTGGACGTCGCCTGCCGCGAACACACCGGGGACGTTCGTCTCGGTCGTGCCCGGCTTCGCGACGAGGTAGCCGTTCGGATCGTGATCGAGCTGGTCGAGGAATAGCTTCGTGTTCGGGTCGTGGCCGATCGCGACGAACAGCGCGCCGGCGTCGGCCTCCTCGGTCTCGCCGGTCTCGGTGTTGCGCAGAAGGAGCCCGCTGATCGAATCCTCGCCGAGCACCTCCTCGACGACGAACGGGGTCTTGAGCTCGATCTTCTCGTTGTCGCGCGCCCGGTCGATCATGATCTGCGACGCGCGGAACTCGTCGCGGCGATGGACGATCGTGACCTTGTAGCCGAAGCGGGTCAGGAAGAGCGCCTCCTCGAAGGCCGAGTCTCCGCCGCCCACCACGAAGATGTGCTTGTCGCGGAAGAAGGCGCCGTCGCACGTCGCGCAGGCCGACACGCCGCGGCCCTTCAGCCGCTCCTCCGAGTCGAGCCCGAGCCAGCGGGCGCTCGCACCGGTCGCGACGATCACCGACCGGGCGCGATACTCCTCGTCCTCGACCCAGACCCGGAACGGCCGCTCCGAGAA
Organism: Gaiellaceae bacterium; assembly: GCA_036490825.1. GTDB lineage: Bacteria > Actinomycetota > Thermoleophilia > Gaiellales > Gaiellaceae > Palsa-739. The sequence continues at coordinate 14,186 of DASXDE010000113.1, forward strand.
GTCGACGCGGGTCACGTCGTCTGTGACGAAGTCGGTGCCGAAGCGTTCCGCTTGGCGCCGGAACTCCGCCATCATCTCCGGGCCCATGATCCCGTCGGGGTAGCCCGGGTAGTTCTCGACGTCGCTCGTGATCATGAGCTGGCCGCCCCAGCTGAAGCCCTCGATCACGAGCGGCCGCAGGTTCGCGCGCGCAGCGTAAAGGGCTGCGGTGTATCCCGCAGGCCCTCCGCCGATCACGATCAGATCACGTACGTCGCTCATCGATTCCTCTCTCCAAAGATGTATGTCGTATTAAACGATTTGGGCCGGATTGACGTTCCCGGGGGGTCGCTCGCAACAGGAATAGAATCGGCCGGCGAGGGGGACACGGGGCGAAGTGGCCGGATCGATCACGTGGGAGCAGCTGCGCGAGCTTGCCTCCTTCCGTGCGCGCCAGGGTTGCGCGGTGAGCCTGTACGTCGGCCTCGATCCGAGCATCGTGCCGACCGCGGGCGATCTCGCGTCGCACACACGGTCGCTGCTCGCGAGCGCGGAGCGGCAGCTCCACGAGCGGCGCGCGACGCTCTCGCACGAGGAGCGGAAGGCGCTTGCCCGCGACCTCGGGCGCGTCGAGACCTGGTTCGAGAATCAGTTCAGCCGCGAGGGGGTTCGCGGCGTCGCGATCTTCTCCGCCGAGCTCGACGACCTCTTCCTGCCGCTGCTGCTGCCGTGGCCGGTCGACGACGAGGCGCGCATCGCACAGCAGCTCTACCTCGCGCCGCTCGTCCGCCTCGTAGGGCGCGGCGACGGCGCAGTCGTCGCCTACATCGGACGCGAGCGCGGAGACGTGTACCGGCTCCGCGCGGGCCAGCTTGATCCGCTCGTGGACGAGACCGCGGACGTTCCCGGCCGCCACGACCAGGGCGGCTGGTCGCAGGCGCGCTACGAGCGCCACATCGAGACGATCGTCGACCGGCATCTGCGCGAGGTCGCAGAGGCGCTCGACCGCTGCGTCCGCCGGCTCCGGGGTGTTCGTGTCGTGCTCGCCGGCCCAGAGGAGACCCGCGCCGCGTTCGAGGGCCTCGTCTCGCCGGAGGTGCGGTCGGCGCTCGTCGGCTGGGTCGCAGCGGAGGCACACGTCGATGCGCCGCGGCTGCTCGAGGCGGCACGGCCGCTGCTCGACGGGTGGCGCGCTGGCAGGGAGGATGAGCTGCTAGCCCGCTGGCGGGAGGAGGCCGCGCGGAACGGCCGCGCCGCCACCGGATGGGAGGAGACGCTGCAGGCGGCCTCCGACGGTCGCGTCGAGCTTCTGCTCGTGCAGGCGGGCGCCGACCGTCCCGCCTACGTCTGCCCGGAGTGCGGCCGCGCGCAGGTGACGGACGGAAGCTGCCCGCTCGACGGCACGAGCCTGCAGCCGGCCGACACCGGTCTCGACCTGGCCGTCCACCAGACGCTGACGCACGGCGGGACGGTTGAGGTGATCGACGACGAGCGTCGCGACCTCGAGCCGGTCGGCGGCGTCGCCGCCCTGCTTCGCTTCTAGGCCGCGTCGGCCGTCGTGTCGCTGGAAGCGAGCTCTGGCGCGGTCACCGGCCGCGTCGTCCGCTCTATGCCTCCGAGCTCCGCGAGCTCCGCGGCGGGAGAGATGCCGTGGTCGCGGAACTTCCGCGCGCTCGGGAGGACCCGCGTCTCGAGGGATCCGACGGCTTCGTTGTAGGAGCGGACCGCCGTGTCGAGGCCGCGACCGACCTTCGCGAAGTGCTCCGTGAGCGTCGCGAGCCGTCCGTACAGCTCGCGCCCGAGCTCGCTGATCGCCTTCGCCGACTCGGCGATCGTCTCCTGGCGCCAGCCGTACGCGACCGCCCGCAGGAGCGCAATCAGGGTGGTCGGCGTCGCCAGAATCACCTGCTGGTTGACGCCTTCCTCGATCAGGGACGGATCCTGCTCGAGAGCGGCGCTCAGGAACGTCTCGCCGGGGATGAAGAGGACGACGAACTCCGGCGCGGCGTCGAACTGCGCCCAGTAGCTTTTTCCGGACAGCTTGGCGACGTGGTCTCGCACCTGGCGGGCGTGATCCCGGAGCTTCGCGATCCGCTCCTCGTCGTCCCGGGCCGACAGCGACTCCAGGTAGGCCTGGCCGGCGAACTTTGCATCGACGACGACGGTCTTGGAGCCGGGGAGCTTGACGACGAGGTCGGGGCGGAGACGGCCGTCCTCGGTCGACACGTGCGCCTGGGTCTCGAAGTCGCAGTGCTCGAGCATCCCCGCCATCTCGACGACCCGCCTGAGCTGGATCTCGCCCCAGCGGCCGCGGACGTTGGGCCGGTCGCGCAACGCGCTCACCAGGTTCCCCGTCTCGCTGCGGAGCTGGGTCTGCGTCTCCGCGAGCTGACGGACCTGGACGCTCAGCTCGGAGTACGCACGGGTCCGCGCGACCTCGAGCTGCTGGAGCTTGCCGTCGACCTTCTGCAGCGACTCGGCGATCGGGGTCACGAGATGCTCGACCGCCTGCTTGCGCTGCTCGAGCTCCTGTGTCGTCCGCTGCTGCAGCTGCTCCAGCTGGGCCTTGGCCAGCTCCAGGAAGGACTGGTTGTTGGTGGCGAGCGCGTCGGCGGCGAGCGCCTTGAGGGTGGAGTCGAACGAGGTGCGGGCGTCGTCGAGCGCGGTGACGCGGGCCGCGTAATGGGCGCGCACCACGAGCCAGGCCGCGGCCGAGCCGACGAGAAGACCGATGACGAGTCCGACGATCATTGGGGGCGCAGAACCGTAGAGATCGGGTCGGACGGCACCCCCTCGGACCACGTAAAACGCCGGCCCCGACGAACCCGTAAGTCCATCGGAACCGGCTCGCAGAGCCTAGCCGGACGCGGCCGCGGAGGTCAAGCAGGAAAAGCGCGCACTTTGCGTACTTTCGCGCGCGGCGCTAACTGTTCGCGATCGCCGCGTCGAGCGCCTGCTGAGTGTCCTGGAGCGTGGGCGCTGCGGTGGCCGCGACGATGTCGTGCAGCGGGCCACCCGTGGTGCCGACCAGGATCGTCGGCGTGCCGCTCACCTTGAACTTCGTCGCGAGCTTGTCGGCTTCGGCTGCGACCGACTTCGCGGCCGCGCTGTTGACGTCCTTCTGCCACTGGGCCAGGTTCAGTCCGGTCGTGCTGGCGGCGATGCTCGCCATCATCTGGCCGGTCAGCCAGCCGCTCTCCTCCTGGCCCTGGTTGTCGTAGAGAACCTTCGCGTACTGGTAGCCCTTGTTCTGGGCCGCCGCGGCGATCACGCCGAGCCGGCCCGTGAACGACTGCGCGCCGAGGAAGGCCCACGGCTCCAGGTGGAGCTGCACCTTGCCGGTCTTGATGTACTTGTCGACGACCGTCGGCAGGCTGACGACCTCGTAGTTCTGGCAGACGGGGCACTGGACGTCGATGAACATCTCCATCTCGACCGGAGCCGACGGCTTGCCGAGGACGAGGCCGGTCTGCGGGATGCCCTTGAAGAGGTCGTTCGCGTCTCCCGCGTTCTGCAGCGCGCCTGGCCAGCTCTGACTCCCGACGGCCGGCAGGCCGTTGATGTCCGACTTCGTCACGGTGCCGGAGCCGTTGCTGCCCCCGCCGCTGCCGAGGATGACGCCGAGCACGATCGCGATCACCGCGACCAGGACGACCCCGCCCGCGATCGCGAGCGCGCGCGGCGAGGCCTGGCGCGCGCGAACGCCGCCGACGCCCTTCGAGCGCACGGGCGGCGGCGCCGCCACGGCGGCCTCACGCCTCTGCTGTCTGGCTCTCTTGCCGCTGGGCATGCGTCGGAAGGGTAGCCGCCACATCGGATTCGCCGGCAGTTGCCAGGACCAAGAATCCGATGAGAAGCAGGAACGCGGTGAGCGCAAGCGTCGGGATCGTCAGATAGCCGAACGAGTGCTTGACGATCCAGTTCGTGCCGCACCCGCCGGGTGCCGAGAGGGTGCAAGCCTTCGGCTCCTCGATCACGCCGCGCTCGATCAGCATGTGGTAGATCGAGGTGCCGGCCCCGACCACGGGAAGCGGGATCAGGTAGCGCGCCGCCCGGTTGTCTCCGCGCGCGGCGAGGAAGAGCGTGAGGATCGAGAGCGGATACATGAGGACCCGCTGGAACCAGCAGAACTCGCAGGGGATGTAGCCGGCGACCTGCGAGTAGAAGAGGCTGCCTCCGGTCGCGATCGACGCGACGACGAAGGCTCCCCAGAGCTCGTAGCCCCAGAGGAGGCTGCGAAGCCGGTTGAGGGGCCCTCGCACGCCGCAGAGAGCGAGCAGGCCGATCACGAGGCCGAGCCCGACGAGCACCTGGCCCACCACGCCGAGGACGGAAAGGGCCACGACCGTGTCCTGCGTCATCGGGCCGCAGGGTATCCGGCGGCGTCGTCGGCGGTACGCTGACCCGCGCCGGGGTGGCGGAACTGGTCAGACGCGCCCGACTTAAAATCGGGTGGCCCTCGGGCCGTGCGGGTTCAAGTCCCGCCCCCGGCATGGTCGCCGTACGGAAAGAGCCTGTGGGACGCAGTCTCACCTGCTGGAGCGGAGGTCACCGCCAAGCCGAGCGGCGGCCACGGGTACTAGACCGGCAATACGGATCCGGGACGTGCGGGGCCTCCGGCCCGGAGGCCCCGCAGTCCCAGGCGGCGCTGGCAAAGGAGTCTCGGATGAAGCGCACGCATTCCGTTACGACGGCCTGGTGCCCGCCGCCCGGCAGCGCGCGACGTCAGAGCGCGAAGCCGCCGGGGTACGCGTAGTTGACGAAGTACCAGACGT
>DASXDE010000114.1:0-3643 GCA_036490825.1 Gaiellaceae bacterium
CGGCTTCCGGCCGACCGTGTCGAAGAGCCGGCCGAGCAGCAGCGGGCCGAGGAAGTTGCCGGCGGCGAACACGATGAGGAAGACCGGGACGAAGCTCGAGGAGACCTGCCAGAAGCTCGAATAGAGCGTCCCGAGGTTGAAGGTGACGCCGTTGTAGAGAAACGCCTGGCCGATGAAGAGGGCGAGCCCGAGGACGGCCCTGCGCGGGTAGCGCTGGAACGCGGTCTTCGCGATCTCCCGGAACGGGATCGACTCGCGCTGCCGGACGGCGATGGTCTCCTCCGGCTCGCCGAGGGCTTCGTCGGCCTCCTGCTCCACCGCCCGCTCGATGTCGCGGACGATCGCCTCGGCCTCCTCCTCCCGGCCATGGATGAAGAGCCAGCGAGGGCTTTCGGGGACGTTGCGCCGGACGAACAGGACGCCGAGCCCGAGCGTTGCGCCCAGGAAGAAGGCGATCCGCCAGCCGACGCTCGCCGAGAGCAACGCCTTGTCGAGCAGCAGGAGGGAGATCGCCGAGCCGGCTGCGGCCCCGACCCAGTAGGAGCCGTTGATGATCAGATCCACGCGGCCGCGAACCCGCGCGGGGATCAGCTCGTCGATCGCCGAGTTGATCGCCGCGTACTCGCCGCCGATGCCGGCGCCGGTGAAGAAACGGCAGAGGAAGAAGAACCAGGCGGTCCACGACGCCGCCGTGGCGAGCGTGGCGAGGATGTAGACCCCGAGCGTGATCAGGAAGAGCTTCTTCCGGCCGAAGCGGTCGGTGAGCTGGCCGAAGAAGAGCGCTCCCACGCAGGCGCCGGCGACGTAGACGGCGGCCGCCGTCCCGATCTGGGCGGTCGTGATCGCGATCCCGCTGCCCTTCTCCGTGAGACGGGGAGCGATCGAGCCGACGATCGTCACCTCGAGACCGTCGAGGATCCAGACGGTGCCGAGCCCGACGATCACGAGCCAGTGGAACTTTGCCCACGGCAGCCGGTCGAGGCGCGCGGGGATGTTCGTCTCGATCCGGCCGGTCTCGACGGTCGCGGTCTCAGCGGTCATGTGGCTCCTCAACGCGGCTGCGACGGCCCCGGTTACGCTCGCTTCGTGCTGGCCTGCCGCCTGCTGGGGCACCGCTACCGGTTCCGGGCCGAGGGTGCGACGATGCGCTGGACGTGCGCGCGCGGGTGCGGCGCCGGCGGCTCGAAGGAGTACGCGACGGCCGCCGAGGCCGCGCGCTTCGCGACGGCGTTCGATCGGGAGGACCGGGCCGAGCTCGGGCGGCGCGCACCGCTGCTCGGGATGTTCCCGCTGCGCATGTGGTGGACGCTGCGGAAGCGCGATCGGTAGCAGGAGCGGGCCGTTGCACGGCGAAGCGCTCGCCGATGACGTCGGAGTCGACGACTCGCTGGCCCCTGCCGCAGGAGCGGGCGCCGCTGGCGACCGAGACCCACCGCGTGCGCGGCTACAGGCTGACGCGCTCGGCGTGGCTGCTCACGGGCCTCGCGTTCGTTTGCGGCGGCCTCGTCAGCGCCGCCGCGTTCTCGATCGGCTGGCGGCACCAGGCCCAGCGCGACACGGCCGCCCGGGCCGCGCTGGCGGGTGCGACAGCCCGGGTGCGCAAACTCGAGCGGCAGCTCGACACCGCTCGCGCGACCGCCGCACGGGAGCAGGCCGCCGCGGCGGCGGCCGCCGCCGCGGAGCGCGCGCTCGCCGCCACGGGAACGAGAGTCGCCGGCGAGGCAATCGCGTCGAGCGGCGCCGCCGGCGCGATCTCCTCCCGAGTCGGCTCGCTGACCGCCTCCGCCTCCCGGCTCGCGAGCGAGCTGAAGACGCTCGACACGTATCTCTCGACGACTCCCACGGCACAGCTCGATCCCGGCTACATCACAAGCCAGACGGCGTATCTCGCGCAGCAGCTCACGAGGCTGCAGGCCGACGCCGGCAATCTCGGCGGCCCGGTCGCCTCGTTCGAGGCGTCAGTGCGAAAGCTGACCCGGGACGCGGCAGCGTTGAAGTCCCGCTGAGCCCATCGCAGATGCTGCCGTTTTCGGGCAATCTGCAGGACGTATGGGTCGGCTGGGCGTGCGCTTGACGCACCTTTTCGTGCTCGGAATCCTCGCGCTCGCCGTCACGGCCTCCAACGGCGCCGCCGCCGCGTCGCCCGGAGCCCCGATCCTCGGCGCCGTCCCGCATGCGGGCGCGCAGCACGCGCTCGGCACCCTGGCCGCCGCCGGAGCCAACGACGTGTTCTTGCAGGAGTCGCCGTGCTTGCTCACGAGTTCCCCGGATCCGTGCTGGACGATGCGGACGAACACGACCTACGCGATCTACTGGATCCCGAGCGGCTACTCGGTCAGCCCGAACTACCAGAGCCTCATCGACCGCTATCTGAGCGACGTCGCCACCGCGAGCGGCAGCTCGACGAACATCTATTCCGTCGCGACGCAGTACTACGACAGCACGGCCTCGATCCACTACCAGTCGACGTTCGGCGGCTCGTACGTGGACACGAGCCCGTTCCCGGTGAGCGGATGCGACGACGGCGGAGCCCAGGACACCGAGTGCCTCACGGACGTGCAGCTCCAGACAGAGCTCCAGAACGTCCTCGACGCGACCGGCTGGCACGGCGGGACGGACACGATGTTCTTCATCCTGACGCCGGACCACGTCGGCTCCTGCTTCGACGGCTCCGACCAGGAGTGCACGACGAACACGTTCTGCGCCTACCACAGCGGGTTCGAAGACTCGAGCAGCGCGCCGGTCCTCTATGCGAACCAACCGTACGACGGAACGATCTCCGGCTGCCACAGCCGCGCCGGGGAGGGCTTCCCGAACGACCCCGTCGTCGACGCGACGATCAACGCGGTGAGCCACGAGCACATCGAGACGATCACCGACCCGTGGGGCGACGCCTGGCTGGACAGCGGCGGCGACGAGATCGCGGACATCTGTGTGACCAAGTTCGGCACTCCGCTCGGCACCGCGCCCAACGGTCAGCCCTACAACCAGCTGATCAACGGTCACGAGTACTCGCTCCAGCTCGAGTACAGCAACGAGGGCAGCACATGCCTGCAGCAATACGCGCCGACGGCCGCGCCCAGCACGGTCGCCGCGCCGGTGCTGAGCGGCGCGGCCGGTGCGGGGCAGCAGCTCTCCTCGAGCGAGGGCTCCTGGATGCACGCCCCGAGCGGGTACGCCTACCAGTGGCAGCGGTGCTCGGCAGCCGGCACCGGCTGCGCGGACGTCTCCGGAGCTACGGCCGCCACGTACCAGCTGACGGCGGCGGACGTGGGGGACACGGTCCGAGCGGAGGTGAGTGCGCACAACGCGGTGGGGACGAGCCCCGTCGTGCCGTCTGCGCCGACCGAGGTCGTCGTGGACGTCCCCGTGGAGACGGGGATACCGTCCGTCTCCGGCGTTGCGGCAGTCGGGAGGACGCTCACGACGACGGCCGGCAGCTGGAACACGCCGGCGACGTTCGCCTACCAGTGGCTGCGCTGCGCCGCCGGCGGCACCGGCTGCGCGCCCATCTCCGGCGCCATCTCGGCGACCCACACGGCGGTCGCCGCGGACAGCGGCCACAGGCTCGAGGCCCTTATCACCGCCACGAACGCTGCCGGCACGGCACAGGGGCTCTCCAGGACGAGCGGCGTCGTCGTCG
>DASXDE010000115.1:0-6014 GCA_036490825.1 Gaiellaceae bacterium
CATGCGCGGCCTGCGCGAGTTCGCAGAGGCGCAGGCGGAGAGCGTCCAGGAGGCGCAGCGCGAGCAGTTCGCGACGCTCACGCTCAACACCGCGGTCGAGCTGACCGCGGCCGCCCTGCAGCAGCTGCAGCCGCAGGGCGGTGTCGACGAGCAGACGATCGCCCTCCGCGACGCGATGCGCGTCCTCTTCCCCGAGGCGGTGGCGCTCGTCAGCGCCGCGCGCCAGGGGTTCATGCGCGAGACCTAGACCGAGCCGAAACCCGGCGCCCGCGTAGAATCGCCGCGCCCGTGTCGCTGCTCGACTCCGCTCTCGTCCGCCTCCTGCCGGCGGTGCCGAAGCCCGTGGTGCAGCTGTTCTCGTCCCGCTACATCGCGGGCGCGACGCTGACGGAGGCTGTCGAGTGCGTGCGCGAGTTGAACAGCGGCGGGAAAATGGCGACCGTCGACGTCCTCGGCGAGGAGATCACGCGCGAGGAGGAGACCCGCGCGATCGCCCAGGCGTACCGCGACGTCTTCGCCGCGATCGACGAGGCCGCGCTCGACTCCAACGTCAGCGTCAAGCTCACCGCGCTCGGGCTCGGCCTCTCATACGAGCTCTGCCGCGAGAACCTCGTCGACGTCGTTCGCACTGCTGCCGGCTACGGCAACTTCGTGCGGATCGACATGGAGGACTCCTCCACGGCGGACGCCACCCTCCGGCTCTACCGCGAGCTCCGCGAGGACGGGCACGTGAACCTCGGTGTCGTCCTCCAGGCGCGGCTGCGGCGCACGCTCGACGACGCCCACGCGCTCGCCGACCTGCGGCCGAGCGTCCGGCTCTGCAAGGGCATCTACGTCGAGCCAGCCGCGATCGCGTTCACGGACTACGAGGCGGTGCGCGCGAACTTCCTCCGCTGTCTCGACGCGCTCTTCGACGCCGGTTGCCACGTCGGCGTCGCGACGCACGACGAGTGGCTGATCGGGGAGTCCCTCGCGCGGATCTCGCAGCGCGGGCTCGCGCCGCTCGAGTACGAACTCCAGATGTTGCTCGGAGTGCGCGAGGAGCGGCGCGACGAGCTCGTCGCGGAAGGGCACCGGTTGCGCGTCTACGTCCCGTTCGGCGAGCACTGGTACGCGTACTCGCTGCGCCGGCTGCAGGAGAACCCTGCGATGGCCGGGACGATCGCGCGCGCGACGGCGGGTCGTGTCCTGCGGCTGAGCCGGTGATCTGGGCGCGGGCGGAGGACTGTCGCGTCACGCTCGCAGACGGGCGCGAGCTGCTCGATCTCACCGGCGGGTTCGGGGTCGCGGCGCTCGGTCACCGCAACCCGCGCATCCTCGAGGCCTGGCGCGAGCAGGAGGTCGTGCACGCGCTCGGCGACCTCGCCGACGCCGAGGTGACGGTGCGCCTGCGCGAGGCGCTGCCGCGGCCGGCGAAGCTCGGCGTGACCGGGGAGGACGCGGTCGAGATCGCCTTGCGCACGGCGCTGCTCGCGACCGGACGGCCGGGGATCCTGGCCTTCGAGGGCGCGTACCACGGCGCCGGGCTGCTCGCGCTGGCCGCGTCGGGCTTCGAGCGGCTCCGCGAGCCGTTTGCCGCGTGGCTCCCCGGGCCTGTGCACCGCCGCGCGTTCGGCGAGGACCCGGGGCCGTTGCCCGACGACGTGGGGTGCGTGATCGTCGAGCCGGTGCAGGGGAGGGCGGGGTCGCGCGTGCCGCCGGATGACTTCCTCCCGGCTCTGCGCCGCCGCTGCGACGACGCGGGTGCGCTCCTCCTCGTCGACTCGATCTATGCCGGGCTCGGGCGGGTCGGCGAGATGTGGCCGGGGGAGGAGGTTGCGGACGTGCTCTGCGTCGGCAAGGCGCTCGGCGGCGGCCTGCCGCTCTCGGCGGCGCTCTTCTATCGCGACGGGCTCGATGAGGTCTGGCGGCTCGGGCCGGAGGACGTCTACACGCATACGCATGTCGGGAGCCCGCTCGCCTGCGCCGCGGCGCTCGTCGTGCTCGAGGAGGCGCCCGAGCTTCTCGGCCGCGTCCGCGAGGCGGGCGAGCGTTTCGAGCAGGCGGGGTGGTGGGGACGCGGTCTCCTCCGCGCCCGCGAAGGCGACGCGGAGGACGCGCTCGCGCGCGGCGTCCTTGTCGTCCCGGCGGGCGTCGGCGGCTCCCTGATCCAGGCGACGCCACCGCTGACGATCACCGACGCCGAGCTCGACGACGCGCTCGCTCGGCTGTCGTGAAGAGCCGCGGCCGGAACGAGGTTCCGGACGTGGTTCCTTTGGAGAGTTACGGCGCGCGCCGGGCGTAGAGGAGAAACGTCGCTGGGATGCGGCGGTCGTGGCGGCGGCGCGAGGTGCCGCCCGGGTACTCCTCGAGCGCCTCGACGTGGAGGCCGGCGCGTGCTAGCGCGCTCACGACCTGGCCGATCCGCCACAGCCGGTCGGGGTCGCCGGGGTCCCGGAAATAGTCGCTGCGCCAGCGGAGCAGCCCGTCGACGCAGTCGGCCACGGGATGGTCGTCGAAGGCGAGCAGCTCGCCGTGCTCGCGCAGCGCCGCCGCGATGCCGATCGCCCAGCCGTCGAGATCGTCGAGCCGGCCGAGCACGCCCTCGCCGGAGTAGACGAGGTCGAAGCGACCGCGCCGCAGCTGGCGCGGCAGCGATTGCGGATCGCCGTCCACCCAGAGGATCTTCGGCCACCGCTCCCGGGCCGCCTCGAGCGCCGCCACCCGCGGGTCGACGCCGGTCGCCACGGCGCCGAGCTCCGCCAGCGCGGCCGTCGCCTCGCCGGCCCCGCAGAGGAGGTGGAGCACGCGTTTCCCCTTCAGGTCGCCGAGCGTCCGCTGCACGTACGGCGGCAGCTCGACCGGCTCGGCGCGCGACCGGTGCGCGGCTTCCCAGGCGCGCAGGTTCTCCTCGGTCGGCTCCATCCGCGCTAGGCCCCGAGCGAGTAGCCGCCGTCCACGACGAGCGTCTGGCCGCAGACCATCGCCGCGTCCGGCGAGCAGAGGAAGGAGACGGCCGCCGCGACGTCCTCCGGCTCCACGAGCCGTCCCGCCGGCGTTCGCTTCACCGTGGCGAGCATCTGCTCCTTGTTCGGGAACCAGTCGAGCGCCTCGGTGTCGACGACGCCCGCCGAGACGCAATTGACGCGGATCCCGCGCGGGGCGAGGTCGACGGCGAGGTAGCGCACCACGGATTCGAGCGCCGCCTTCGACGTGCCGATGAGCACGTAGTTCGGCAGGACGCGCTGCGAGCCGAGGCTCGAGATCGCGACGATCGAGCCGCCTTCCTCCATTGCCGGCACCGTCGCGCGCGCGAGGGAGAGGAGCGCGCGGGCGTTCGCCGCCAGCGTCCAGTCCCAGTGCTTGTCCTCGGTCTCGAGCGCCGAGCGGATCACGCCGGTGGCGGCGTTGTGCACGACGACCCGGTAGGGCCCGGCGGCGGCGAGCTCGTCGACGACACGCGGATCGGCGACGTTGCCCCGCACGAGCACCGGCTCGGCGCCCGCCTCCTCGATCAGGGACGCCGCCTCCTCGGCCGCCGTGTCGTTGCGCATGTAGCCGAGCACCGCGCGAGTCGCGCCGTCCGCGACGAGGCGGAGCGCGATCGCCCGCCCGATCCCCCGCGTCCCCCCGGTGACGAGCACCGAGGCGCCTTGCAGGCTCATCTCAGGCGGGGTAGCGGCTCGTCGGCGGGCGCCGAGCTCGGCAGGTCGCTCCAGCCGGGACGGGAGCGCGGCTCGCGCCGGCTGTCGACCGCCTTCGAGGAGGCATGCCCGAGCCGGTCGAGCAGCTCGATCTTCTCCTCCGCGTACCGGCGCACGGGATGCTCCTCCGGCAGGTCGAGCACGAGCTCGCGCACGCGCGCGCGAAGCTGGTAGGCGAAGTGCGGCGTCGCAGGCCCGACGAGCTCGTCGACGTCGGCGAAGGTCGGCTCCGGCATCGCAGCGGAGCCTAACGAAGGTACGTTCGCGAACGTGCGCCGCCCTGCCCCCGTCGACGCGATGCTGCTCGGCGCCGTCCTGCTCTGGGCGCTCAACGTCACCGTCACGAAATACGTGCTCGAGCACGGCTGGCTGCCGCTGGCGTACGCGACGATCCGCTACTGGGCCGCGATCGCCCTGTTCTGGATCTACACCTGGTGGCGCGAGGGCTCGTTCCGGATCGCGCGCAGCGACTGGATCTATGTCGGCATCGCGGCGGCGATGATCTTCGTCAACCAGCTCTGCTTCGTCTACAGCCTCGAGTTCGCGCACGCCTCGACGGTGTCGCTGCTCTTCGCCTCGTGTCCCATGTTCGTCGGTCTGATCTCGATCGCGTTCCGGCAGGCGAGCCTGCAGAAGCCGTTCTGGATCGGCGCCGGCCTGACCTTCGGCGGCGTCGCGCTGATCGCGGCGAGCGCGGGCGGCGGCCTCGTCTCCGGCTGGAAGGGCGACCTGCTCGCGATCGCGCTTGCCGTCACCTGGGCCGCCTACACGATCGCGATCGCGCCCCTGATGCGCCGCTACTCCCCGTTCCGGATCAGCGCGCTCGTGCTCGCCCTCGGCTGGGCGCCCCTGGCGCTTGTGAGCATCCCGCAGGTCGGCCGTCAGGACTTCGCCTTCTCCGGGACGGTGTGGCTCGGCTTCGTGTACGCCGTGATCGGGCCGCTCTTCCTCACCAACATCCTCTGGTTCACCGCCGTGGACAGAGTGGGGGCGGGGCGTGCCTCGATCTTCAACAACATGCAGCCGTTCTTCGGCGTGCTCTTCGCGCTCTTGATCCTCTCCGAGTCGCTCCACGCGCTCGAGATCGCCGGCGGCGTCCTGATCTTCGCCGGCATCTATCTCGAGCGGCGCCTGCGGCAGCCGGTCGCCTCGCCGGCCGAGTGAACCGGCCGCGCGTCTCCGTGCTCCTGCTGGCGCGCGGGACGCGGGTGCGCGAGCTCGCGGCCGGTCTCGGCGTCTCGGGGGGCAAGGACGTCGTCGCGGTTGCATAATCGGTACATGGCCGAAGACTTCATGCCGCTGCTCGGCTGGGATCACGTCGAGCTCTGGGTCGGCAACGCAAAGCAGGCTGCCTACTTCTACGAGCACGCGATGGGCTTCACCCGAACGGCGTACGCCGGCCCCGAGACGGGGATCCGCGACCGCGCCTCCTATGTGCTCGAGCAGGGAGAGGTGCGCTTCGTCGTCACGAGCGCGCTGCGCGAGGAGCACGAGATCACGAAGCACCACGCGCGCCACGGCGACGGCGTCCGCGACATCGCGCTCACCGTCCCCGACGCGACGCGGGCCTACCGCGAGGCCGTGTCGCGCGGCGCGCGGAGCGTGATGGAGCCCCGGCGGGACGAGGACGCGTTCGGGACGGTCGAGCGCTCCGCGATCGCGACGTACGGCGACACGATCCACACCTTCGTCAACCGCACCGACTACGGCGGCCCGTTCCTGCCCGGCTACGTCTCCATCTCGGAGAACGGCCATCCCGGCCAGGGCGTCGGCCTCACGAACGTCGACCACATCGTCGGAAACGTCGAGCTCGGCCGGATGAACCACTGGGTCGAGTTCTACGAGCGCGTCTTCGGGATGACGAACATCCTCCATTTCGGCGACGAGCAGATCCAGACCGAGTATTCGGCCCTGATGTCGAAGGTCATGTCGGACGGCCAGGGCAAGATCAAGTTCCCGATCAACGAGCCGGCAGAGGGCAAGCGCAAGAGCCAGATCGAGGAGTACGTCGAGTTCTGGGGCGGCGCGGGCGCGCAGCACATCGCGATGGCCACCACCGACATCGTCGGCACCGTCGAGGCGCTGAAGGAGCGCGGCCTGCTCTTCCTCGACACGCCCGACTCGTACTACGACGAGGCGCCGGGCCGCGTGGGCGAGATCGCCGAGGAGTGGCCGGTGCTGCAGGAGCACAAGATCCTCGTCGACCGTGACGAGGACGGGTACCTGCTGCAGATCTTCACGAAGACGGCGCAGGACCGGCCGACGGTCTTCTTCGAGGTGATCGAGCGGCACGGCGCGACGACGTTCGGCGAGGGCAACTTCAAGGCGCTG
>DASXDE010000116.1:0-3711 GCA_036490825.1 Gaiellaceae bacterium
GACGAGTACCGCTGGCTGGGCCGCGAGGAGGCGGCCGAGCTCCTCTTCTGGCCCGAGCCGGCGGCGCTCCTCCGGGCGCTGCCGTGAGGGAGGCGCCGCCGCCCTACGCCGGCGAAGGCCCGCACGCTCTGTGGCACGTGAGCGAGGACGACTCGATCCGCCGCTTCGAGCCACGCGGCGGCAAGATCTGGGCGATCGGGACGCGGTTGCTCCCGCTCTACTGGTTCCCGCGCGAGTGCCCGCGCGCGACGTTCTGGGCCGAGTCCACGACTAGCGAGGAGGACGTCGAGCGCTTCCTCGACGCCGAGCGGACGCGACGCGTGCACGTGGTGGAGCCGGCCTGGTTCGAGCGGATGCACACGCAGCGGGTCCTCGCCTACCGGATGCCCGAGCGGACCTTCGTCGAGAACAGCGACCGCTTCTGGATCTCGGCGGAGCCGGTCGAGCCGCTCGAGCTCGTCGAGCTCGGCGACCTCGTCGAGCGGCACGAGGCCGCCGCGATCGAGCTCCGCACCGAGCCGGACCTCCTCGGCTTCTGGAACGAGGTGATCGAGTCGAGCCTCGGCTTCAGCGGGATCCGGCTCCGCAACGCGAGGATGCCCGCATGAGGATCCTGGTCGCCGAGGACGAGACGATCATCCGGCTCGACCTGCGCGAGCTGCTCGAGCGCGCCGGCTTCGAGGTCTGCGCCGAGGCGAAGGACGGCGAGGAGGCCGTCGAGCTCGCGCGCTCCGAGCGGCCGGACCTCGCGGTGCTCGACGTGAAGATGCCGAAGCTCGACGGGATCGAGGCGGCGCGGCGGATCCTCGACGAGCGGCCGATCCCGATCGTGATGCTGACCGCCTACGGCCAGGACGAGCTCGTCTCGCGCGCGGTCGAGGCGGGCGTGTTCGGCTACCTCGTCAAGCCATTCCGCGAGCAGGACCTCCTCCCCGCGATCGCCGCCGCCCGCGCGCGGCACGAGGAGCTACAGGCGCTGCGGGCGGAGGCAGAGTCGCTCTCCGACGCGCTGGCGGCGCGCAAGGTGATCGAGCGCGCGAAGGGGCTGCTGATCGAGAAGGAGCACCTGAGCGAGCAGGAGGCGTTCGCCCGCTTGCGCAAGGCGAGCCAGGCGTCGGGCCGACCGCTGAAGGCGATCGCGGAGGCGGTCGTCGCGACACTCGCGCCCGAGTCGCCGTGAGCGCGGAACACCCCAACGCCGCGCTCGTGCGGCGCCTCTTCGCGGCCTTCGGCAAGGACGCGATGGCGGTCTCGGCCGCGCTCGCGCGCGACGTCGTCTGGCGCGTCCCGGGCCACACCGTGATGAGCGGCGAGTACCGCGGCCGGCGAGAGGTCGTCGAGTTCCTCCGCCGCACCGGGCTCGAGACCGGCGGCACCTACCGCAGCCGCCTACACACGGTGTTCGCGGACGACGAGTGGGCCGTCGCGATCTATCGCGCGACGGGCAGCCGCAACGGGATCGACCTCGATGTCGACCAGGCGCTCGTGATCCGCCTCGCGGACGGGCTGCTGCAGGACGTGACGGCGGTGCCCCTCGACTCCGCCTTCGAGCGGTTCTGGGCCTGAAGCTAGGTCGGCTCGGCGAGCCCGCCGCTGTGCTCGACCGTGAGCTCCGTCCCGCAATACCTGCACTTCGTCGCCTCGAGCGGCAGGCCATCCGAGAGGCAGGCCGGGCACGCCTTGGTCGGCGGCGGCTCGGTGAACACGGCCACGCCACGCCGATGCGAGTAGGCCCGGTACGGCACGACGATCGCGAAGTAGACGACTGCCATGAAGACGGCGAAGTAGACGACGGCCGAGATGAACGCGCCGAAGTCGAGGAGTTGCCCGTTGACCCGGACACCCAGCCCGTTCGGCCCGCTCCCGCCGGCCGCGTTGACGAGCGGCGTGATCACCGAGTCGGTGAACGCCTTCACGAGCGTGCTGAACGCGAGCGCTATCGCCAGGCCGACGGCGGCGACGATCAAATTGCCCTGCATGAGGAAGTTCTTGAAGCCCCGTAGGACCGACATGGCCGAGCTCCTCTCCGCTGCTGGAAGGGTCGGTCCGGGACTTTACGCCTGGGCCTGATCGAACAGTTGCTCCCAGCGCTCGAGGAGCGCCGTGAGCGCGTCGCGGCTGCGCTTGTGCGCGGCGAGGACGTCGACGTCGGTCCAGTTCTCGGCCAGCTTCCCCTCGAGCTCCGCCACCTCTTTCTCGCGGGCGGCGATCTCCACCTCGAGCCGCTCGAGCTCGGACGGGCGGCGGGGCTTCGACTTCGGCGCCTGCTGCTGCCGCGGAGGCTTCGCCGGACGCTCCGCAGGCGGCTCGGGCTTCGCGCGCGCCTCGCGCTGCTCGCGGGCCCGCAGCAGCTCGGCCCAGCCGCCGTCGTAGGCGCGCAGCGTCCGGTCCTCGATGGCGAGCGTCCGCTCGGCGATCGCGTCGAGGAGCGCACGGTCGTGCGACACGAGCAGCACCGTCCCCGGGAACGCGTCGAGCGCGGCCTCGAGCGCCTCGCGACTCTCGAGGTCGAGGTGATTCGTGGGCTCGTCGAGGACGAGGAAGTTCGCGCCGGACGCGACGGTGACCGCCAGCGCGAGGCGCCGCCGCTCGCCGCCCGAGAGCACGGAGACCTGCTTCTCGTGCGCGTCCCAGCCGGAGAAGAGGAAGCGGCCGAGCAGGTTCTGCGCGTCGGGCCGCGAGAGCCCGGTCATCGCCTGCACGCACTGCAGGACGGAGCCGCGCGTGTCGAGCTCCATCTCCTGCTGCGAGAAGTAGCCGACCTGGACGCCGTGGCCGATCCTCCCGGCCTCGCCGCGCACGAGCCGCTCGAGCAGCGTCGTCTTGCCGGAGCCGTTCGGGCCGACGAGCGCGACGTGCTCCCCGCGCTCGACCGCGAAGGTCGCGTCGTGCAGGAGGACGCGCTTGCCGATCGCCACCTCGAGCCCCTCCGCCTCCACGACCGTGCGGCCGCTCCGTGCCGGCTTGAGGAACTCGAAGCCGAGGCCGCGCGTGCGGCGCGAAAGGAGGGCGACCTCGCCGGCGGCGGCGGCGCGCTCCTGCTCGAGCCGGCCGATCTGGGTCAGCTTCGCCTGCGCCTGCTTCGCCTTGTCCTTCTTGGCCCGGAACCGCTCGACGAAGCGCTCGAGCCGGGCGATGTCGGCCTGGACGCGCGCGACCTCCTTCTGCGCGTGCAGCATCCGGGCCGCCTTCTCGCGCCGCCAGGCGTGCCAGGGGCCGGGGAAGAACGTGCCGCGTCCCGCCTCGAGCTCCATCGTCGCCGTCGTCACCGCCTCGAGAAACCAGCGGTCGTGGGCCACGAGGATCACGGCCGCGTCGAGCGAGGCGAGCTCGCGCTCGAGCCACTCGAGGTTCGCCACGTCGAGATGGTTGGTGGGCTCGTCGAGCAGGAGCAGGTCGGGATCGCCCCCGAGCGCGCGCGCCAGCGACGCACGGGTCAGCTCGCCGCCGGAGAAGGTGCGCAGCGGGCGATCGAGGTCGTCCTCCCCGAAGCCGAGCCCGCGCACGACGGAGGTCGCACGGTCGCGCCACGCGTAGCCGCCGGCGTGCTCGAGCCGCGCCTGCGCCTCGGCGTAGCGGTTCAGCGTCGGCTGGGCGTGGTCGCCCGTAGCCATCGCCTGCTCGAGCCTCCGCAGCTC
Source organism: Gaiellaceae bacterium (assembly GCA_036490825.1). GTDB lineage: Bacteria > Actinomycetota > Thermoleophilia > Gaiellales > Gaiellaceae > Palsa-739. The sequence continues at coordinate 3,639 of DASXDE010000116.1, forward strand.
CTCCTCGAGCTCGACGAGATCGCGCGCGCCGGCGAGCACGTACTCGCGCAGCGTCAGCTCCTGCTCCAGCGGC
>DASXDE010000117.1:0-22923 GCA_036490825.1 Gaiellaceae bacterium
GACTCCTTCAGCATCTCGCGCGCGATCACGAGCCGCTGGATCTCCTGCGTCCCCTCGTAGATCTGCGTGATCTTCGCGTCGCGCATGAAGCGCTCGACCGGGTACTCCCTGATGTAGCCGTAGCCGCCGAGGATCTGCACCGCCTCGGTGGTGACGGCCATCGCGACGTCAGCGCACTTGAGCTTCGCCATCGCCGACGCCTTCGTCAGCTCGGCCCCCTCGACGCCGGCATCGGCCATGCGACCGTAGCGGTAGAGGAGGCCGCGGGCCGCCTCGCACTCGGTCTCCATGTCGGCGAGCTTCGCCTGGATCAGCTGGTGCTGCGCGATCGGCTTCCCCATCGTCTCGCGCGTCTTCGCGTACTCGAGCGCGTAGTCGGTCGCGCCCTGCGCGATCCCGAGCGCCTGAGCCCCGATGCCGGGGCGGGAGCGATCCAGGATCCGCATCGCGATCCGGAACCCCTCGCCCTCCTCGCCCAGCAGGTTCGCCGCGGGAATGTGGCAGTCGTCGAACGTCAGCTCACCCGTCGTCGAGCCGGAGATGCCCATCTTCGGCTCGAGCCGCGCGACCGCGAAGCCGGGCGTGTCGGCCTCGACGACGAAGGCGGAGATGCCGGAGTGGCCGGCGTCGGGATCCGTTTTCGCGAAGACCGTGTAGAGGCTCGCGACGCCCGCGTTCGTGATGAAGCGCTTCGAGCCGTCGAGGACGTACTCGTCGCCGTCGCGCCGCGCGGTGGTGCGCATCGCAGCCGAGTCGGAGCCGGAGCCGGACTCGGTCAGCGCGTACGCCGGCAGCCACTCCCCGGACGCGAGCTTCGGGAGGTAGCGCTCCTTCTGCTCGTCGCTGCCCGCGAGCTTGAGCCCGAGCGAGCCGAGCTCCTGCACGGCGAGGATCAGCGCCGAGGTCGCGCAGACCTTCGCCACCTCCTCGATCGCGATCAGCGAGAGGAGCGCGCCCGTGCCGAGCCCGCCGTGCTCCTCGGCGAAGAAGATCCCGAAGATGTCGTTTTCGCGATAGAGCTCGACGACGTCCCACGGGAACTCGTGGGAGGCGTCGATCTCGGCCGCGCGCGGCGCGATCCGCTCGCGCGCGAGCTGCCGGACGAGGTCCCGCAGCTCCCGCTGCTCGTCGCTCAGGACGTCCCAGGGCACGGCCGCGTGAGTCTATCCCCGAGGCGGCGCCGCCCATGCGGGCGCCGCCTTCGGTCGGTCACGGGATCTGAATCTTCGCCGCGTAGAGATCGAACTGGTGCAGCGTCCCGTCCGGGTTGGTGCCGGTGCTGTCGGAGTTGTCCGACCAGGCCGGCCAGAACGTGCCTCCCGCGAACGCGGCATGCGAGTAGTCGCCTACGTCGAAGAAGCTGCCCGCGTCGATCGCGTTCGAGGTTCCGGCGCTGATGCGGAAGTTCGGTGCGAACGTCGCTCCGCCGTTCGTCGAGTCGGTTCCCCAGACCTGGAAGTCGTCGTTCGGGATGCCGTCGGTGTCTCCGCTCCCCCCGGTTCCCAGATCGTTCCGGGTGTCGTACCACGACAGCGCGACGTTGCCGGTCGTCTGGTCGAGTGCGATCGCGGGGAGGTACTGGCTGTTGACGGTGTGGTCGTCGTTGACCTTCACCGCCGGCGACCAGGTCGCGCCGTTGTCGTCGGAGTGCTGGAGCTCGATGTCCGTGTTGTCGCTCTCGCTGGGGGACTCCTGGGTCCACACGAGGTAGGTCCGCCCATTGTGTGCGCCGCCGCTCCGATCCCAGGCGAGATTGGCTTCGTCGTCGATCGTCCGATCCGGCTGAGCCGGGATGGAGTCGAACCCACCTACGCGGCTGTGGGCAACGAGGACCGGCGTGTTGAAGCCCGACGGCCCGAGGCCGTCCGTGTCCACCGCCGTATAGACGTCGGTTCCCCCCTGTCCATTCTCCGCCTTCTGGTACGTCACCATCACCTGACCGCCGGGCCCGACGGCGGTGTCACCGTAATCCCCGTTCCCACCCGGGCTCGGAACGTCCTCGGGCGCGGTGAAGCTGCCGAACCGGCCGAGCCCCGTGACGGGGGCTCCAGACGCCTTGATCTGTTTCCCCTTGGAGGACGTAGAGCTGACCCAGACGCTATTCGCCCCGACCGCGATCGACGGCTGGTCGCCGTTCGTCGCGATCTCCGCGACCTTTGTGAACGACCTCCCGCCGTCGGTCGAGAGTGCGACGAGAACGTCGAAGCTCGAGTTCACGAGGTAGGTCATCCACAGGTTGCCGAAGCGATCCCAGGCGAGCTGCTGATCGCAGCAGGCGTTTCCGAGCGGATCGCTGGTCGTGCTGGCGATCACACGCCTCGCCCAGGTGCGGCCGCCGTTGAATGTCACGTTCGCCGAGAGGCCCGAGACGACGTCCGGCAACGTCGACATCGTCACGACGTTCGACGTGTTCGTCGGATTGACTGCGATCGCATCCTCGGCCTCGTTGCCGGGCATCGCGCTCGTGTCGAAGACCGACGGCAGCGGCGCAGCCGCTGCGAGCCCCGTCGTCGCGAGCGCCACGAGCAGCGCCAGGACGATCATCGGCCACTTGGACAGGAACCGCCGGCCCCGCATGCGCCACCTTTCCTCGGGAACTGGCTGGCGAGCCTAAACCGCCCGCCCAGTGCGGTCAACGCTGCGCGGAGAGGCGGAGGGTTCTGGGCGCTGGACAATCGCAGCGTCCGGCAACGGGGGTTGACTCCGCTCGGGCGAGAGTCGTAGAGTCGCTTCATGTCTCTGAACCAAGATTTCAGATGACTGAACCGGCTCTCGAGGCGGCGCAGGAGACCGACGACGGGCTGGAGCTCGGCGAGCGGCTGCGCGCGATCCGGGTGCTGCGCCGGCTGACGCTGCGGGAGGTCGCGGCGGCCGCCGGAGTGAGCGAAAGCTTCGTCAGCCAGCTAGAGCGTGGCCGCTCGAGCGCGAGCGTCGCCACGCTGCAACGCCTGGCGACAGCGGTCGGAATCGAGATCTCGGACCTCTTTGCGGCGGAGCCGCAGTCCGGGCCGCGCGTGCTTCGCCGGCAGGAGCGGCAGCTGCTCGAGTGGGGCCATCTCGGCCGCAAGTCGCTGCTCACGCCGAAGCCGTTCCACTCGCTCGAGGTCGTGGCCGCCGCCTTCGACCCCGGCGGCTCGACGGGGGACGAGCCGTACACGCACGGCGACTCCGAGGAGCTGTTGCTCGTCCTCGCGGGTCGCGTCCACGTGCAGCTCGGCAGCGAGTTGCTCGACCTCTCGACCGGCGACAGCGTCAACTACCGGAGCTCGACGCCGCACCGCGTGAGCAACCCGGGCGACGAGGCCGCCGAGGTTCTGTTCGTGATCAGTCCGCCCAGCTACTAACGCCAACGCCAACGCCCCAAAAGGAGGCGTCAATGGAGGGTGAACCGTTCGACCGCCGGCTCTCACGGGCGGACATGCTGCGACTCGCAGCACTCGCGGCCGGAGCGGGAGTCGTGGCCGGGCCGACCGCGGCAGCCGACGCGGCGATCGCGCGGCTGACGAAGGAGAGCGGCCAGTTGCAGGTGATGGACTGGGCCGGCTACGAGAACGACGGCGGCCAGTCGATGTTCGCGGCCTACGTCCACAAGTACCCGCAGAACAAGCCGAAGTTCCTGCACATGACCAACGAATCGGACGCACTGGCCAAGATCAGCGCCGGCCAGCGTCCCGACCTGTTCCGCCCCTACGTCGGCTGGGTGAAGTACTTCGCGCAGAGCGGCCTCGTCCAGCCATGGAACCCGAAGCTGATCTCGAACTTCGGACACCTGAACCCGTTCATGGTCAAGGCGGGCCAGTACCAGGGGAAGCAGTACGGGATCCCCGACGACTGGGGCTTCGACGCGATCCTCTACCGCAGTGACAAGGTGCACCCGAAGGCGCGCTCGTGGGGTCTGCTCTTCGACAACCGCTACAAGGGCAGGATCGCCTGGTTCGACGACCTCGAGATGATCACCATCGCGGGGCTCTACCTCAAGGCGAAGAACCCGTGGAACCAGACGTCCGACGAGCTGAAGCGCTCGCAGGAGTTCCTGATCAAGAAGAAGCACCTCTCGCGTCTCAACTGGGCGTCGGAGACCGACCTCTGGCAGGCCTTCGGGTCGGGCGACATCTGGATCGCCTACGCGTGGCCGAACGACTGGGTGCAGATGAAGAAGAAGAAGCTCCCCGTCGTCTACATGCACCCGAGCGAGAAGCCGATCGCGTGGGTCGGCATGTTCATGCTGCTCAAGGGCTCGTCGCGGCCCACCCTCGCTCACGCGTACGTCGACGCATGGAGCTCGAAGCACTCCGGCCAGTGGCTCGAGGACAACTACGGCTACGGGCACGCGAACATCCAGGCCCGCCCGCAGTCGAGCGCGCTCCTCAAGGCGCTCCAGCTCACGAACCCACGGGCGGTGACGCTGCCGAACGCCTACCTCGACCGCGACATCCCGCAGCGGGCCCAGTACGCCCGCCTGTGGGAGGAGGTGAAGGCGGCCTGACCCTCGAGGCCGCGGTTGCAGAGGCGGCGGCGCCGGCTCCCCGGCGCCGCCGCCTCCCCCACCTGACGACGCCCGCGCTGCTCGGGCTTCCGCTCGGCTGGCTCGTCGTCTTCTTCGTCGTCCCCGTCGCGATCGTCGCGCTCTACAGCGTCAACGTGCTCGCGCTCTTCCCGGGGCCGCACAGCTTCGCGCTCGGCGCCTGGTACCGGCTCTTCCACGGCACGTACATCCACCTCTTCTCGCGCTCGGTGCAGATGTCGTTGATCGTCTCGGCGCTCGTCGTCGCGGCCGCGTATCCGCTCGCGTACTTCCTCGCCCTGTCGGGGACGCGGCGCAAGTACGTCCTGCTGCTCCTGCTGATCGCGCCGTTCCTGACCAGCTACCTGCTGCGGGTGCTCGCGTGGAAGGTGATCCTCGGCGACCAGGGCGTGATCAACACCTTCCTCGTCTGGATCGGCCTGCAGGCACACGGGCACGCGCTGTCCTTCCTCCTCTACAGCCGCTTCGCCGTGATGCTCGTGCTCGGCTACGTCTGGCTGCCGTTCGTCGCTCTGCCGATCTTCGTCACGCTCGAGAGCCTCGACCAGCGGCTGCTCGAGGCGGCGAGCGACCTCTATGCGAGCCGCGTGCAGGCGTTCCTACGCGTGACGCTGCCGCTCAGCCTGCCGGGGCTCGTGTCGGCCTTCCTCTTCGTCTTCATCCCCACCGTCGGCGAGTTCGTCACGCCCTCGCTCGTGGGCGGCACGAGCGGCTACATGTACGGGAACCAGATCCACGACCTCTTCTACACGGGCTTCCCGGACTGGGAGACGGGTGCGGCGCTCGCGCTGTTCCTGGTCGGGGTCATCTCGGCCCTGACCCTCGTCTTCGTCCGCTTCCTTCGGCTCGGAGAGGCCCGGACCATCTGATGGACGTCGCGCTTTCCCGCAACGGCAGGCGCGTGATGCGCGTGTTCTTCGCGCTCGTGATCGTCTTCCTCTACGCGCCCATCGCGATCCTGCTCGTCTTCTCGTTCAACAAGGCGGCGGTGCCCGCCTTCCCGCTCAGCGGCTTCACGCTGCGCTGGTACCACGAGTTCCTGACGAATTCCGAGCTGCAGGCCTCCCTCGAGTCGAGCGCCCTCGTCGCCGCGATGTCGAGCGTCGTCGCGGTCGCCCTCGGGGTCCTGGCCTCGATCGGGCTGAGCCGCAGCCGGTTCCGCGGCCGGGGCATCGTCACCGCGATCCTGCTCACCCCGCTGGTGATCCCGCTCGTCGTGCTCGGGATCTCGCTCCTGCTGCTCTTCCACGTGCTCGGGATCCCGCTCTCGCTCCTGACGATCGCGATCGGGCACGTCGTGATCAGCCTGCCGTACACGATCCTCGTGCTGCTGCCGCGGCTGCAGCAGATCGACGTCTCGCTGGCCGAGGCGGCCTACGACCTCTACGCGCGACCGCTCCCGGCGTTCCGCTGGGTGACGCTCCCGCTGATCCTGCCGGCCGTCGTCTCCGCGTTCCTGATCGCGTTCACGACTTCGTTCGACGAGTACGCCGTGGCGTCGTTCGTCGTCGGGTCGCGGAACACGTTCCCGATCTTCCTCTACTCGGCGCTGCGCTTCCCGAGCCAGCTGCCCCAGGTGATCGCGGTGGCGGTCGTCGTGCTCACGCTCTCGATGGTCGTGATCGTCGCGGCCGAGCTGTGGCGCAGGCGGGCCGAGGCTCGGCTCGAAGCGGCAGCCTGACGACTACGCTCGCCGCGTGATCCTCCGCAACGGGACGATCCGCACCCTTGACCCGTCGCTGCCGACCGTCTCCTCGCTCTGGATCGCCGGCGAGCGCATCGCAGGCGGGGTCGGCGTGCACGAGACCGAGCTGCCGACGCCGGATACGGTCGACCTCGGCGGCCGCTGCGTCCTGCCGGGCTTCACCGATTCGCACGTCCACTTCCCCACCTGGGCGCTCGCCCGGCACGATGTCCGGCTGCACAGCTGCGAGTCGCTCGCCGGGGCGCTGGACCGGGTTCGCGCCGCGCCGCGCTCGGGGAGCTGGCTCCGGGGCCAGGGTTGGCGGGACGCCGACTGGCCCGACGGCCCGCCGACCCGCCGGGCGCTCGACGAGGTGGAGCCCGAGCGGCCCGCGATGCTGATCTCGAAGGACTACCACGCGCTCTGGCTCAACTCCGCCGCCCTCGCCCTGGCCGGCGGCGACCTCGAGGTCGAGGGCGGCGTCGTGGTGCGGGACGAGAGCGGCGAGCCGACCGGCGTCCTCTACGAGCGCGCAGCGTGGCAGTTCAAGGAACGCCACGCCGGCGCGCCGGACGAGGAGTACGTCGACGCGATGCGCGACGGCGTGCGGCTCGCGGCGGCGCGCGGCGTCACGGCCGTGCACGACAAGGACGGCTGGCTCGGTGCAGTCGGCCTCTGGCAGCGGCTCGAGCAGCAAGGCGGCCTGCCGCTGCGCGTCTGGCAGTCGACGCCGGCCGACCGGCTGCGCGACCTGCGCGAGCTCGGGCTCCGCGGCGGCGCCGGCTCTCCCCTCCTCCGCCTCGGCTATCTCAAAGCGTTCATGGACGGGACGCTCGGCTCCCAGACGGCCTGGCTCACGGACGGCAGCGGCGTCGTGATCACGACGGGCGAGGAGCTCGAGGCAATCGTGCGCGAGGGCGCGGAGGCAGGCTGGCCGGTCGGCGTGCATGCGATCGGCGACGCGGCGAACCGAGCCGCCCTCGATGCCTTCGAGCGCTCGCAGGACGCGTGGCGCCCGGCGGGCCTGCGCCCGCGGATCGAGCACGCGCAGTGCCTCGCGCCGGACGACGTCGCGCGCTTCGCGAAGCTCGGCGTGGCCGCCTCGGTGCAGTTCTCCCACGCTCCCTCCGACGAGAGCCTCGCGAAGCGCTACTGGCCCGACCGGCTCGACGGCGCCTACTCGTTCCGCTCGCTCCTCGACTCGGGCGCCCTGCTCGCGAACGGCTCCGACGCGCCGGTGGAGGAGCTCGAGCCGTGGGCCGGCGTCGTCGCGGCCGTCCTCGACCACTGGCGCGAGGAGCAGAGGCTCACGCTCGAGCAGGCGCTGCACGCGGTCTGCGTCGCCCCCGCCTGGCTCTCGCACGACGAGCGCAACCGCGGGACGCTCGTCCCCGGCCGCTACGCCGACCTCGTCGTGCTCGACCGCGACCCGTTCGCGTGCGAGCCGGAAGAGCTGCGGGAGGTGCAGGTCGTGGCGACGATGCTCGGCGGCCGGTGGACGCACAACGCACCGCCCTGGGACTGAAACCCGGGATTGCCCAGACCGGGCCGGATGCGCGAAGATCGCGCCACCGCGTCCGAAAACCTCGGGGTAGGAGGAACGATGGAGGCTGCAACCGCGAGCAACGGCCGTTTCGAGCATCTGCGCGAGCACTCGATCGGGCTGCCGCAGGTCCTGTTCCAGTCGATCACGCACATGGCGCCCGGTGCCGCCGTCGCGTACTCGATCTACATCTCGGTGCCGTTCGCCAAACAGGCGCTCGCACTCTCCGTCCTGCTCGCGCTGATCGCCTGCCTCTGCGCCGCGACGGCGATCGGGCAGCTGGCGAAGAAGTATCCGTCCGCCGGCGGGATGTACACGTACGCCGCGCGCTCGCTCGGGCCGTGGGCCGGGTTCTTCGTCGCGTGGCTCTTCATCCTCTTCGAGCCGCTCGTCGCGCCGTTCCTCTACCTCGAGTTCGGCTGGGCGATGCACGAGGTGATGAGCACGGAGGCCGGCTGGAACTACACCGGCCAGTGGTGGATCTGGGTCGCCTTGATGACGGTGATCGTGTTCCTGCTCACGTACCGCGACATCCGTCTCTCGACGACGGCAGGCGTCATCCTCGGCGCATTCGAGATCGGCGTGTTCGCAACGTTGGCGCTCTGGATGCTGTTCTCGAACACGGGGAGCCTCAACGCCCAGCCGTTCGAGCCGCACAATGCGCTCGGCGGGTGGAGCGGAGTCTTCCGGGGGATGGTGTTCGCGATCCTCGCCTTCATCGGGTTCGAGGCGTCGGCGCCGTTAGGCGAGGAGGCGAAGAACCCGAGACGAACGGTGCCGTTCGCAGTCGTCGGGTCGGCCCTGGCGATCGGCCTGTTCTACGTGCTGACCGCGTATGCGTGGGTGTTCGGAGCCGGCTTCGACCACTTCGTCACGCAGGCGACCGGCGCCGACCCATGGCGAAATCTCGGCAAGGTGTTCTGGGGCACGGGCTGGGTCGTCGTCTTCGTCGCGATCTGCAACTCGATCGCGGCGAACTCGAACGCGGCGGTGAATGCCGCGACGCGCGTCTTCTACGCGCTCTCCCGGAACGGTCTCGCGCCGCGGCCCCTCGGCCACGTGCACCCCAGGTTCAAGACCCCGACGAACGCGATCATCGGCATGAGCCTGTTCGCCTTCGTGCTGTCGTTGCTTCTCGGCTGGAAGTGGGGGCCGCTGATCGGGTTCTCGCTCATCGCCACGCTGGCGGTCATCGTCGTGGTCGTGGTGTACATGCTCATCTGTGCCGGGGCGATCTGGGAGTACTGGGTCAAGCGGCGAGCCGAGTTCAACCCGCTGCTCCATTTCGTGCTGCCCGTCGGCGGGATCGTGCTCTTCTTCTTCCCTCTTTACTACCAGTACTACAAGTTCGTCCCCACCTATCCGATCAAGTATGCGAACTGGATCGCGATCGCCTGGATCGGCATCGGCATCGTGCTCACGGTCTGGCTCTCGATCACGAGGCCGGAGAAGCTACGTGACATGGAGCATGTCTACGTCGAAGACGAAACGGTGGCACCGGAAAGTGGCGCAGCACCATCGCCTGCCTCGTAGCGAGGTGATCTGGTCGTTCGGGCCCGACCTCCAGCCGGTGCTGGAGGTCGCGCCCGGCGACGTCGTCACGTTCGAGACGAACGACTGCTTCACGGGCCAGATCCGGAGCGAGGACGACCTCGTGACCGAGATCGACCTCTCGCGGATCAACAGCGCGACCGGCCCCGTCGCCGTCAACGGCGCCGAGCCCGGCGACTCGCTCGTGGCCGAGATCCTCGACGTGCGCCCCATCGAGTGGGGCGTCGCCACGCTCATCCCCGGCTTCGGCCAGCTGATCGAACAGGTGCAGTCGCCCCTCACGCGTCTCTTCGAGGTGCGGGACAGGATAGTGAAGATGAACGACCGCGTCTCGTTCCCCGCCCTGCCGATGGTCGGCGTGGTGGGCGTCGCGACCGACGGCGAGGAGCTCTCGAACGGCCTCGCCGGCAGGCACGGCGGCAACCTCGACGACCACTGGCACGGCGCCGGCGCGAAGATCTTCTTCCCCGTCCGGCAGCCCGGCGGCATGTTCGCCGTCGGGGACATGCACGCGGCGATGGGCGACGGCGAGATCTGCTTCACCGGCGTCGAGATCGCCGGGGAGGTCGACGTCCGCTTCGACGTCCGCAAGGGGAAGCAGGCGACGTGGCCGGTGACCGAGCTCGCGGACCGCTGGCTCCCCCACGCCACCGCGCCCGAGTACGCCGAGGCGCTTCAACTCGTCGCGGAGGAGGCCGCTCGCCTGCTCGTCGACGAGCACGACTTCACGCCGGAGGACGCGTTCATCTTCCTCTCGGTCGCCTGCGATGCCGGGGTCGCACAGGCGTGCAAGCCCTGCGAGGGCTTCGGAACGATCGCGCGCTTCTCGATCCCGAAGATCGAAGCCTGTCCCGCGCCGTTCCGCGCCTAGAGGCTTGATGTGAAATTGGCGCGCTGTCGGGGGCGTCGCAGGCCAAGCAGGGCGTCGCGGCCGGTCGCGGGCCGGTAGCAACGCTACCGGTCGCGGCCGGACGTGGCGATCCTGCGCCGCGTCTGCGGCGTCATCCGGCACCGTGCCGGTTTCAGATCAAGCCTCTAGGCGGCAACGGGCGAGCCGGCGGCCACCACGGCCGCCAGCTCACTCCGCATCCGTCTCAGCTCTCGCTTCTTGTCCTCGAGCGCGGGGGTGCGCACGCCATACGTCTTGAGCAGCCGCAGCTCGCTCACGCGCCGGCGGATCTGCTCGAGCAGGCGCTCGACCTCCCGCCGATACGCCTCCCTCGTCATGCCGCCTCCTCCAGGAGCGCGAGCTCGGTCAGACTCGGCTCGTCGGCGGCTTCGCCGCTCGGATGGCGCTCGATGAGCACGGGCCCGAGGATGGCTGCCGCGAGGGCGATCGCCGCGAGCACGTAGAAGGCGACGGTGAAGCCGTGCGTCAGGGCCTTGGGCGCCAGCGGTCCGACGCCGTGGGCGGCCGCATAGTGGCTCGTGTACGTGGTCGCGATCGTGGTCGCGATGGCGACGCCGATCGCCCCACCGATCTGCTGGGTCGTGTTCAGCAACCCGGACGCCACGCCGGCGTCGCGCGGAGCGACGCCCATCAGCGCGCCGATCGACATCGGCACGAAGACGAACGCCATCCCGATCCCGCCCACCAGGAACGCCGGGAACAGATCCCAGAAGTAGTGCCCGGTGACCGGCAGCCGCGTGTAGAGAAGGAGCCCTGCCGTCGCCATCAGCATGCCCGCCGGGAGGACGCGGCGGATGCCGATCCTCGTCACGAGGTTCTGTGAGACCGCGGACATCGTGATGATCGCGAGCGTGAACGTCAGGTACGCCGCGCCCGTCTTCAGCGCGGAGTAGTGCAGGACCTGCTGCATGTACAGCGTGAGCAGGAAGAACTGCGAGAAGACGGCTGCGCCCGAGAGCAGCGAGGTCACGTTCGAGCCCGTCAGTGTGCGCAGCCGGAAGATCCGCATCGGCAGGAGCGGCGCCGGCGACCGCAGCTCGATGGCCACGAACGCGGCGACGAGTGCCGCCGAGGCGGCGAGCAGGCCGGCGGTGGTCGCCGTTGCCCAGCCGTGCTGGCTCGCGCGGGTCAGCGCGTAGACGAGCAGCATGAGCCCGCCCGTGATCGAAACTGCTCCTGCCGTGTCGAAGTGGCGATGATCGAGATCGGCGCGGCTCTCGCGCAGCAGCAACGGGGCCAGGACGAGCACGATCGCGCCTGCCGGCACGTTCACGAAGAAGATCCACGACCAGCTGAGCGCGCTCGTCAGCAAGCCGCCGAGCAGCACGCCCGCGGCTGCACCGCTTCCCGAGACGGCACCCCAGATGCCGAGTGCGAGATTCCGCTCCCGGCCCTCCTCGAACGTCGTCGTGAGAATCGACAGCGCGGCCGGAGCGAGCAGCGCCGCGCCGAGCCCCTGCAGCGAGCGGAAGGCGATGAGCGACCCCTCCGACCAGGCGAGCCCGTCCAGCAGAGAGCTCACGGTGAACAGGGTCAGCCCGGCCATGAACATGCGCCGCCGCCCGAGCAGGTCGGCGGCCCGTCCGCCGAGGAGCAGGACGCCGCCGAAGAGGATGGAGTAGGCGGTGATCACCCACTGCAGCCCTTCCTGGCTGAAGTGAAGGTCGGTCTTGATCGTCGGCAGCGCCACATTCACGATGGCGATGTCGAGCACGACCATGAACTGGGCCGCCACCAGGACGGCCAACGCGAACCAGCGTCTCCGGTCCGAAATACTTTGTTCTGTCATTCGCTGTCTCCCCGAATCGTTGTCTGTTCCCACGATATCCGAAGAGAACGATCCTGCGCTACACTTATTCCGCAATGAATGCTGAGATACCGACCAACTGCTTCCCGGCCGAGCTCGTGGCGAGCCCGGGCTTCCTCCTCGGGCGGCTCGGGATGAGCTTCAAGACGGAGACGATGGAGGCGTTCGAGCAGGCGGGCTTCAGCGGCTACCACTACTCGATCCTCGCCCTCCTCGACGAGGGATCCCGCAAAACGCAGTCGGCGATCGCGGACGCGCTGAAGTACGACCCGAGCCAGCTCGTCGCGCTACTCGACGGGCTCGAGGAGCGAGGGCTCGTCGAACGACGGCGCGACCCGGACGACCGCCGTCGCCAGATGGTCACGCTCACCTCTGCCGGACGGCAGCAGCTCGCTTCCTTCCGGAAGCTCGTCCGGAAGCTCGAGGACGAGTTCCTCGCTCCGCTCGACGAGGACGAACGCGCCGCGTTGCACGACCTGCTGCTGCGGATCGCGGTGGAGCGCGACGCGCGCTTCGCGATCCCCGCGGCCGCGCCCTCGGCCTCGTAGCGGTGCGGGCGTACAATCGAGGAGCGATGGCCGTTCGCACGATGAACCCCGTCCACGAGGCGAGCACCTGCGCCGTGGCCGCAACCGCCGAGATCGTCGGCGCGAAGTGGACCGCGCTCCTCGTCCACGACCTCTCCGAAGGGCCGCGCCGCTTCTCGGAGCTCGAGCGGTCGTGCCAGGGAATCAGCCCGCGCACCCTCGCCGAGCGGCTCCGCGCTCTCGAGGCCGAGGGGATCCTCGAGCGGCAGAGCTATCCCGAGACACCCCCGCGTGTGGAGTACCGCCTCACCGCGAAGGGCCAGTCGCTCCTGCCGATCATCGACGCGATGCGCGAGTTCGGCCACGAGTGGCTCGAGTGCGGGCGCCCGCACCCCCACGACTTCTAGTCGTTCAGACGCCCTAGCGCGCTGAAGAGAGCGGCCGCCGTGTCGATCCCCGCGGCGAAGTACGGGACGAGGAAGCGCTCGTTCGGCGAATGGATGTTGGACTCCGGCAAGCCGAAGCCGGTGAGGATCGTGTCGATGCCCTTCTCCGTCAGCGCGGGCATGAGCGGGATCGAGCCCCCGACGCGGGTCAGGAGCGGCTTCACCCCGAGCACCTCCTCGAACGCCCCGACGGCGAGCTGGATCGCCGGCGCGTCCGCGCGCACGAGCCCCGGGTTCGAGCCGGCCCGGACGATCTCGAGCTCGGCTCCCGCCGGAGCGGCTTCGCGCAGCAGCCGTTCCGCGGCGGCGCCGATCGTCTCGACGTCCTGCCCGGGGGCGAGGCGGATCGAGAACTCGGCGGAAGCGGCGACGCTCAGGGTCGTGTTGCGGATGCCGGGCTTGCCGCCGACGATCCCGTTCACGTCCGCGGACGGCTCCGCCCACGTGCGAATGTAGAACTCCTCGGCGGCCTTCGCGTCGAGCGGCTGGGCGCCCTGCTCCGAGAGTGATTCGACTCCAGGAGGCAGCTCCGACCACGCTGCGAGCTCCTCCGCGGTCGGCGGCGCGCTCCCCTGCCGCAACGGCTCGGGGAGCCTGCCGTCGGGCCCGGCGAGCACGGCCCCAAGGCAACGGATCAGGGCGTGGATCGCGTTGAGCGCGACGCCCCCGTACATGCCGGAGTGCAGGTCGCGCTCGCCGGTCCGCACCTTCACCTCGACGCCGACGAGGCCGCGGGTCGCGAGCTCGATCGTCGGGACGTCGCGTCGCAGCATCCCGCCGTCGAAGATCACGCAGGCGTCCGCGCCCCGCTCGTCCTGCGTGACGAAGTCGGCGATCGTGTGCCCGCCGACCTCCTCCTCGCCGTCGCACGCGAAGCGGAGGTTGACCGGCAGCGCGCCCGCCTCGACGAGCCGCTGCGCCGCGCGAAGCATGATCCAGAGCTGCCCCTTGTCGTCCGTGACACCCCGCCCGTACGCCCACTCGCCGCGAATGTCGAGCTCGAACGGGTCGGACTCCCACAGCTCGAGCGGCGCGGGCGGCTGGACGTCGAAGTGGTTGTAGACGAGCACCGTTGGCGCGTTCCCGTTCCCGCTCGACGCGGGGATCTCGCCGAGCGCGAGCTCGCGCTCGCCGAACGTCGTCAGCTCTGCGGAACCGCCGATGCGGCGGATGAAATCGCAGACCCACTCGCCGGCACGCCTGACGTCCTCCCGGTGGGCCGGGTCGGCGCTCACGCTCGGGATCGCGATCAGCTCCGCCAGCTCGGCGCGCCAGGCCTCGTCCACGGCATCGATCCTATGCTCCGGTCCATGCGCTTCGCCGCAGTGACCCTCGGAGCTCCGGCCGACCTGCGGGACTTCTACGGCGGCGAGCTCGGGCTCCCGCTGGAGGGCGAGACGATCGTGCTGGGCGAGACGCAACTCCGGTTCCGCGTTGAGGACGGCGGCGCCTTCTACCACTTCGCGCTGCTCGTCCCCGGCGACCGCTTCGACGCCGCCCTCGCGTGGGCGCGCGAGCGCGTGGAGGTGCTCGGCGACGTGTGGGAATCCGAGAACTGGGACTCGCGTGCCGTCTACTTCCACGATCCGGCCGGCAACATCCTCGAGCTGATCGCTCACCACGGGCTCGAGGAGAACGGCCGCTCGGGCGACTTTGCCGCGGAGGAGCTGGTCGGCTTCTCCGAGCTGGGCGTGGTGGGCGACCGGAGGCTGCTCCTGAGCCGGCTCGAGGCGGCAGGGCTGCAGATGTGGGACGGCGAGCTCGACGAGCCGAACCGGCTCGCCTTCGTGGGCGAGAAGGCGCGCACCCTGATCCTCGCCCCACCGGGCCGCGGCTGGGTGCCGACGGGCCGGCCCGCCGAGCCGCATCCCGCCGAGCTCGTGCTCGAGCTCGGCGGTGCGCCGATCCCGCTGCAGTTCTAGGAGGGCTTGGCGAAACAGTGGCTGTGCCGCAGGGCCGCACTGAGCGTCGCGACTCCTCGCTTCGCTCGTCGGCCGGCTACGCCGGCTGCGGCGTCCTGAGTCGCGCCCGTAGCCTCCGGCTACGAACGCTCCCTGCGTCCTTGCCTCACGACGCCCATCGCACCCCTGCGACGAGCACCGTTCCGCCAAACCCTCCTAGGCGACGTCCTTGAGCGAGTCCGTGACGGCGAGCGCGCGGAGCTTCTTCAGGCTCTGATTCTCGATCTGCCGGATCCGCTCGCGCGTCACGTTGAAGGCGCGTCCGACCTCGTCGAGCGTGCGCGGCTGCTCGCCGTCGAGCCCGTAGCGCAGCTCGAGCACCCGCCGCTCGCGGTGCGAGAGCGTGCCGAGGATGTTGCGCAGGAGCTCCTGGCGCAGGGTCGTGTCGGCGGCCTCGTCGGGCAGCGGGGCGTTCTCGTCGGTGAGGAAGTGGCCGAACTCCGACTCCTCCTCGTCGCCGACCGGCTTCTCGAGCGAGACCGGCGCCTGCGAGGTACGGAGGATCTGCTCCACCTCGTCGAGCGGGAGCTCGACGTCGCTCGCGATCTCGAGGGCCGAGGGCTCGCGGCGAAGCTCGGCGCGCAGCTTCCGCTCCGAACGAACGATCTTGTTCAGCTTCTCGACGACGTGGACGGGCATCCGGATCGTGCGCCCCTTGTCGGCGAGCGCACGTGCCACGGCCTGGCGGATCCACCACGTCGCGTAGGTCGAGAACTTGTAGCCCTTCCGCCAGTCAAACTTCTCGGCCGCGCGTACGAGCCCGATCGTCCCCTCCTGGATCAGGTCGAGGAACGGGAGCCCCTGGTTGCGGTAGCGCTTCGCGATCGAGACGACGAGGCGGAGGTTCGCCTCGACCATCTCTTGCTTCGCGCGATGGTCGCCGCGCTCGATCCGCTTCGCGAGCTCGACCTCCTCGGCCGCGGTCAGAAGCTCGACCTTGCCGATGTCCTTGAGGAAGAGCTGGAGCGCGTCGGTCGAGACCTCGCGCACGCCGGCTGCGAGCCGCACCTCTTCCTCCTTCGCCTCCGCCGCTGCGGTCGCGTCGACGATCTCGACCTGCAGCTCCTCCAGCACGCGGTACACGTCCTCGAGCTGCGTGGGCTCGAGGTCGAGCTCGTCGAGAGCGAGCGCGATCTCCTCGACGGTCACCCGACCGGCGGCTTGCGCCGCTTCGAGCAGGTTCCGTGCTTCCTCCGTCTCGAGTACCTCGACAGAGGATCCTTCCTCCGTAACAGTCGCGGCCATCTCCCCATCCCCCTCGCTGGCGATGCTGCACCATGCCATGCGCAGTAGAGCAACCGCCATGGGCCGTTCGGCTCATATTTTCTTTACCTAGACCTAGTACCAGGCAGACGCGCAAGCAGTGTTCGTGCGTCTTTCGAATAAGGAGAGCCCGGCTCGTCGGCAGCTGCGAGGCGGAGCTGCGCGACCGCCTTCGCGTTCTCTCCCGCCCACAGCAGGAGGAGCCCGAGGTGCAGGCGGACCACCGACGACTTCGGGAAGACGCCGGTCAGCGGCCCGAGGCGGCCGAACGCCTTCGCCGGATTCGCCTTCGTGAAGGCGCCGACGGCCGCCGCGGTGCGCGCGACCGGGTCGTTCGGCTCGAGCTTCGCGGCCGCCGCGAACGAGCGCTCGGCCGAGAGCGGACGCTCGAGGCTCCACAGCGCGAGGCCATACAGCAGCTTCGCCCGGACGTCCGGCGCTGCCGCCGCCTTCGCCAGCGCAGCGAGCTCCTGGGCCGCGGGCAGCGTCCGGACGGCGCGCGGCGGCTTGAAGTCGAGGAGGAGGTACGGCAGGCCCGGAATCCGCAGGCTCGGGTGCAGGAGGTCCTCGGCCTTGACGCCGTACGGCGAGTCGGCCCCGAGCTTCGCGGCCTGCTCCCACGCGGCGATCGCGTCCGCGTTCCGGCCGGCCCAGTAGTCGGCGAGCCCGAGATGGAGCAGCACAAGGTCGCTCACAGGGTGCGCGGCCGCCAGGCGCCGCACGGTCGCGAGCCCTCCCTGCTTCCACGCGACGAAGGCCGAGCCGATCTGCGCCTCCAGGGAGTGGTAGCGCGCGAAGATCGCAGCGGCCTGCGCGACGTGGTGGCCGTTGTAGAGGGCCTGCGCGTGTGCGAGCGCCCGCGCCCGGGCGCTCGCGTCGACGCCGAACTCGAGATCGAGCGGCGGCAGCCCCGGCCGCGCCTTCGTCACCGCGCCGGGAACGGTCGTCCGCTCGCCGCGGGTCTGCAGCAGCGTCGCGCCCACGACCGCCGCAGCGGCCACCGCGGCCGCAAGCGCGACGAAAAGCAGCAGGCGCCGGCTCGGCCCACCGCGCAGAGGGGAGGCTTCCGTCGCCACGCTCCGAGCGTAGCCCGGAAGCGGGTCGCTACATTTCCGAAAGCGATGCCGAACTACAGGGAGCTGCTGCAGCAGGTCAAGTCGGAGATCGACGAGGTCGACGTCACCCAGGCGCGCGACGTGCTGGCGGGCGACGACCGGCCGCTCGTGGTCGACGTGCGCGAGCTGGACGAGTGGACCGAGGGCCGGATCCCGGGCGCGATCCACATCCCGCGCGGCAACCTCGAGTCGCGGATCGAGCAGGCGGCCCCCGACCACACGCAGCCGATCCTCCTCTACTGCGCCGCCGGCAACCGCTCGGCTTTCGGCGCGAAATCGCTCGAGGAGCTCGGCTACCAGAACGTCAGCTCGCTCGCCGGCGGCTACACCGACTGGAAGCGGAGCGGCTTCCCGACCGAGCTGCCTCGGACGCTCGACGGCGCGAAGCGCCAGCGCTACAGCCGGCACGTTCTCATCCCCGAGGTCGGCGAGGAGGGACAGCTCAAGCTGCTCGACTCGCGCATCCTCCTGCTCGGCGCGGGCGGCCTCGGCTCGCCCGCTGCGCTCTACCTCGCCGCGGCGGGCGTCGGGCGGCTCGGGATCGTGGACGACGACCACGTCGACGCCTCGAACCTGCAGCGCCAGGTGCTTCACTCGACGTCACGGCTCGGCGAGTGGAAGGCGGAGTCCGCGAAGCGCACGCTCGAGGAGCTCAACCCCGACGTCGAGGTCGTCCCCTACCTCGAGCGGCTCACCTCCGAGAACGTCGAGCGGATCCTCGCCGACGGCTGGGATGTGATCATCGACGGCGCCGACAACTTCCCCACGCGCTACCTGATCAACGACGCCGCGGTCTGGCACGACATCCCGCTCGTGCACGGCTCGATCTACCGCTTCGAGGGCCAGGCGACCGTCTTCAAGCCGCATGAGGGCCCCTGCTATCGCTGCCTCTTCCCGCAGCCGCCGCCGCCCGAGCTCGCGCCGAGCTGCGCCGAGGGCGGCGTGCTCGGCGTCCTGCCGGGCATCGTGGGCTCGCTGCAGGCGAGCGAGGCGCTGAAGCTCTGCCTCGGGATCGGGGAGTCGCTCGTCGGCCGGCTGCTCCTCTTCGACGCGCTCGCGACCGAGTTCAGCGAGGTCCGGCTGCGCCGCGACCCGAACTGCCCCGTGTGCGGCGAATCGCCCACGATCACCGAGTACATCGACTACGTCGAGTTCTGCAGCGGAAGGCCGGTGCAGGCATGAGTCTGATCCGGATTCCGCCGATGCTGCGCGGCGACGTGGGCGGCGCGCGCGAGGTGCCGGCCGAGGGCGAGACCGTGCGCGAGCTGCTCGACGACCTGATGTCCCGCTTCCCGGCGCTGCGGCCGCAGCTCGTGGAGGACGACGACATCGCGCCGTTCGTCAACGTCTACGTCGAGGGAGAGGACGTCCGCACGCTCGACGGGCTCGACACCTCCGTCGACCGCGGCTCGACGGTGATCCTCCTCCCCGCCATGGCCGGTGGGCTCTAGCGTCCGCACGGCCGGCTCCCTGCTCGAGCTCGTAGGCAACACCCCGCTCGTGGAGCTGCCCCGCCTCGCGCCGAAGCCGTCGGTGCGCGTCTACGCGAAGCTCGAGGGCCAGAACCCGACCGGCTCGATCAAGGACCGCATCGCCCTGGCGATGATCGAGGCCGCCGAGGCGGCGGGCGAGCTCGAGCACGGCCGCGAGCTGCTCGAGCCGACGTCCGGCAACACCGGCATCGCGCTCGCGCTCGTGGCGAAGCTCAAGGGCTATCCGCTCACGTGCGTGCTCCCCGCCAACGCGACCGAGGAGCGGCGCCGGCTCCTGCGCCTGTACGGCGCGACGATCGTCGAGTCGCCCGGCGAGGAGGGCTCGAACGGCGCCGTGCGTCTGGCGCTGGAGCTCGCGGAGCGCGAGCCGCGCTACTTCATGCCGTTCCAGTACGCGAACGAAGCGAACCCGCGCGCGCACTACGACGGCACCGGCGCCGAGATCGCCGAGGCGCTCGACCGCGTCGACGTCTTCGTCGCCGGCCTCGGCACGGGCGGGACCCTGATGGGCGCGGGAGCGCGGCTGCGGGAGAGCTTTCCCGAGATCGCGATTGCCGCCGCCGAGCCGCTGCCCGGCGATCCGGTGATGGGGCTCCGCTCGCTCGACGACGGCTACGTCCCGCCTATCCTCGACGTGGCGAAGCTCGATCGGAAGCTGCTCGTCTCGAACGAGGAGGCCGTGACAGGCGTGCACGCGCTCCTGGAGAGCGAGGGCATCTTCGCGGGCCTCTCGAGCGGCGCCGTGCTGCACGTCGCGCAGCGCCTCGCGGGCGAGCTCGAGGAGGGCGTCGTGGTCTGCGTCCTGGCCGATGGTGGCTGGAAGTACCTCTCCGCCGGCTTCTGGCAGGGCGAGGAGATCGACGAGAGCAAGCTGTGGTGGTAGTGCCCGCCGCGACGCGCCGTGCGCTGGAGGAGCACGCCCGGGAGGAGCTGCCCAACGAGAGCTGCGGGCTCCTCGTCGTCCAGGACGGCGTCGCGATCAGATACGAGCCGGGCCGCAACGCCGCCGACTCGCCGTACCGCTTCGAGCTGGAGGTCGATCCCGACCTCTGGTTCCTCGAGGACGAGGGATACGAGCTCGCGGTCGTCCACTCCCACGTCTCGGCGCCGCCGCGCCCCTCGCGCACCGACGTCGAGAACGTCGGCCTCTGGCAGGGCCGTCCTTACCTCATCTACTCGGTCGCGCGCGACGAGCTCGCGGCCTGGACGATCACCGACAGCTCGATCGAGCCCCTGGCACTCCGCTGAGACCTCGAGCTCACGGCGTGAGCCGGTTGAGGTCGCGCGGGAAGAGCGTCGTCTCCCTGACGTTCGACGCGCCCACGAGCCTCGCCGTCCAGCGCTCGAGGCCGAGCGCAAAGCCGCCGTGCGGCGGCATCCCGTAGCGGAAGGCCTGGAGGTAGCTCTCGTACGGCTCGGTCCGGCCGTCGAGTGCCGCGACGTAGTCCTCGTAGCGGTGCAGCCGCTGGCCGCCCGTGACGATCTCGAGCCCGCGGAAGAGGAGGTCGAACGAGTTCGAGTGCTCCGGACGTCCCGGCTCCGGGTGCGTGTAGAACGGCCGCTTCGCCAGCGGGTAGCCCGTGACGAAGAGGAGCTCGCCGTGCTCGTCGCAGAGCCGGCGCTCGTCGGCCGGCGCGAGGTCGACGTCGGCCACGCCCGTGTCCGCGAAGTGCAGCCACGGAATCTCCGCCGGGATCTCCGGCAGCTCGACCTCGAGCAGCGCGACGGCGTTCGCGGCGTGCTCCCGGACGCTTTCGACCATTCCCGCGACCGCGTCCCGGACGACGGCCATCACGTCGAAGTGGTCGCGCACGAAGCCGAGCTCCGCGTCCAGCGACGTGTACTCGGCGAGGTGGCGACCGGTGTCGTGGGGCTCGGCCCGGAAGACCGGGCCCGTCTCGTAGACCCGCTCGAAGACGCCGACGAGCGCCTGCTTGTAGAACTGCGGGCTCTGCGCGAGGAAGGCCGGCCGGCCGAAGTAGTCGAGCTCGAACACGTTGGCGCCGCCCTCGGTCGCCGAAGCGACGATCTTCGGTGTCGAGATCTCGGTGAAGCCGAGCCGCTGCAGGGCGGCGCGGAAACCCGAGACCGACGCCGCGGCGACCTCGAACTTCGCCCGCTCGCGGGGATGCCGCAGGGCGACCGGCGCGTGGTCGAGCAGGGTCGGCAGCGTCTCCTTGAGAACGGGCCGGCGAAGCTCGACCGGCACCGGCGCCGCCGGCGCCGCGAGCACCCGGAACGAGGGCTGCTGCAGCTCGAAGCCGCCGGGCGCCTGGGCGGCCGCGACGGCGAGCCCTTCCACCTCGACCACCGTCTCCGGCTGGAGGCCGGGCGCCTCCGGGCAGACGATCTGGACCAGGCCGGCCCGGTCACGCAGGACGACGAACGACACGGAGCCGAGCTCGCGCGTCGCGTGCACCCACCCGGCCAGCGCCACGTGCTCGCCGACGCGGGCGGGTAGCTCGCTCGAAAGGATTCTCATCCGGACACCTCCTTCGCACAGTCGCCCTACCTGTGCGGGCGGGAGGCGTCCCCGCGGTGCCACCGCACTTCGCCGCTCGAGGCGGCCTCGTTGGCAGCCCGGTCACGGGGGCCGGCCGGACGGCTCGGCGGGCGTCACTCCGCGTCGTCGCCGTCGCAGCGGAGGATACAAGCGCGCATCCCGTGCCCGAGATGGAGGCCGTCTGGCTCTGACGCGGCGCTGCTACTCGACCTCGTCCTCGTCGACGTAGTCCTCGACGGGGTCGCGTCGCGGCTGCGGCAGCTTCTCGAAGGTGACCGCGATCCGCTCGATCCGGTTGCCTTCAACCTCGAGCACGTCGAAGCGCATCCCGTCGTAGGAGACGTCGTCGCCCGGCTCCGGCGCGCGCCCGAGCTGGCCGAAGACGAAGCCGGCCACGGTGTGGAAGTCCTCCTCCGGCAGCTCGGTGCCGAACCGCTCGTTGAAGTCGTCGATCGAGAACATGCCGTCGACGCGGTACGAGTCCTCGCCGATCTGCTCGACCGGCTCCTCGGGGACGTCGAACTCGTCCTCGATCTCGCCGACGATCTCCTCGAGCAGGTCCTCGAGCGTTGCGATCCCGCCCGTCGCGCCGTATTCGTCGACGACCACGGCGAAGTGCTGGTTCGTGCGCCGGAACTCCTGCAGCAGCGAGGCGAGGTCCTTCGTCTCGGGGACGACGTAGGCCGGCCGCAGGAGCCCCTCGAGGTCGACGCCGGCGAGCCCGCGGTCGTGGATCGCGCTGAACAGGTCTCGCACGTGGAGGACGCCGGCGATGTCGTCGAGGGACTCCCGGTAGACCGGATAGCGCGTGTACGGCGAGTCGAGCACGACCGCGAGCGCCTCCTCGGGCGGCAGGTCGATCGAGACGGCGACGACGTCCGGCCTGGCCACCATCACGTCGGCGACGTCCTTGTCCCCGAAGACGAAGACCTTGTCGATCATCTCCCGCTCGCCCTCCTCGATCTGCCCCTGCTGCGTCGAGCGAGAGACGAGCATCCGCAGCTCCGCCTCCGAGTGCACCTCGCGCTCGGCGCCCGGCGGCTCCAGGCCGAAGCCTTGCAGGATGAGCTCGGTCGCCCGCCGCAGCACCCAGACGACCGGCCCGAAGACGGTGAAGAAGGCGCGGACGGGAACGGAGACCCAGAGCGCCGTCCCCTCCGCGTGTCCCAGCGCGGCTCCCTTGGGCACGAGCTCGCCGAAGACGACGTGGAAGAAGCTGAGGATGGCGTAGGCGAGAATGATCGCGACGACGGCCGCCATCCAGTGCTTGAACTCGCGCGACAGCGTCTCCTCGCCGAGAGCGCCGATCCCCAGGGACGTCAGGGTTACGCCGAGCTGCATCGCGGCGATGAAGCGGCCGGGGTCCGCGGTGATCCGGAGGACGTCGCGGGCGCGGCGGTTCCCCTGGTGCTGCAGCTCGATGATCCGTGTCCGCCGCGCCGTGACGAGGCCGTACTCCGCGGCCACGAAGAACGCGTTGAGCAGGATCAGGACTGCGACCCCGATCAGCTCGAAGAGAAGAGTCACGCCCTCACCTCGAGGGCGCGGGTACTAGGAGGTTTCTCGTCCAACTCTCCGGCCGGAGTATAGGGACG
>DASXDE010000118.1:0-15988 GCA_036490825.1 Gaiellaceae bacterium
TGGGCCCGCCTGGATTCGAACCAGGGACCAACGGATTATGAGTCCGCTGCTCTGACCAGCTGAGCTACGGGCCCGCGTTTCTTCAGGCCGAGCGTATCGCCCGCCGCAGCGAGAGCCACAGCACGAGCAGGACCGCGAGCGGCAGCAGCCACCAGGCGGCGACGTTCGCGGCGGCGAGGAGGGCGGTCGCGCCGATCGCAACCGCGACGAGGGCGGCGACGAGCCAGTCGTCGCCGATCACGAACTCCCACCAGAACCGACCGAACGCGCGGAGCCACTTCACGCGGGCACCGCCTCGAGCCGCTCGCGCCGCAGCAACCGAACCAGCAGTAACGACGAGAGGACGACGAAGCCGAGGACACCGAGCAGCGAAGCGTCCGCCCCGGGCCAGTCCGCGCCCGCGCCCTCGGCCGACCAGAAGATCCCGAACGTGGTGAGCATCACGCCGACGGCGAACTTCATCGCGTTCTCCGGGACGCGGGCGAGCGGAGCGCGCACCGCGATCCCGACTCCGGCGACGAGCACGAGCGCGCCCGCTGCGCCGGCCGCCGCGAGCGGGATCGAGCCCTGCGCGCTGCCGAAGGTGAGGACGATGAACACGACCTCCAGCCCCTCGAGCAGGACGCCCTTGAAGGCCAGCGTGAACCCGAACCAGTCGAGGCCGGCCCGCTCGACGTGGGCCGCGCCGCGAGCCTCGGCCAGCTCGCGCGCGAAGATCGCGTCCTCGTCGTGGAGCGCCTTGTAGCCGCTGGCGCGCAGGATCGCCTTGCGCAGCCACTGCAGGCCGAAGACGAGCAGCAGCGCGCCGACGACGAGCCGCAGCGCCTGGATCGGGATCACCGTCAGCGCAGGCCCGAGCGCCGCAACGACGACCGCGAGCGCGACCGTCGCGGCGCCGAGCCCTGCGAGCGAGGAGCGCCAGCCGCGGGCGAGCCCCGCGGCGAGGACGATCGTCAGCGCCTCCACCATCTCGACCCCGCTCGCGAGGAAGGCGGAGAGGACGAGAAACGTGTTGCCGGTGCTCACCACCGCTCCTCATGCGGAGGGGCGCGCTCGGCCTCGGCGCTCGCGGCTGCCGTGGCGACGTCGGCCGGGTAGGTCCGCAGGCCCTTGAACAGGAGCCACGAGCTCCCGGCGAGCGGCAGGAGCATGATCACGAACGTCCACTGGAGCCCTGAGCGGCCGCCGCCGAAGACGTAGTCGGAGACGGCGCCGAACAGCAGCGGGGCGAGCGCGATCGCCAACGAGCGGAGCAGCGTGCGGACGGCCTCCGCACGGCCCCAGAGGAGCGGCGGCATGATGTCGAGCCGCGCCGCGTCCAGGGGCGGGTTCTGGGCGCCGAGGAAGAAGGCGGCTGCGGTCAGGTACGGCACGGCGGTGACCGCGCCGCGCGTGAAGATCGCAGGAATGAACAGGATCACCGTCAGGGCCGCCGCGACTGCCGGGGTGAGCACGCGCGAGTTCAGCTGCCCCCGCTTCAGCAGCCAGTCGCCGACCGCTCCGCCGAAGAGCACACCGGCGAGCGCTCCGGCGCCGACGACGAGCAGGAGCGTGCTTGCGAGCGCCTGATCGATCCCGTACTGCTCCTTGGAGAACTCCAGGCCGAACGTCTGCAGGCCGGCGAGGAAGAAATAGCCGCACGCGCTCGCGGCGATGAGGACGACGTTGGTGCGCACGCGCAGCACGTACCCGGTGGCATGGACGAGCCCCATGCGTCGCGCCGCGCTCGCATCGACGACGAGCTCGGGGTCCGGCTCGAGGCCGCGCGCCTGCGCGAGCCGTTGAGCGTCGGTCACCTGGTGGCCGTCGTCCGCGAGGGCGGCCTCGTCCGGGTGAGGTCCTAGGTCGGACGCGAGCACGCCCTTGCCGCCGCGCTCGGGCTCGCGCAGACGCCAGACGACGGCGGCGAGCGCGAAGGCGGGCAGGGAGAGGATCACGAACGCCGCGCGCCAGGAGAGCTGGGAGATGTTGCCCGTGACCGCGAAGCCGACGCCCGCGCCGAGGTACTCGCCGGCGAGGATGACGCCGTAGATCCGGCCGCGCTCCCAGCTCCCGAACCAGTCGCCGACGAGCGAGGCGACCATCGGCCCGGCGGAGGCCGTGACGGCGCCGAGGAAGAGGCGTGTCCACAGAAGCTCGCCGAAGCTCGTGGCGGTGGCGCTCCAGAGCATCGCTCCGCCCCAGAGGACGATCGTCGCGCCCAGGATGCGGGTCCGTCGCACCCGGTCGGCGAGGACGCCGAAGGGCAACGTCGCAACGGCTCCGACGAGCGAGCTGACCGCGACGAGCAGGCCGATGTCGGTGTTCGTGATGTGGAGGCTCGCCCGCAGCTCGGTCGCAGATGCGCCCACCGTGGCCGCGTCGGCGCCGCTCAGCCCGAGGATCGCGGCGAGGACGACGATCACGTGCGTCCGTTCCTCGCCGCCGAGCGCGACCGTCAGGCGCCGCGCCAACGCGCCGGCCGCGGCGGAGCCGAGGGCGGCCGCGTCGGTGAGGACGCGCTGGGTACGCGACTCGTCGGTGCTCACGTTCCCCATGGTGGCAGGCGCGTCCGCCCGCTGGGTGTCAGACGTCTCGGCGTATGAGCAGCACGGCCGCGATCGACAGCGCGGCGGCGCAGTAAGCGGCGAAGACGAGAGTGCCCGTGAGCGGCGTCAGCGTGTGAGCCGCATGGTGGAGGGCGAAGAGCTGCCGTCCGGCGTTGCTCGGCAGGTACTGGCTGATCGCGTTGTTCCAGCTCTGCGGGAGGACGAACATGAGCGGCGGCAGGACGAAGAAGATGCCCGCGAACGCCGCGATACCGCCCGCCGTGTTCCGCACGATCGCGCCGATCGAGAGCGCGAAGATCCCGACGAGCATCACGTAGACGGCGCCGCCGAGCACCGCCCGCGCGACGCCCGCCTGCGAGAAGGAGATCTGCAGGATGTCGTGCCGAGCGAGGATCGCCTGGCTCGCGAAGAAGCTCACGAGCACCGCAGGCACCATGAGGAGGAACGAGACGAGCGCGTAGTCGACGAGCTTCGCCCAGAGCACGGGCAGGCGTCTCGGCACTGCCGTGAAGGTCGAGCGGATCGAGCCGGTCGAGTACTCGGCGCTGATCAGGAGCACGCCGAGGACGGCGATCGCGAGCTGCGCGACGTTGACCCCGGCGAGCGCGATGTCGAGCGGGTGGCGATCCGCGCGCTCGTGTGGCGACATCGTTCCCCAGTGGGACGACGTGACGAGCGCGAAGACCAACGGGAAGGCGATCGTGAGGAGGAAGCCGACGCCGAGCGACCACTTCGTGGAGCGCACCGAGCGGAGCTTCGTCCACTCCGAGAGCAGGACGCGATGGAAGGCGACACGGCCGGTGACGTCGAGCCGTGGCAGGCGCACCGTCGGCGCGATCGCGTTCACGCGACCACCTCCTCCAGCTCGGCCGCGAACTCGAGATCGTCGCGGGTGAGGTTCATGAAGGCCTCCTCGAGCGACGCCTGCTGCGGCGTCAGCTCGTGGAGCACGATCCCTGCCGCGGCGGCCGCGTCGCCGATCTGCTCCGCCGTCAGCCCGTGCACCTCGAGCGCGCCGCGGTCGGCGGCTTCGAACGAGACGCCGGGGCCGGCGACGGCTTCGCGCAGCCGCTCGGGCTCGGGAGAGCGGACGAGCACGAGCTTCTGCGAAGCGCGTGCCACGAAGTCGTCGACGCTCGTGTCCGCGATCAGCTTGCCGCGGCCGATCACGATCAGGTGGTCGGCCGTCAGCGCCATCTCGCTCATGAGGTGGGAGGAGACGAAAACGGTCCGGCCTTCGGCGGCGAGACTCTTCAGCAGGTTGCGCACCCAGTGGATGCCCTCCGGGTCGAGACCGTTGACGGGCTCGTCGAGCATGACCGTCTTCGGGTCGCCGATCAGCGCTTGCGCGATGCCGAGCCGCTGCCCCATGCCGAGCGAGAACTGGCCGGTGCGCTTGCGCGCCACCTCGTGCAGGCCGACGAGATCGATCAGCTCGGCGACCCGCCGTTTCGGGATCCCGTGCGTCTGCGCGAGCGCGAGCAGGTGGTTGTACGCCGAGCGCCCGGTGTGGACGGAGCGCGCCTCGAGCAGCGCGCCGACCTCGTGGAGCGGCGCTGCGTGGTCGCGGTAGTGGCGGCCGTTGACGGTGACATCGCCGCGCGTCGGGGCGTCGAGACCGAGGATCAGGCGCATCGTGGTCGACTTGCCGGAGCCGTTCGGCCCCAGGAACCCCGTCACGATGCCCGGCTGGACGGTGAAGCTGAGCCCGTCGACGGCGCGCTTCGATCCGTAATCCTTCGTGAGGTTCCGCGCCGCGATCATTGTTTTGAACGTAGTACGCGTAGGTGAGTGTCAGGTGAGATGTATCCGTGACCCTCGGCTTCTTCCTCTCCACCCACACGATCGACGGCTGGCTCTCGTCGTACGGCTACCTCGTCGTCTTCCTGCTCGTGATGGTGGAGAGCATCGGCGTCCCGGTTCCGGGCGAGACGGCGCTGATCGGGGCCGCGCTCTATGCCGGCTCGACGCACAAGCTCGAGATCTGGTGGGTGATCGCGGTCGCGATCGCCGGCGCGGTCCTCGGGGACAACGTCGGCTTCTCGATCGGCCGCTACGGCGGGGCGAAGCTGCTGCTCCGGTACGGCCACAAGATCCACCTCCACGAGGGACGGCTCAAGATCGGGATCTGGCTCTTCCGCCGCCACGGCGGCAAGGTCGTCTTCTGGGGGCGCTTCGTCTCGATCCTCCGCACGTGGGCCGCGTTCCTCGCCGGCGCGAACCACATGGATTGGCCTCGCTTCCTCGCCTTCAACGCCGCCGGCGGTGTGGTCTGGGCGACGCTCTACGGCCTCCTCTACTACGAGTTCGGGGCGACGCTGAGGACGCTGAGCACGACGATCGACGTCACGATCGGCGTCGCCGGGAGCGTGCTCCTCGTCGCGTTCGTGGTCTGGACGAGGCGCAAGGAGGCCGAGCTGCAGGAGCGCGCGGAGCAGGAGGTCGGAGGCTCGGTCGCCGAGGAGCTCGGTGGGGAACACGGCGCGACGTAAGCTGGGGGCATGTTCCTCTTCAAGAAGCCCGAGCAGGTCACGCCGGAGGACGCGCTCCCCGGGCGGGAGACCGCGATCGAAGCGCCCGAGCGGCACGAGGTGCTCGGGACGCCGCTCCGGCCGCCCTTCCCGGACGGGCTGGAGCAGCTCGTCGTCGGGATGGGTTGCTTCTGGGGCGCCGAGCGCGTCTTCTGGCAGGCCGACGGCGTCTACACGACCGCGGTCGGCTACGCGGGCGGCTACACGCGGAACCCGACCTACCGGGAGGTGTGCAGCGGCCGCACCGGCCACACCGAGGCCGTGCTCGTCGTCTTCGACCCGGCCGTCATCCCGCTGGAGGGCGTCCTGCGCCTGTTCTGGGAGAACCACGACCCGACGCAGGGGATGCGGCAGGGGAACGACCGCGGCACGCAGTACCGGTCGGCGATCTACTGGGCGGACGACGCGCAGCGGGCGGCGGCCGAGTCCTCACGCGACATGTACCAGGCCGAGCTCGCGGCCGCCGGCTACGGCGAGATCACGACGGAGATCGCGGAGGCCGGCCCCTTCTACTACGCGGAGGACTACCACCAGCAGTACCTCGCGAAGAACCCGAACGGCTACTGCGGTCTCGGCGGCACCGGGATCGCGTGCCCGATCGGCCTCAAGAGCTCGACCGCATAGCGCACGCGGCCCCCTCGTGGTCGCAGCCGCTCGAGCGCACCCCTGAACGGACGGCGGCCGTTCTGACACGAAAGCCAAGAGGAGGTATTCGTGATGGCAGATCGGATGCAGCGCTTGAAGGGGAAGGCGAACGAGGCCGCCGGCAAAGCGAAGGCCAACACGGGCTACGCGACCGGAAGCGGCAAGACCGAGGCGAAGGGCGTCGGCAAGGCCCTCAAGGGCAAGGCCCAGCAGGCGGCCGGGAAGGCCCGGAGCACTGCGAAGAAGAAGACGCGCTAGGTCGCCGCTCGAGTTGACACGGCCCGGGGAGCGCGCTTGAGTCACGAGCATTCCCACGCGCGTGGCGGGGGGCCGACAGGGAGGATCGATGAAGCGTTTTCTGATGCTGGTGGCGGTGGCGGCGGTCGCAGGGGCGATGTACGTAGCCGCCGCGCCCGGCAGCCAGCAGGCCCTCGGGCCGACTGCGAAGCAGTTCGCGACCCTCAAGAAGCAGGTCGGGTCGCTCAACAAGAAGCTGAAGACGTTGACGAAGGACGAGGCCCAGGTCAAGCTCGCGGCACGCGCCGCCGTGACCTACCTCGCCGCCTGTTTCCTCGACAGCAACGGCAACATCGAGAACCTGCCGGTGAGCCAGTTCGGCACGACCACCTCGGGCTTCCTGTTCGGAGCGCCCAACGGCGGCGACGCCGCGGCCGCCCGGTCTGCACTCGACATCGATGCTTCGGGGGCCCCGCTGGCCTTTCTCCAGGAGCTCACGCCGGCCTGCCTCACGACCACCGCGTCGGCCCACTCCGGGATCAGTCGCGTGGCGCCGTGGGCCGAGCACGCTCGCTGAAGGTTGCAGAGGGAGGGCGGCCGGTAGCGGCAGCCCTCCCTCTGCGTGACTAGGCGGCTATCTCCTCGGCGTGGAGCCGGTAGAGGTCGGGCTCGCACGCCTCGAAGCCGTCGACGACGTCGGGATCGAACTGGCCGCCGCGACAACGGAGGACCTCCTCCACGGCGGCCTCCCACGCGACGGGATCGCGGTACGGGCGCTTGTCGGTCATCGCGTCGAGCGAGTCGACGACCGCGAAGATCCGCGCCCCCAACGGGATGCTCTCCTCGGAGAGCCTGTCCGGGTACCCGTTGCCGTCCCACCGTTCGTGGTGGGAGCGGATGACGCGCGCACCTTCCTGGTTGAGGAGCGGGACGTGGGCGAGCAGCCGCTCGCCGAGCTCGGCGTGCTCCTGCATCCGCCGGCGCTCGAGTGGCGTGAGACGGCCGGGCTTGAGGAGGATCCCGTCGGGGATGCCGATCTTGCCGACGTCGTGGAGGAGGAAGCCCCACTCCAGGCTCGGGTCGTCGAGCAGGGAGGGCGCGACCTCGAGGGTCAGCCTCGTGGCGTAGGAGGTGACGCGGCGCGAGTGGCGGCTCGTGCCGAAGTCGCGCGACTCGAGCGCCGACGCGAGCACGGCGACGGTCTGGGCGTACGCCTCGTTCAGGAGCTGGTGTTGGCGGCGGCCGATCTCGATCAGGCGGTTCAGGTCGACCGCGTCGACCATGTCGGCGCCCGCGTTGGCACCGCTCTGCCTCACTAACGGTGCGACGAGCGCGAGCAGCTCGAGCGGGCTGAACGGCTTGCGAAGAAACGCCTCCGCCCCCGAGACCCGCGCCGCGCGGCCGGCTTCGTCGGAGCCGCTGATCGCGACGATCGGGATCGTGCTCGTCCGCGGCGTCTCGCGCAGCCGCTCGAGATAGAAGATGCCGTCGATCCCGGGCAACCCGATGTCGAGCAGGATCGCGTCGGGGCGGCACTCGACGAGCACCCGCTCGGCCTCGATCACGTCGTAGGCCGAATCGACCTCGTAGCCCTCCAGCTCGAACGTGGTGCGGATCAGCTCACAGAGTAGGCGGTCGTCGTCGATGACCAATATGCGACGGGCGCGGCGCACTTCGAAACCCCCGATCGGTGAAGGCAATTCCTCCCGTTCTCTCTCGGCAGCCGCCGGGCTCCTCGTGAGGAGGCGCCGCAGTCCGGAACCCCGAGGCAGCGGCAGTACTTTCTGCCGAAACCTCCTGCAGGCTCAAGCGGCGAGTTCACCCTTTCGGGTGAGTCACGGGCAGTAGAGACCCCAGGCGAGCCGCCCCGCGGCGTCCCCGTCGAGCCTGTAGCGTGGAGCGTGTCGCCCGATTGGCCCCTGGAGACGAGCCGGCTGACCCTGCGCCCGTTCGTTGCCGACGACTTCGAGGCGATGCACGCGATGCGGTCGGATGCCGAGGTGGTGCGCTACCTGTATGGCGAGACGTCGTCCCCGGCCGGGACACGAAGTCTCCTCGAAACGAAGATGGCCACGTCTGCGTGGGCTCAGGAAGGCGATTGGCTGACGGCCGCAGCCGTCGAGCGCGCCTCCGGGATCACGGTCGGCGACGTCTCGCTCCGCTGGGTCAGCGAGCGCGACCGCACGGCCGAGATCGGCTTCATCTTCGACCCGCGCCACCAGGGCAAGGGGTTCGCAACCGAGGCCGCCGGCGCGCTCGTGGAGTGGGTGTTCGGCTCCGCGGGCTTCCACCGGGTGATCGGCCGCACCGAGGCGAGAAACACCGCGTCGGCGAGAGTGCTCGAGAAGCTCGGCATGCGGCTGGAGGCCCACTTCGTCGAGAACGAATGGGTGAAGGACGAATGGCAGAGCGAGCTCGTCTTCGCGATCCTCGATCGGGAGTGGGCCTAGGTCGCTTCGTACCACGAGGGAAGCTCACAACTCCCCTTGGATGTGCCGATACGCCCGCCATGGAAGAGACGAACCGCGACGAGCTTCGCAAGGAGCTCACCGCGCTGCAAGCCGAGGAGGCCCGGCTGTCGGCGGCGCGGGACCGCCTGCACAGCCAGATCGACTTCGGGTTCGCGACGGAGACGTCGCGGGCGCGCGAGCGAGAGGTTTCCGACGAGCGCCGGGAGCTGCATCGCCGCATCGACGAGCTCCGGAATCGCCTCCGCAGTGGAGAACCCGTCTAGACGCGGACCTATTGCAGGCGCTCGGCGAGGTAGCGGAGCGCGAGCGGATAGCGGTACTCGATCCCGCCGTGGCCCGCGTCGAACAGCTCGAAGAAGACATCGGTGATCCCGAGCGCCTCGAGCTCTCGCCGGAACGCGTCGGCGCCGAGGTCGAGGAACCACTCGTCGCGGGTGCCGGCGTCGATGTAGATCGCGCGCTGGCTGCGGAGCGCGTCGGCGTGGCGGCGGGCCATACGCACCGGGTCCCAGGCGAGCCAGCGCTGCCACACGTCGTCCAGCAGCATCCCGGTCGCGGTGTCGAACGGAAGGTCGACGGAGCCGTCCTCGTTCGCCGAGTAGCAGGCCGCCATCGCGTACGTGTTGACGAGGTAGATGTCTGACTTCTTCGTCAGCGCCGGGCGCGACCGGAAGTCCTCCCAGAAGCGCTCGTACGAGCCGTCGTACTCGTCGCGGAGAGCGCGCGCGGTGTCGCGGAACTCCGGCAGGTAGCAGAGCTCGAAGAGCGCGTCGCCGGAGTGCGTGGCGAGGCCGCCGAAGACCTCGGGGCGCAGCATCGGCACGACCATCGCGCCGTAGCCGCCGCTCGACTTGCCGGTCAGGCCACGGTGACCGGGCTCCGCCAGCGTGCGGTAGCGAGAGTCGACGAAGGAGACGACCTCGTCGCACAGGTACGCGCCGTAGCGGCCGGTTCCCGGCGAGTCGATGAACTGCGAGCCGCCGTACGACGTCCAGCAGTCCGCGAAGACGACGAGCGCCGGCGGGCAGCCCTCCTCCGCGAACAGCCGGTCGATGCGCTCGGGCGTGGTCGGCCGGTAGGCGCTCCGGTTCCACCACATGTCGACCTGTCCGGTCATGCCCTGGATCAGGTAGATGGAGGGGAAGCGCCGGTCGGGCTCGGCGTCGTACGCGGGCGGGAGGTAGACCCAGAGCGGCCGGACATGCGGGTCGCCGAGCGGGTTGTCGCGCAGGAGTTCGCTCTCGATCTCGAGCTCCTCGAAGCGGCCCACGTAGTCGCGTGACCACGGCTCCACGGGGCTCTTCTTATCAGAGCCTGGCTACACTCACGGCGATGGCCGAGTACGGGACGATGCGGGTCAAGAGCGGGCTGGCGGAGATGCTCAAGGGCGGCGTGATCATGGACGTCGTCGACGCCGAGCAGGCGAAGATCGCCGAGGCGGCGGGCGCAGTCGCCGTGATGGCGCTCGAGCGCGTGCCGGCCGACATCCGCCGCGACGGCGGTGTCGCCCGGATGTCCGACCCGGAGAAGATCGGCGAGATCCAGGAGGCCGTCTCGATCCCCGTCATGGCGAAGTGCCGCATCGGCCATTTCGCCGAGGCGCAGATCCTGCAGGCGCTCGAGATCGACTACATCGACGAGTCGGAGGTGCTGACGCCCGCCGACCTCGAGCACCACGTCGACAAGTGGCAGTTCACCGTCCCCTTCGTCTGCGGCTGCACGAACCTCGGCGAGGCGCTGCGGCGCATCGCGGAGGGCGCCGCGATGATCCGCACGAAGGGTGAGGCGGGCACCGGCGACATCGTCAACGCCGTCACGCACATGCGCGCGGTGTTCGGCCACATCCGCCGGCTCGGCGCGCTGCGCGAGGAGGAGCTGTACGCCGAGGCGAAGGAGCTGCGCGCACCGCACGAGCTCGTCAAGTGGGTCGCCGAGAACGGGAAGCTGCCGGTCGTGACGTTCACCGCCGGCGGGATCGCGACGCCCGCCGACGCGTCGCTCTGCATGCAGCTCGGCGCCGACGGCGTCTTCGTCGGCTCGGGCATCTTCAAGTCGGGCGACCCGGAGCGGCGCGCGAAGGCGATCGTCGAGGCGACGACGCACTACCGGGACGCGGAGATCCTCGCGCGTGTCTCCGCCGGCCTCGGCGAACCGATGGTCGGCATCTCGACGCAGACGCTCGACCCGAGCGAGCTGCTCGAGACGCGCGGCTGGTAGCGCGGCAGCGCCGCGCCCGCGACAACCTCGTCTCCGCGAGCCGCGCTTCTCCCCCGGCGGTCCGTCCGACGCGGGGTGGACGATCTCACCGTGCGCGAGACGAAGCCGACCTGGACCTCGGCGTCCTTCCTCGTCTACACGGGCGGGCTCACCGTGATCCTCGGCGGGCTGCTGGCCCTCGAGTACCTCTCCCACCGGTACGGGAAGGGCGAGCAGGCCGGCTGGGCGCTGCTCGTCCTCGTCGTCCTCTACGTGCTCGCTCACGCGTTCCGGGTTGCCGGGCGACAACTTGCCGCCGGCATCTTCGCCTTCGCGGCCGTGCTCGCGTGGGCCGCGTTCCTCGTCTTCCTCTTCGAGTGGTGGGGCTGGAACGGCGTCAACGGCTCCTTCCACCACTGGTCGTGGGCGCGGGAGGCGCTCTGGCTGCTCATCCTCGCGGCCGCCTGGGACGACCGGCGACGGTTCGGGTTCCCGTTCATCCGGCTGATCTCCGCGATCGTCGGCTGGGTCTTCGTGATCGACACGATCACCGGCGGGGGAACGTTCACGGCCGTGGTCACGCTCCTCGTCGGGATCGCCTATCTCGCCTGGGGAACCGTGCACCGCACGCCGTCCTCGTTCTGGCTCCACCTCGTCGGCGGGCTTCTGATCGGCGGCGCGATCCTCTACTGGGCTCACACCGGGGACGGGGAGTGGGCCGGCGTCTCGATCGCGGCGGTCATCTTCGTCGGGATCGCGTACGCGACCCGGCGGTCGAGCTGGGCGGTGCTGGGCACGATCGGCTTCTTCGCGGCGACGGCGCACTACCTCGTCGGCTCGCCGACAGCAATCGGGGAAAGCGTCTTCGGAGGAGAGGCGCCGCCGCACGTCAGCCCGTGGGCGCCGGCGCTCGCCTTCGGGCTGCTCGGCTTCTGGCTCGTCCTGCTCGGCATCCTCGGCCGGCAGAGGCGCACGGCCGTCGAACCGACGCTCCAATAGCGCTCGTTACCATCGAAGCATGGAGAAGCCGCTCAGGATCGGCGTCCTCGCCGTGCAGGGGAACTTCCGCGAGCACGCCGCTGTGCTGCGTCGCCTCGGTGCCGAGCCCGTCGAGGTGCGGCTCCCCGAGCAGCTCGAGAAGCTCGACGGCCTGATCATCCCCGGCGGCGAGTCGACCGCGATCGGCCGCCTGATGCGACTCTACGGCCTCGACGAGGCGGTGCGCGGGTTCGCCGGCCCGATCTTCGGGACGTGCGCCGGGATGATCGTGCTCGACCGCGACCACCTCGGCCTCGGGGACTACAGCACGGCCCGCAACGCATTCGGCCGCCAGGTGCACAGCTTCGAGGCGGACCTCGACGTCGGGGACGGCGACGAGCCGCTCCGCGCCGTCTTCATCCGCGCGCCGTGGCTCGAGGAGGCGGGGCCGGACGTCGAGGTGCTCGCGGAGGTCGACGGTCATCCGGTGCTGGCGCGCGAGGGACGGCTTCTCGTCGCGGCCTTCCACCCGGAGCTGACCGACGATACTCGGGTGCACGAGCGGTTCCTGAACATCGTGCGAGAGGAGGGACGTGTCCGGGCATAGCAAGTGGTCGTCGATCAAGCACAAGAAAGGCGCCGCCGACGCGAAGCGCGGCAAGCTCTTCTCCAAGCTGACGCGCGCGCTCATCGTCGCTGCGAAGGACGGCGGGCCCGATCCGGCCGGCAACCTCGCGCTCCAGAACGCGATCGAGAAGGCCAGGGCGGCGTCGATGCCGAAGGACAACATCGACCGCGCGATCGCAAAGGGGTCCGGGACCGACTCCGACTCCGCCGCCTACGAGACGGTCGTGTACGAGGGCTACGGCCCGGCGGGAGTCGCCCTGATCGTCGAGACGCTCACCGACAACCGCAACCGCACGGCGGGCGAGGTGCGGCACACGTTCGCCAAGAACGACGGCAACCTCGGCACCTCGGGCGCGGTCGCCTGGCTATTCGAGCGGCGCGGCCTCGTGCTCGTGCCGGCCGACGGGGTCGACGAGGACGAGCTCACCCTCGCGGCCGCCGAGGGCGGAGCGGACGACGTCTCGCTCGACGGCTCCTCCTACCAGGTGCTCTCCGCCGCCGAGGAGCTCGCCACGGTGCGCGAGGCGGTCGAGGGCGCCGGCTTCGAGATCGAGTCGGCCGAGCTGACGATGCTGCCGAAGACGACCGTCGCCGTCGAGGACGAGAACGAGGCGAAGAAGATCCTGCGCCTGATCGACCAGCTCGAGGAGAACGACGACGTGCAGGAGGTCTACGCGAACTTCGACATCCCGGAGCGGGTGCTCGAGGCGGTCGCGGGCTGATCGTCCGATCCCGTTCCTAACCTCTCCCCGTGAAGGTCGTAGGCATCGATCCGGGGACTGCTGCTTGCGGGTACGGAATCGTCCAACAAAGCGGAGGCCGCCTCAGGGAAGTGGCCCACGGCTGCTGGTCGACTCCGGCCGGCGAGGACACGGTCGTCCGTTTGAAGACGATCCACGACGCCGTCGCAGCCCTCATCAGCGAGCACGCGCCGGATGCGGTGGCGGTCGAGGAGTCGTACGTCGGCGGCGACGCCCGCATCGCGCTCTCCGTCGGCCAGGCACGCGGCGTCGTGCTCGTCGCGGCCGCCAACGCAGGGGTCCCGTGCCAGGAGTACGCGCCCGCCCGCGTGAAGCAGGCGATCTGCGGCTACGGGCGTGCCGAGAAGGCGCAGATGCAGCGGACGGTGAAGATGCTCCTCGGCCTGGAGGATCTGCCGACGCCGCACCATGCCGCCGACGCGCTCGCCGTGGCCATCTGCCACGCGCTCTCGCCGCCCCTGCTGCGGGCGGCTGCAGGCTAGAGAGAACGTCCGTTCCCGTGCGTAGGCTCACCGCATGATCGCGCGCCTTCGCGGCAAGCCCGCCGCCAACACACCCGAGGGGCTCGTGCTCGACGTCGGCGGCGTCGGCTACCTCGTCCACGCGACGCCGACGGCCGTCCGGAAGGGCGATTCGGCCGACGAGATCACGGTCGAGACGTACCTCCACGTGCGCGAGGACGCGCTGCAGCTCTACGGTTTCGCCGACCGGAGCGAGCGTGAGCTGTTCGTGCAGCTCCTCGCGGTGAGCGGCGTCGGCCCGAAAGTGGCACTTGCGATCGTCTCCGGGTCTCCGGTCGCCGAGCTGCGCCGCGCGATCGCGCGCGGCGACGCGGCACGATTTCAGGCGATCCCCGGCATCGGCAAGAAGACGGCCGAGCGGATCGTGCTCGAGCTGAAGGAGAAGCTCGGCGATCCCGGGCTCGCGCCTGCTCCTGACGCTTCCGGCGAGCAACACCTCGTCGCCCGGGACGCGCTCGTCGAGCTCGGCTGGTCGCTGCTCGACGCCGAGCATGCGCTCGCCGAGGTCGATCCCGATCTGTCACCGGAGGAACGCGTCCGGCTCGCGTTGAAGAAGGCCGCGTGAACGCGACGCAGTTCCTGACGCCGGCTCTTCGCGACGACGAGGAGGAGGTCGAGCGCAGCCTCAGGCCGCGCCGGCTGGACGAGTTCGTCGGCCAGGCACGCATCAAGGAGCAGCTTTCGATCGCGCTGGAGGCGGCGAAGGGGAGGGGCGACTCGCTCGATCACGTCCTGCTCGTCGGGCCGCCCGGGCTCGGCAAGACGAGCCTTGCCCACATCATCCGCGAGGAGCTCGGGGTCGGCATCCGCTCGGTGGCGGGTCCGGCGCTCGAGCGTAAGGACGTCGCCGCGATCCTGACCGCGGTCGAGGCGCGCGACGTCGTCTTCGTCGACGAGATCCACCGCCTCAGCCGCGCGTCCGAGGAGATCCTCTACCCGGCGCTCGAGGACTTCCGGCTCGACATCGTCATGGGCCAAGGTGTGGCCGCGCGCACGCTCACGCTCGACCTGCCGCCGTTCACGCTCGTCGGCGCCACGACGCGCACGGGCCTCCTCACCTCGCCGCTCCGCGACCGGTTCGGGATCACGTTCCGGCTCGACTACTACGAGGACGGAGAGCTCGCAGCGATCGTCCGGCGCTCGGCCGGGATCCTCGGCGTCGAGATCGCGGACGCCGCCGCCGATGAGATCGCCGGCCGCGCGCGCGGCACGCCCCGCGTCGGCAACCGGATCCTGCGCCGCGTCAGAGACGTCGCCGAGGTGCGCCACGAGGGCGCGATCACGACGGCGATCGCCCGCGAGGCGCTCGAGCTGCTCGAGGTCGACGAGGCCGGGCTGGAGCGGCTCGACCGCGAGTTGCTGCGGACGATCACGGAGAAGTACGGCGGCGGCCCGGTCGGTCTCGGCACGCTCGCCGCCGCGCTCGGCGAGGAGCCCGACACGATCGAGTACGTCTACGAGCCGTACCTTCTCCAGCTCGGCTTCATCCAGCGGACGCCGCGCGGCCGCACGATCACCGCGCTCGGCCGCGCCCACCTCGGCGCGGCGCCCGAGCCGGAAACGGTCGCCCGACTCTTCTAGCCGCCGGCTCGTTGCGATCGGGCGAGGTTCTGCGAGCTAGTGTCAGTGCCGTGCCCGAGCTCTGGACACCGGCTCCCGACCTCCCACACGAGGCGTTCGTGGAGAGGCTCCACCGCGCGATCGCCTCGTTCGCCGAGGCGAGTGGAGTCGAGAAGCCGCTCGTCGAGGTCGAGCTCGCCGACAGGTCGCGCTTCGTCCTCGAGCGGATCGAGCCCGAGCCCGGCTTCGGGATGGTGACGCTCTACGTGACGGATGCGCGCGACGACGACGCGCCGGACGCGCTCATCGTCCCGATCGGCTCCTTGCGG
This sequence comes from Gaiellaceae bacterium, assembly GCA_036490825.1. GTDB lineage: Bacteria > Actinomycetota > Thermoleophilia > Gaiellales > Gaiellaceae > Palsa-739. The sequence continues at coordinate 15,406 of DASXDE010000118.1, forward strand.
CGGATCGAGCTGAGCAAGTCGCCGGAAGAGCGCGTCCAGAGCTTCGGCTTCAGCGTGCCGCCCGCGGCGTAGACGAGCCACGGCGCGACGAGCAGCGCCATCACGTCGAACCAGACGTAGCCGCTCGCGACCCCGCTCGGCGGGTTGCCGTCGGGGATCCCGAGCCCCGGAAGAGTCGCCGCCCAGCGCCACGTCCCGATCGACGTCCCGTAGAGCTCGAGCCCTGCAACGATGAGGAAGACGCCGGCGTAGACGGCGCGATTCCGCCCGCGCCAGAGGAAGAGCAGGAGCAAGGGAACACCGAACGCGCCGGCGACGTCGCGGTGGCGGAGCACCGTCAGGCCGAGCAGCCCCCAGCCCGCCGCGCCGACGGCCGCGGCGGCGACGACCGGGCGGGCGTGCCGGGCGAGCGCCGCCGCGATCGACGCACCCGTCAGGTAGACGAGGCCGTGCGCCGGCGGGATGAAGAGCGGCAGGTTGTGGAGCCGGTAGTGGTAGACGCCCCAGATCAGGGAACCGGTGACCTCGCCGATCGTCGCGAAGCAGACAACCCCGAGGACGAGCGCCCGCTGCGTCGTCGGAA
>DASXDE010000119.1:0-3926 GCA_036490825.1 Gaiellaceae bacterium
ATCGTCAATCCGCTCGGCGCCTCGAGCCAGGTCGAGGGCGGAGTGATCCAGGGCATCGGTCACACGCTCTCGGAGGAGCGCCTGCTCGATCCCGAGACCGGGGCGATACTCACCACCTCGCTTGACGCGTACCGGATGCCGACCATCGCCGACGTGCCGGAGATCATCACCGAGTTCGTCGACCGGCCGGACGAGCACCTGACGAACCTCGGCTCGAAGGGCCTCGGCGAACCGCCGATCGTGCCGATCGCAGCGGCGATTGCGAACGCGGTCCGCGACGCGACCGGCGCCGACGTGCACGAGCTGCCGATCTCCCGCGAGGAGTTGCTGCGCGCGTTGCGCGAGGCCGACGCTCGCGCTCGCGAGAAGGAGAAGCGTGGAGCTCCTGCGGCCGTCTAGCGTCGAGGAGCTCGACGGCGGGACGTTCGTGCACGGTGGGACCGAGGTCGTCCCGCTGCTGCGGGAAGGCCTGCTCGACGCGGAGCGGCTCGTCGACGTGCGCGGCGTCGTGCCGCGCGGGATCCACGAGGGCGTGATCGGCGCCGGGACGACGCTCGCGGAGCTCGAGGTCGAGCCGGCGATCCCCGACGCGCTGCGCGAGGCGTGCCGGCTCGCCGCGTCGCCGCAGCTCCGCAACGTCGGCTCCCTCGGCGGCAACCTGTTGCAGGCGACGCGCTGCTGGTACTGGCGGCTCGGCTACCCGTGCCGCCTCCGCGGCGGGGACCGGTGTCACGCGCGCGACGGCGAGCACCGCGAGCACGCGATCTTCGCGAACGACTTCTGCGCCTCCGCGCATCCTTCCGACGTCGCCGCCGCGCTCGTCGCCCTCGGTGCGCGGCTGCGCACGAACCGGCGCGAGCTCGCGGTCGAGGAGCTCTACCGGCTTCCCGACGAGGGCGACCGGCGCACGACGACGCTCGAGGACGGCGAGCTGCTCCTCGAGGTCGAGCTACCGGAGGTGCAGGCGAGCGCGTACCTCAAGGCGATGGACCGCAAGCGGTGGTCGTTCCCGCAGGTGGGCGTCGCCGCCGCGCGGCAGGCGGATGGCACGACGCGGATCGCGCTCGCAGGCGTCGCCCCGATCCCGTGGCGGATCGAGAGCGCCGACGAGCTCGGCGCCGCGACCCCCCTCCCGCGAACGGAGTGGAAGGTGCCGCTCGCACAAGCTCTCGTACGCCGCGCGCTCGCCGCGCTCGGCTGAGAGGCATGTCCCCACCGGACCTGGCTTGGTATCTGATACCGGGTCATGTCTGTTTTTGCGATCGTGCTCGCGGCCGGCGCCTCGTCCCGCTTCGGGACGGAGCCGCCGAAGCAGGTGGTGTTGCTGCCCCGGGTGCTGGCCGCGTTGCGCGAGAGCTCCGTCGACGACGTCGTCGTCGTGAGCGGCGCGCACCCGCTGCCGGTGGAGAGCGTCGCCTGCCCCGACTGGGAGCGCGGGCCCGGCGCCTCGCTTCGCTGCGGGCTCGCAGCCCTCCCGCCGAGCGCGGAAGCGGCCGTCGTCGTGCTCGCCGACGGGCCGGACCTCGACCCGCGCGCGGTCGACCGCGTCGTCGAGGACTGGCGCACCAACGGCGGCGAGGCGGTGGCCGCGACCTACGGCGGCGTCCGCCTCCACCCGGTCCTTCTCGCGCGCGCCGTCTGGCGCGACGTGCCGGACGAGGGCGCGAAGTCGCTGCGCGCGAGGCTCGTCGCATGCGACGACCTGATCCCGCCCGGCGACGTGGACGTCGCTACTCGAGCGGAATCCTGAGCGCGGCCAGCTTCTGCCGGAGCTCCGCCGGCATTCGCTCGGTCGCCGCCTTGCGCACGTAGACGCGCAGGCTCTCCTCGAACCGGTAGCGCCTGCGGCAGCCCTCGCACCCGGCGAGATGCGCCTCCGCCGCGGCCATCTCCTCGTCGGTGAGGACGTGGTCGAGGTACGGCTGCATCATCTCCTCGCAGTGCGCGCAGGGGTCGTTCATGTCGCCTCCTCCAGGGCGGACTCGGCAAGCTCCCGCTTCAGGATGCGGCGCCCCCGGTGCAGCCTCGACATCACCGTGCCGACCGGGATGTCGAGGATCTGGGCCGCGTCCGCGTAGCTGAAGTCGCCGAGGTCGACGAGCACGAGCACGTCGCGGAAGTCGTGCGGCACCGCGGACAGCGCCGTCACGATGTCGTCCTGCGACAATCGCTCCACGACCCGGTCCTCGTCGGTGACGCCGTCCTCGTTCTCCGAGAGCCGGTCGTAGAGGTAGTAGTCGTTCGCCTCGAGCGGTTGCATCTGCGGCGCACGTTGCTGCCGCCGCCCGCGGTCGATGTTGAGGTTCGTCATGATCCGCAGCAGCCACGCGCGCATGTTCGTGCCCGGCTGGAACGAGCGCCAGCTGCGGAAGGCCCTGGCGTACGTCTCCTGCACGAGCTCGTCGGCGTCCTCGCGCGAGTTCGCAAGGTGCCGCGCGACGCGGTAGACCTGGTCGGCGAGCGCGAGCGCGTCCTCCTCGAACCGGACGCGATCGCGCGCCTCCGTCGCGAGCCGCTGCGCGTCCTCCGGCTCGGCCTCCATGCGAGCAACCGTACCAGCGAGGGCCATTCCCTCCCGAACGGCTCCGAGGACGTTGCTATTCCGCACGCACGGGTATGCGACGCCCATGGACGAGAGACCCGAGACCGAGGAACATCCCGAGAGCGAGCCCACCTCGCTCGAGGACGGAGTGTCGACAGAGCGCGGCGAAGGACCGCGCGACCAGCCCGCCGAGATCGAGCAGCTGCACGGCGTCCCGACCGACCTGGACGACGACGACGCTGCCTAGACCTAGACGGCTGCGAACTCCGGGAAGCCGGCCTTCGCGAGGCGCTCGACGATCGCGTCGCGGCTCGTTCGCTCGTCGTCCCACGCGACCATGACCTGGCCCATGAGGTTCGCGTTCGCGCTCTCGAGGCCCTCCTGGCCCTCGAGCGCGTGCGCCAGCCGCATCACGCATCGCTCGCAGCGGACCCCGCCGACCTGGATCGTCTCCGTCTGGGTCGCCACGCCGTCAGCCTAACGTCAGCGCGGCGATCTCCCGCACAGCTGCCGCCGGCCCCAGCTCGAGCTGCCGCTCGGCCTCGGGCCCGCCGCCCTCGCGCCCGGCGCGCTCGCGCGCGGCCTCGTACTCTTCGCGGTCGAACGGCTCGCCGTCCCCGTCCGCGGCCTCGCGGACGAGCCGCTGCACCTCGGCGGCGAGCTCGGCCGTCCGCCGCAGCGACGTCGGCTGGTCCAGGACGCGCACCTCGAGCGTCCCATACTCGGGCCGCGGCCACGCGTCCCAGTGGCGGCGCGTGCTGTCCTCGCGGGTCGCCGCCTGCCAGTCGTCCCAGCTGCGCAGCACGGGCGGCGTTCCGCCGGTCGGCATCTCGAGCAGGATCCGGGAGCGGACCGAGCGCCAGCCGCTCTCCGCGCCGCCCCAGAACGGCGAGTTCGCGGAGGCGGCGAGAAGCTCCGGCAAGCGCGGGATCACGCCCTCGAACGCCCGCAGGCACGTGTCCGGATCGGGCACCGAGACGTGCACGTGCAGCCCGCAGACCTGTTGCCGGTAGAGGCCCGGCCCGAGCTCGGCCTTCAGGCGCTCGTAGCGCTTCACGGGAACGATGGGAACCCGCCCGCGCGCGGTCGGATGCGAGCCGGTGGCGAGCACCGCGAACCCGTCGGCGGCCGCCCGGTCGGCCACCTCCTGCCGCAGCCCCCGCAGCTGGGCCTCGACCTCCTCCGCCGTCTCGACAACGGTGGTCGTGATCTCGACGAACGACTCGAACAGCTCGGGCTTGATCCGCTCCGCCGGCTCGCCGAACACGCGCGAGTACGCGTCCCGTGCGGGCTCGAGCGTCTGCGCGTCGACGAGCATGAGCTCCTCCTCGACTCCGAGCGACCACGGCGGCGCCGCGCCGAAGCGGCTGAGATCCATGAGCGG
>DASXDE010000120.1:0-15179 GCA_036490825.1 Gaiellaceae bacterium
GAGCCGCAAGGGCTCGACAAGCTTCATCTTCATGTCCTCGGGCAGACCGCCGACGTTGTGGTGCGACTTGATCGTCGCCGCCACGCCCTCGGTGCCGCCCGACTCGATCACGTCGGAGTAGAGCGTTCCCTGCACGAGCCAACGCACATCGCCGAGCTTCCGCGCCTCCTCCTCGAAGACGCGGATGAACTCGCGGCCGATGATCTTGCGCTTGTCCTCCGGCTCCTCGACTCCGTCGAGCAGCTCGAGGAACCGCTCCTGCGCCTGCACGTGGACGAGCGGGACGTGGAAGTGCTCGCCGAACGTCTCGACCACCTGCTCGGCCTCGTTCTGGCGGAGCAACCCGTGGTCGACGAAGACGCACGTGAGCTGCTCGCCGACCGCCTTGTGCACGAGGAGCGCCGCGACGGCCGAGTCGACGCCGCCCGACAGTGCGCAGAGCACGCGCTCCCGACCGACCTGCTCCCGGATGCGCGCGACCTGCTCCTCGATCACCGCGGCGGGTGTCCAGCTGGGCGGCGCCTCGGCGGCGGAGTAGAGGAAGTTCTTCAGCACGTCCATCCCGTGCGGCGTGTGCACGACCTCCGGGTGGAACTGGACGCCGTAGAGCCCGCGCTCGGGCGCCTCGAAGGCCGCGACCGGCGTGGCCGGCGAGCTCGCGACGACGCGGGCACCCTCGGGGGCGGCGACGACGGTGTCGCGGTGCGACATCCAGACGGTCTGCTCCGGGGGCGTGTCCGCCAGCAGCCGGGACTCCGTCGCCTCCATCGGGGTGCGCCCGAACTCCGAAACCCCGGTGCGGTCGACCCGGCCGCCGAGCTCGAGCGCCATCAGCTGCGCGCCGTAACAGATCCCGAGCGTCGGCACGCCGAGCTCGAACAGCGCCGGGTCGACGCGGGGCGCGTCGTCGGAGTAGACCGAGGCCGGGCCTCCGCTGAGCACGAGCGCGTACGGGTTGCGGGCGCGCACGGCCTCCGGCGTGATCGTGTGGCCGACGAGCTCCGAGTAGACGCGGCACTCGCGCACGCGCCGCGCGATCAGCTGCGAGTACTGCCCTCCGAGATCGACGACGAGAACGGGCCGGTCCTCCCGGGCCGGCAGCGCCAGAACCTGCGCCTCCTCAGCGTCGATAGTTCGGGGCCTCTTTCGTGATGGTCACGTCGTGTGGGTGCGACTCGCGCAGCCCGGCCGCCGTGATGCGGACGAAGCGCGCGCGCTTCATCTCCTCGATCGTCGCCGCGCCGCAGTACCCCATCGCCTGGCGCAGGCCACCCACGAGCTGGTGGAGGACGGGCCCAACCGCACCCTTGTAGCTGACCCGGCCCTCGATCCCCTCGGGGATCAGCTTCTCCACCTCGTCGACGTGTCCCTGGAAATAGCGGTCCTTCGAGAAGCCCCGCCGCATCGCCCCGAGTGACGCCATGCCGCGATACTCCTTGAAGCGCTCGCCCTGGACGATGATCACCTCGCCGGGCGCCTCGTCGGTGCCGGCCAGCATCGAGCCGAGCATGACCGCATCAGCGCCGGCGCCGATCGCCTTCGCGATGTCGCCCGACGACGTCATGCCGCCGTCTCCGATCACCGGGACGCCCTCGTCCACGGCGACGGTCACCACGTCGTGGATCGCCGTGATCTGCGGGACTCCGACGCCTGCGACCACACGTGTCGTGCAGATCCCGCCGGGGCCGATGCCGACCTTGACGGCGTCCGCGCCCGCGTCGATCAGCGCCTTCGCAGCCTCTGCGGTCGCGATGTTCCCTGCGATCACCTCGACCGTGACCGCGTCCTTGATCCGCCGCACCATGTCGACGACGCCGACCGAGTGCCCGTGCGCGGTATCGACGACGATCAGATCCGCTCCCGCGCTCACGAGCGCCTCGGCCCGCTCGAGCGCGTCCGGCCCGACGCCGACGGCCGCAGCCACGCGCAGACGCCCCTGCTCGTCCTTCGTCGCGTCCGGGAACTCGATCTTCTTCTGGATGTCCTTGACGGTGATCAGGCCGCGCAGCCGGCCGTCCGCGTCGACGACCGGGAGCTTCTCGATCTTGTTCCGGTGGAGGATCTCCTCGGCCTCGGCGAGCGTCGTCCCCACCGGCGCGGTGACGAGGTTGCGCGCCGTCATCAGCGCCGAGACCGGCTGGTCGACGTCGTTCTCGAAGCGGAGGTCGCGGTTCGTGAGGATCCCGACGAGGACGCCGCCGTCGTCGGTGATCGGGACACCGGAGACCTTGTAGCGGGCCATCAGCTCGAGTGCCGCGCGCACCGGCGCGTCGGGAGGAAGCGTGACGGGCTCGACGATCATCCCCGACTCGGAGCGCTTCACCTTGTCGACCTCGGCGACCTGCTCCTCGATCGAGAGGTTGCGGTGGAGGACTCCGATCCCGCCCTCGCGTGCGAGGGCGATCGCCAGGCGGGCCTCGGTCACCGTGTCCATCGCAGCCGAGACGATCGGGATCGCGAGATCGATCGAGCGCGTGAGGCGGGCGCGCGTGGAGACGTCGTTCGGGAGGACGTGCGACTCGGCCGGGACGAGCAGGACGTCGTCGAAGGTCAGCCCCTCGCGCCCGAACTTCCGGTCGAGCTCCAGCAGCCGCTGGACGTCGTCGGCGTTCAGCTCGGCTGCTGCGTGCTCCGTCAAGAAAGGCAGGGTACCAACCCCCGAGGACGGGATTTGACAACGTCCTAACAGGCCGCAGCTACCGTCCTCGCGTGCGCGCCCTCCTTGCGACCGCGGGACTTCTCGTCCTCGCCGGGACGGCGGCCGCCGGGTCTCCGTCACCGCACACGCTGCGCAAGAGCCCGAGCGGGCCGATCGAGGCGATCGCGCAGGACGGCGGCCTCGTCGCGTGGTTCTCCTCGAGCACGAAGACCTGCGACGCGATCCACGTGCTCTCCCCCGGCGCGCCGGACCGGAGCCTCCCGCAGCCCTCGTCCGGGAGCATGACCTGTCACTGGGATCTCGCCGACGGCCAGTCCCAGCTCGCGATCGCGAGCGGTCTGTCCACGGGTCTCTGGACGCTCCACGAGAGCGGCCCTGCGCCGTTCGACTACGTGCTCGCGGCGTCGATCGGCGGGCCCGAGCGGCAGCTCGTGCGGCTCGCGCACGCCAGCGACGGCACGGGCAAATGGCTCGGCGGCGTGGCCGGCTCGGGCACGACGCTCGCCTACTCGTGGGTCGACGACGAGTACGTCGACAAGCTCGCCTGCCTGTCCGGAGGCTCCTGCCGGCAGAAGGTCGCGGACGGAGGGATCCGCCTCGTCACGCCCACGGGAGATCAGGCGCTGCCCAAGGCCGAGCCCGCGCTTCAGCTCGCCGCGTCGAACGGGCGGATCGCGTACATCCCCGCGACGGCGGTCAAGAACGGGCGGCCCGCCGCGAGCGCCGGCAGCCTGCTCTACGTCGCGGACGCGACCACGGGCGTCCTGCAGAGCCACGCCTACGTCCGTGGCGTACCGCTCGCGATCGCGCTGACTCCCGAGCTGCTCGTCGTCCTGACGCGGAACGGGCCGCACGACCGGGTCCTGTGGTTCGACACGACCCAGGGGACGGCGGCCAAGCTCGGCAGTGCCGTCGTCTCCCGCTACGCCGCGCCGCAGATCGCGGCGACCGACCAGCTGATCGTCTACCGCGTCGGCTCGGCGCTGCGCAGCGTCTCCACCGCCAACGGCCAGCTCCAGCTCCTCGCCAACACCGATCCGGCAGCCGTCGGTCTCTCGCTCGGCAAGGGCCAGCTCGTGTGGGCGGAGAACGACGGCGACTCCGGCCGCCTCCGCGCGCTCGCGCTGGGCTAGCTTCTAGGCCTCGACGGGCTCGAGCTCCGCGATCTCGACGCCGCCGGCGAAGCGGGCGGCGTCGCGCGGGTCGAAGCGTCCGGCGCCGAGCTCGACGACGGAGGCCGCCGCGCAGCCCACGGCGGTGCGCAGCGCGTCTCCGACCGAGCGGCCGTTGAACCGCTCGGACAGGTAGCCGCCGAGCAGGACGTCCCCGGCCCCGACCGGCGCGATCGGCTCGACGCGCGGGATCGAGGCGCGGAAGCGGCGCACCTGCCGCTCCTCGCGCACCAGCGCGAAGCAGGACGTCTCCTGGGTGATGAGGACATTGCGCGCGCCGAGGTCGGCGATCGTGTCGAGCGCCATCACGAAGTCCTCCTCGTCCATGAACTCCTGCCCCACGAGGCTCTCGGCCTCCTGCTGGTTCGGCGAGACGAGGTACGGCTCGGCCTCGACGCCGAGGCGCAGCGGCTCGCCCTCGCAGTCGAGGACGCACCGGATGCCGCGCCGGTTCAGGTCGTGGATCGCGGTTGCGTAGAAGTCGTTCTCGACGTCGCGCGGGAGCGAGCCGCAGAAGACGACGAAGCTCGCGACGCGCGAGAGGTAGTGCAGCTTGTCCGAGAGCATCTCCAGCTCCTCGGGCCGCACCGCCGGCCCCCACTCGTAGACCTCGGTGAGCGCGCCCGCGGTGGGGTCGACGACCGCGATCGAGGTGCGGGACTCGTCGGAGATGCGGACGAAGTCGCTCAGGATCCCCTCGAGGCCGAGATCCTCGACGATCCGGTCGCCGGTGCGGCCGCCTGCGAGGCCGGTCGCGATGGCCGGGGTCTCGAGCCGCTTCAGCGCCCGCGCGACGTTGATGCCCTTGCCGCCCGCGCCGGTGAGGCTGCTGCTCGCCCGGTGCCGGTGACCGAACTGGAAGTTCGGGACGGTCAGCGTCCGGTCGACCGCGGCGTTGAGGGTTACGGTGACGATCACTGCCGGTGCACCACGCCGGCGCAGGTTACTGGACGCGGATCTTCTCGCCGACGCGAAGGGCGGTCGGGTCGATGCCGGGGTTCAGCTGCTCGAGCCTGGCGACGGTCGTCCCGGTCCTCGCCGCGATCGACCCGAGCGTGTCGCCGGACTGGACGGTGTAGCTGCGCAGGCTGTGCGGCGTGTGGGCGTGCCGATGCTTCTTCTCCGTCTTCGACGCCAGGGTCGTCGTCGCCGGCGTCGTCGTGTGGTGCTTCCCATGCTCGAAGCCGGCGCGCACCACGAGCGCGCCGATCGTGATCGCGGCGAGGAAGGCGACGGGAGCGGCGAAGCGCGTAAGGCGGCGCCGGTCCACGGCTCAGCCCACGAAGGCGAGCGAGCGCAGCTCGTCGGCGAGCCGTGCCGCCTCCGCCGCCGCGGCCTCCTGCCAGCCGGCGCCCGCGTCCGCGTAGAGGACGGAGCGCGAGGCGGAGACGAGGGCGCTCGCCGGGCCGGGCGTGAAGGCGGCGGCGAGGTCTTCCGGCCGGCCGCCCTGTGCACCGACGCCGGGCAGGAGCAGAATCGCACGCGGCAGCAGGCTGCGCACCGTCTCGAGCACCTCCGGGTGCGTGGCGCCCACCACGGCGCCGACGGTGGAGAGCCCGCTCGCCCCGACGTAGTCGGCGCCCCAGCGGTCGAGCAGCCCGGCTACGTGCTGCCAGAACGGCCGCCCGTCGGCGAGCGGGAGATCCTGGAGATCCGAGCTGCCCGGGTTGGAGGTCTTGAGAATCGCGAGCACGCCGAGGCCGGCGTGCGCGAAGAAGGGCTCGAGCGAGTCCTTCCCCAGATACGGGTTCACGGTGACCGCATCCGCGAGCGGAGCGAAGGCGGCCGCGTAGGCGCGGGCGGTAGACGGGACGTCGCCGCGCTTCGCGTCGGCGACCACGAGCAGTCCCGCCTCCCTTGCGTAGCCGCAGACCTCGACGAGCGCGGCCCAGCCCGTGGCGCCCTGCGCCTCGAAGAACGCCGCCTGCGGCTTGACCGCGACCGCATGCTCGGCCACGGCGTCGACGATCCCGCGGCAGAACTCGACGACCCCGACGCCCGCCGGCATGAGCGCGGGGTCGGGGTCGAGGCCGACGCAGAGCGGCGCGCCCTTGCGCTCCACGGCGGCCGCGAGCCGATCGGCGAAATGACCTGACCCGCTCATCACACTGAGGATACGGGGACCTCCGGAAAGGGCTTCCCGGCCGTATACAGAGAGGCCGCCCGCAGGCGGCCTCTCGATCCTCGGAGGAGAATTCGGCCCTTCTCGGGCCCGGTCGCTAGTAGGACGTTCCCCCACTCTTGACGGCCGACTTGAGGCCGCTGCCGGCCGAGAACTTCGGAACGGTGGCCGCGGGGATGTGCACCTTCTCGGTCGGGTTGCGCGGATTGACCCCCGTCCTGGCCGCGCGATTCGCGGTCGAGAACTTCCCGAATCCTGTGAACGTGACCTCGCCTCTGCCCTTCAGCGTGTCCGTGATTGCTTCGAGAAACGCGTCGACGGCCTTGCCTGCGTCGCGGTTGGACAGCTGCGCGCGGCGGGCAACCTCGGATACAAACTCCTGCTTCGTCACTCTCTCCTCCAGTCGTTAGATCGCTTGCTGGGCCTGAACGACCCTACCAACTCCATGTTTGCGGCTCAACCATGCGGTTTTGCGGGGGTTTTCTCCCCCTGCAGCAGCTCTCCTGCCCGGAAAAGCGGCCGCAGACGGACCGCGTGGCGCGCGAGAGCATCCGCTCCACCCTCCTCACGATCGACCACGCAGACGGCTGTCCGCACCACGAGACCGGCGTCGCGGAGCGCCTCGATGGCGTCGAGGAGCGCTCCGCCGGAGGTCACGATGTCCTCGACGAGGCACACGCACTCGCCCGGCTCGAACACCCCCTCGATGCGGTTGGCGGTCCCGTACTCCTTCGCCGCGTCCCGGATCATGAGGAACGGCAGACCCGAGACGAGCGACGCCGACGCGGCGAGGACGACGCCCCCGAGCACGGGCGCGGCGAGCCGTACGGCCGCCGGCTCGTGCTCACCGACCGTGGCGGCGATCCGCTCGCCGAGCGCGGCGAGGAGGTCGGGCCGCGTCTCGAAGCGGTACTTGTCGAGGTAGTAGCGCGACCGCTTACCGGAGCGGAGGACGAAGTCGCCTTCGAGATAGGCGGCTGCGAGGAGCGCGTCGCCGAGCTCGTCGCTCATGCCGGTCTCGCCGCCGTCAGAACCTGCCGGGCGAGCGGCAGCAGGCGATCGGCCTCGGACGATCCCTCGACGAACGTGACGAAGGATCCGTCCTCGAAGTAGACGTCCACCCGCCCGAGACGGTTCGCCACCATGCGCCGGTAGGCGAGTAGGCCCGGGAGCCCGGCCGCGAGGCCGGCGAAGGCGAGCACCTTACGACGCACCGCTCTCCCCCATCGCGGCGAGGCAGCGCTTCAGGTCGTAGAAGACGAGACCGGCCGTCGCCCGCTCGCGCGTCACTGCGACGATGGTGCGCTCGTCGGCGCCGGTCACGGTGAACAGGTCGCCGGCGGCGAGGGCCACGTGGAGCTGCGTGACGCGCCCGTCCTCGCCGCGGAACGCGCCGGCGCCCTCGGGGATGCCCACCGAGCCGGCCAGCTCGCCGTCGCCGGCCACGACGGCAGCCGCCTCGATCTGCGGCGAGATCTCGACGAGATCCGCGAGCGCCCGTGCCGCCTCCACCGGTCCGACGGTATCAAGGTGCAGACTCTGCATCCGTGCGGATCCGTCGGCGCCAACTCGTGCACAAGTTCTTCGCCGACCGCGGCACCCACCTCGCCGCGATGGTTGCGTACTTCGCGCTGCTCTCGTTCGTGCCGCTCGTCTTTCTCGCGCTGTCGCTGTTCGGCCTCGCGCACCGCGCCGAGGCGTCCGACTTCTTCGTCCGCGAGCTGAAGCACGCCTTCCCGGGGACGTCGCTCAACAGCATCATCAAGCTCGTCCGCCGCGTCCAGGACAACGCGGCGGCGCTGGGGATCATCGGAGGGATCGGCCTCGTCTGGTCGTCGCTCTCGTTCTTCAGCGCCCTCGAGTCGGCGCTCAACATCGTCTACGGCCTGCCCAACCGGCGCTTCCTGCACGGGAAGCTCCTGGCCGCGGCGCTCGCGACGAGCGTGCTCGTGACGCTGTTCGCGAGCCTCGTCGTCGGCGCGCTCGGCGCGACCGTCCTGAAGCACAACCTCGGGGGCTTCGGCGACAGCCCCGTCCTCGCGTACATCGTGTCGATCGGGGCGTCGCTCGCCGGCGTCTTCCTCTTCCTGCTCGCGATCTACCGCTGGCTGCCGAACACGCGCGTCGAGTTCCGCGAAGCGCTCCCCGGCGCAATCGCCGGCGCGCTCGCGCTCGAGGCGTCGTTCCAGGGGCTGCCGGTCTTCGTGCGCCTCGCCGACGTCAACGTGACGCTGCGGACGCTCGGAGGCCCCGCGATCCTGCTCCTGTGGCTCTACGTGATGGCGAACGTGATCGTCTTCGGCGGCGAGCTCAACTGGTGGTGGCGGGAGCGGCACAAGGCGCTCGAGGAGGGACCGGAGGCCGCGCTCGAGACGTAACGAGAGCATGGCTCTCAGGCTCGCGGTAGCGCTTGCCCTCGCCGCGCTCGTCGCCGGCTGCGGCGGCGGGAAGCCGCACTTCGAGCGCGCAGCCGGCTGGCACCTGCAGGCGCGCGGAGACGCGCTCGTGGCGTCGAACGTCCCTCTGGCGCCTGCCGACAGAAGCCTCGCCAGCCCCCCGTCGCACACGGTCGGCTCGCTGCCGCGCTACGGAGTCCTGCTCTGGCTGCTGGTGGGCCACCACCACAGGAGCGGAAGGTGGGACCGGAAGTTCCCGCCGGTGCCGTTGCGGGTGGACGAGACGGTGGCGACCAATCCGCCCGAGGGCTTTTCCTGTCCGCGTGCCGCCCGTTCCGCCTGCTTCGAGGCGGGCGGCGCGATCCGGCGAATGCAGGCGCGCGCAGCCGGCTGGGACCTCGCCGTGACGATCTTCTTCGGCAGCGATCGGCCGCAACCGGAGGACGTGGCCGCCGCCGACGCCGAGCTGGCGCGGCTGCGGCTACCCGGCGCGCGGGCCAGGGAGTCCATCCGGCCCGCCAGGTGCCCGACACCCACGGGAACCGGGTACTACGACTCGACCGTCGACCCTTCCTCCGGGCGGCCCGGCTCGACGGCGACTGTCTCCGGACGGCTCCCCGGCGGCGCCGCGACCGAGGTCGTCGCGTTCTGGAACCTCGACTTCGACCATTGGCCGTCGCTCGTGAGCTCCTCCCCGCGCGCCGCCGTCCGGGGGTCGCCGGTGAGGCTCGTCGGCACGCAGTACGTCGCCGGGCGGTGCACGTATCGCATGCGCGTCGAGATCCCCTCCGCGCCGCCGGGCACGTACCCACTCGAGGCGCTCTACGGCGACCTGCGGGGAGGCGCGAGCTTCGCGCCCGTCGACTTCCGCGTCACGAGCTCCTGAGCGCCGCGAGCAGGGCGCCCGCCGCGCGGGCGCGGTGGGAGTAGCGGGTCTTCCAGTCGTTCCCGAGCTCGGCGACGGTCAGCTCTTCGCCGGCGGGGACGAATATCGGGTCGTAGCCGAAGCCCTCGCTCCCGCGAGCCTCCTCCGCGATCCGGCCTTCGAGCGTGCCGGTGCCGCGGACCTCGCGACCGTCCGGCGCGAGGAGCACGAGCTCCGAGACGTAGCGGGCGCGCCGATCCTCGATCCCCGCCAGCTCGGCGAGGAGCTTCGCGACCGCGGGCGCCCCCTCGGACGCGTAGCGCGCGGAGAGGACGCCGGGGCGTCCGCCGAGTGCCTCCACCTCGAGCCCCGAGTCCTCCGAAAGCACCCAGCCTTCGAAGTGATGGCGACCGAAGCGGGCCTTCGCCGCCGCGTTCTCGTAGTACGTCGCGCCGGTCTCGGGCGGGTAGTCGTCGCGGTCGAGCGGCTCGAGCGTCCAACCCGGCAGCCGAGCCTCGAGCTCACGCGCCTTGTGCCGGTTACGCGACGCGAGGGCCGCGGTCAGTCGGTCCACCGCACCTCGAGGACGCCGTCGATCTCGGCGACCGCCGCCACGACCGCCGGGGCCGAGCCGACCGCGAGCGTGACGTCGACGCCGACCGAGCGCCGGTCTCCTTCCTGGGCGACGTCGAGCGAGATCACTCGTCCTCCCAGTCTCTCGATCGCCTCGATGATCGGGACCGGGCTGCCGCCGGCCGGGATCTCGACGAGCAGCCGGTCGTGCTGGGGGCGGTAGCGGCTCACCATGCGGAAGGCGACCACGCGCAGCGGGCCGAGCGTGAGCAGTGCGCCGAGAGTGGCGATGAGCGCGCCGTCCCAGTAGCCGGCGCCGGCCGCCATGCCAATCGCGGCGACGAGCCAGAGCGAGGCGGCGGTCGTGAGGCCGCGCACCGAGAGGCCCTGCCGGATGATCGCGCCGGCGCCGAGGAAGCCGATTCCGCTCACGATCTGCGCGGCGATCCGCGTGGGATCGACCTTCCCGTCGAAGCCGCTGAAGCCGTAGGCGGAGACGAGCGTGAACAGCGCCGCGCCGACCGAGACGACGAGGTGCGTGCGCAGTCCCGCCTGGCGCTCGCGCAGCTCGCGCTCGAGGCCGATCGCGCCGCCGAGTGCGGCGGCGACGAAGATGCGCAGCAGCACCTCCGGCCAGCCGATGGACTTGACGGCGGCGAGCACGCTAAGGGAGCTCAAGCGCCACCGCCTCCGCCTGCAACGCTGCGATCTCGCCGATCCCGGCCGTGGCCAGCTCGAGCAACTCGTCGAGCGTCTCCCGCGCGAACGGATCGCGCTCGGCCGTCGCCTGCACCTCGACGAGCCGTCCGTCGCCGGTCAGCACCACGTTCATGTCGGTGTCGGCGCTCGAGTCCTCCGCGTAGTCGAGATCGAGCAGCGGCACTCCCTCCACGACGCCGACCGACACGGCGGCGACCGAGTCGCGGAAGGCGCGGGAGAGGCCGAAGCGATCGAGCGCGCGCATCGCGGCGACGTAGGCGCCGCAGATAGCCGCGCACCGCGTGCCGCCGTCGGCCTGCAGGACGTCGCAGTCGAGCCAGAGCGTCCGCTCGCCGAGCGCCTCGAAGTCGGCGACCGCACGGACGGCGCGACCGATCAGCCGCTGGATCTCGACCGTTCGCCCCTGCTGCTTGCCCCGCGCCGCCTCGCGTTGCACGCGCTCGCCGGTCGACGCCGGCAGGAGCGAGTACTCCGCGGTGATCCAGCCGCGGCCCTTGTTGCGCAGCCAGCGCGGCACGTCCTCCTCGACCATCGCCGTGCAGAGCACCTTGGTGCGTCCCTGCGTGATCACGACCGAGCCGTGCGGGTTCTCGAGGTAGTCCGGCTCGAACGAGATCGAGCGGAGCTGGTCCGGCCTGCGGCCGCCCTCCCTGCTCACGCCGCTGCCTCCAACGTCGCGACGGTGACGTGCTCGACCTCGCGCACGGGCAGCTGCAGGAAGCGTCGCCCCAGCTCGCGGAACGCGGCGGGGTCGCCGGTCGTGAGGAAGCGGTAGGCGCCCTCGCGACCACGCTCGTTCTCGACGCCCTTGCGCGCGAGGGTCTCCGCCACCTCGCGGGCCGTCTCCTCCGCCGAGAAGACGAGCGTCACGTCGCGGCCGAAGACGCGCTCGAAGATCTTGCGGATCAGCGGGTAGTGCGTGCAGCCGAGGATGACGGTGTCGACCTCCTCCGCCTGCAGCGGCGCCGCGTACCCGCGCACCGCCCGCTCCGTCTCCTCGCCGTACGGGTCGTCGCCCTCGATCAGCGGCACGAGCAGCGGACAGCCGACCGGGTGGAACGAGATGCCGGCGTCGAGGGCGTGCACGAGCTCGGCGTAGCGGCCCGCCTCAACGGTCGCCGCGGTCGCGAGGAGCCCGACGCGCCGGTTCCGCGTGGCCTGCACGGCGGCGTGGGCCTCGGGCGTGATCACGCCCACAACCGGCACGGCCAGCTCCTCCTGCAGCTGCGGGAGCGCGGCCGAGGTCGCGGCATTGCACGCGACGAGGATCAGCTTCACGTCCTGACGGGAGAGATAGCCGCCGATCTCGCGCGCGAAGCGGCGGATCTCCTCCAGCGGCCGCGGCCCGTACGGCAGGCGCGCGTGGTCGCCGAGGTAGACGAAGTCCTCGTTCGGCATCGTCACGAGGCACTCGTGGAGCACGGTCAGCCCGCCGACGCCGGAGTCGAAGACCCCTACGGGCCGCGAATCCATGGCGCGCATCGTAAACGGGCGGTAGCGTGCGGCTCGTGGGTCGCGTCAGGGTCGTCGCCACCGTCGCCCTCGCGGTGTTCGTGTGCGCCGGGGCAGCCTCCCCCGCCCGCGCCGCGACGCAGGAGCTCACGATCACGGTCTCCGACGGCACGAAGCTCGCCTGCGGGCTCATCCTTCCGAGCGGCAGCCCGCCGGCGGCAGGCTGGCCGGGCGTGCTCCTCTTCCACGGCCTTGGGCAAGCGCACGCGACGATGGAGACGATCGCGACCGCCGCCCTCGCCCCCGCGGGCTTCGCCTCACTCGCCTGCGACGCCCGCGGCACCGGCGCCTCGGGCGGCGCCTGGGGACTCGACGGGCCGAGCGAGGTGCAGGACGTCCGCGATCTCTTCAACTGGCTCGCCGGGCGGAGCGACGTCTCGGACACCCAGATCGGCGCCTTCGGCCTATCGCTGGGCGGCGGCGCGGTCTGGAACGCGGCGGTTGCCGGCGTCCCCTTCAAGGCGATCGTGCCCGCCATCACCTGGACCGATCTCGGCTCGGCGCTCAACCCGGACGGCGTCCCGAAGGGCGGTGAGATCGCTCAGCTCGCGCAGGTCGTACCGACGTCCCGCTGGGATTCGTCGCTCACTCAGGCGCGGACCGACCTCGCCGGCGGCGTCGTGACCCCGGCGGTCAAGAGCATCGAGGCGGAGCGCTCCTCACGCCCGAAGCTCCATTCCCTCGCCGTGCCGACGCTTCTCCTGCAGGGGCGCCACGACTTCCTGTTCGACATCGACCAGGCGCTCGCGGCGTACAAGCTGCTCACGGGGCCGAAGCGGCTCTACGTCGGCGACCTCGGCCACCCGCCGGCGTCGAACCCGCCGGCGGAGCTGCCGACCTACCTCGGAGAGGCCGTCGCCTGGTTCGCGCACTACCTCGCAGGGAGCGGAACCGTGCGCGGCGGCGTCGAGCTCGCGCACGATCCGTGGGACGGATCGACGACCCAGTTCAAGTCGCTCCCGAGTACACGGCGAATGAGCGTGAACCTGCCGGGGTCGAAGCGCATCGCGTCGAACGGCTCGGTGCGCCGGTCTGTGCGGCTGACCGGCGGGCCGCTCGAGACGTTCGGCGACGGCTCCGTCAGTGTCCGCTACTCCGGCAACTCGGGTGCCTGGCACCAGATGAGGGCGATGGTCTCCGTACAGGGAGGCTCGACACCGATCACGGTGGGCGCGGCGCCGGTCGCCAAGAGTGCCGGGGTGGTCAAGATCCCGCTCCTCGACGAGGCCGTCCTGCTGCCGCGGGGCAAGAAGCTCGTCGTCACCGTGGGATCGACCTCGGCGGACGGCGTCTACCTCCCGTCCCTCGGCGGGCCCGGCGCACCTCCGACGATCAAGATCGGCCGCGTCACGCTGAACCTCTCGCTGCTCGAGAAGACCGTCTCCCGTTAGCGTCCGCCGCATGGCGGCGACGATCCGGATCGGCACGTGCTCCTGGGCCGACGAGGCGCTCTCGAAGTGGTTCTATCCCCCGAAGCTGCCCGCCAAGGAGCGCCTGGCCTGGTACGCCGAGCACTTCTACACGGTCGAGGTCGATTCGACCTTCTACCGGCTGCCGAGCGAGTCGATGGTGGAGGGCTGGGCCGAGCGGACGCCGGACGAGTTCATGATGCACGTCAAGGCCTTCGGTCTCATGACGCGCCACCCGGTCAGGGCAGAGGTGCTGCCGGAGGACCTGCGCGACGAGATGCCGCACGACGAGCGCGGCCGCGTCGACCGGCCCCCGCGCGAGCTTCGCGGCGAGGTCTTCCGCCGCTTCCTCGCGGCGCTCGAGCCGCTCCGTGCGAGCGGCAAGCTCGGCGGGATCCTGTTCCAGATGCCGCCTTACGTGGTCTACAAGGACGCGTCGCTCGACTACCTCGCGTGGGCGCGCGAGCAGCTCGGCGGGGACGAGATGCTCGTCGAGTTCCGTCACCGCTCCTGGCTCGACGACGAGAACCGGGCGGCAAGCCTCTCCTTCCTGGAGCGGATCGGCGCCGGCTACGTCGTCGTCGACGCGCCGCGCTCGGAGACGGCGAAGAACCTCGTCCCGACCGTTGTCGCGACGACGTCCCCGACGGCGTACGTCCGCTTCCACGGCCGCAACCTCGCGACCTGGAACAAGCGCGGCGGCTCGGCGGCCGAGCGCTTCGACTACCTGTACACCGACGAGGAGCTCGGCGAGTGGATCGAGCCGCTGCAGGAGCTCGCCGGCCGGTCGGAGCAGGCGTACGCCTTCTTCAACAACAACGCCTCCTCCGAGGATCCCGAGAATCCGCTCGGGCGAGTGGCCCAAGCGGCGACGAACGCGCGGCAGCTGCGGCGGCTCCTCGACGTGAACCGGATCGCGGCGAGCGGAGGGGCGTCGTGAACATCCTGTCGATCGTGCACGGCGGCGATGCCGGCGCGGAGCTGTTCGCTCCCGTCGTCGCCGAGGCGGGCCACCGGCTCGACGAGTGGAGCTTCGAGCAGGGGGCGCCGCCGTCGCTCGACGGGTACGACGCGCTGTTCGTGTTCGGCGGCTTCATGCACCCCGACCAGGACGAGCTGTACCCGTGGCTGCCGGAGGAGACGGACTGGCTGCGCGGGCTGCTCGAGCGGCCGCTGCCCACGCTCGGCATCTGCCTCGGCTCGGAGCTCCTGGCGCGGGCGGCGGACGCGTGGGTCGGGCGGCTCCCCGTGCCCGAGATCGGCTGGGGTGAAGTCGAGCTGACCGAGGCGGGCGCCGCCGACCCCGTCTTCTCGGCGCTGCCTTCGCGGTTCGAGGGACTGCTGTGGCACCACTACGCGCACGAGCTGCCGGAGAGAGCGGCCGCACTGGCGCACAGCGCGGCCTCGCTGCAGGCGTTCCGGCTCGGCGACGCGATCTGGGGCGTCCAATTCCACCCGGAGGTGACCGAGCCGCAGCTCGAGCGCTGGATCGGGGACGAGAGCGATCCACCGCCCGACCCCGAGCGGCTGCGGGCAGAGACGCGCGAGCGGATCGGGGCCTGGAACGAGCTCGGCCGCCGCCTCTGCCGCTCCTTCCTCGCCGCCGCCGAGCGGCTAAGAGCTCCTAACGGAATGACCACGCGCTGACTGGGCGCGATGGGCGAGTGCGATGCAAGGACGCAGGGAGCGTGAATAGCAGCGCTATTCGCGCGACCGAGGACGCGGCAGCGCGCCGCCCAGCGCGTCCAGGC
>DASXDE010000121.1:0-2089 GCA_036490825.1 Gaiellaceae bacterium
CTCCACGCCGGCTGGAACGTCTTCCTGCGCGGGTCCGAGGACGTCGAGGCCCGCACCGCGGTCGTCCTCGGCCTCTCCGTCCTGCTCTTCGCGCCGGTCGCCGCGGCGACGTGGTCCGTCTCGTGGGCGGTCGCGCCCTACGTCGCAGCCTCGGCCGCGTTCGAGGGCCTGTACTTCGCATTGCTCGTAGCCGCCTACCGCCGGCGCGAGCTCTCCGTCGTCTACCCGATCGCGCGCGGCTCGGCCCCGCTGCTCGTCCTGCTGGGGACGGCGGTCGTGCTGGCCCGGCACGTGTCGGTGGGAGCGGCGGCCGGCGTCTGCCTCGTCGCCGCCGGCGTCGTGCTCGTGCGCGGCGTCCATCGCGGCGCGGAGGGCGTGCTCGTCGCCCTGGCGATCGGCTGCGCAATCGCCGGCTACACGCTCGTGGACAAGGACGGCCTCCGCCATGCGGCCTCGCTCCCCTACCTCGAGCTCGTGCTGGCGCCGGTTGCCCTCGTCGCCGTGCCGGTGGTTGCGGCTCGGAGAGGAGCTCGAGCGCTTCGAGCGCAGCTGACGGCGTCCACAGCGCTCGCCGCTGTCGCGTCCTTCGCCGCCTACGCGCTCGTGCTCGCCGCGCTCCGGCTTGCGCCGGCGCCCGAGGTGGCCGCGGTGCGGGAGACGAGCGTCGTCATCGCGGCGCTGCTCGCCGCCGCATTCCTCAACGAAAGAGTTGGATTGGAGCGGCTCGCGGGCGCCGCCGCGGTCGCCGGCGGGGTCGCGCTCATCGCGCTGGCCTGACTCCATCCGGCGAGGCGGTCACGATAGCCCGGCGGTTCGTGGGGGGATCTCGGATCCGGAGGTGGCGAGATGCGGTTCGACTGGAAGAGTCTGAGCACTCTCGATCGAGCGATCGTCGCAGGGGCGGCCGTCGCGTTCATTGCGCTGTTTCTGCCTTGGTGGGGCGTTGGATTCATTGGCTTTTCGGTCGATGGCTGGGGGGCAGGATTCACGGCCTGGGCAGGCGGTCTGCTGCTCACAGCGGCGGGCGTGCTCCTGGTGCTTCGCCGATCCGGTGCCACCATGTCCTTCGGCGGGGCAGGCCCATCCGTCGTCACGGCAGGAGTCGCCGCGCTTGGGCTCCTGCTTGTGATCATTCGCTGGGCGAGTTTGCCAAGCTATCGCGGCAGTGGCGTGGGGGCCAAGTACGGTCTCTACATCGCGCTGATCGCGGGCATCGTCGAGGTCGCGGCCGCGGTCATGGCGATGCGGGCGTCGGGCGAGCAGCTGCCATGGGCTCAGGCGCAGCACGGCACCAGCCCGGCGGAGACGACCCCGGAGGCGCCCGCCGCTCCGGAGGAGTAGCTCAGCGCTCCAGCGGCAGCTCGTCGTGGCGGCTCCACTCGTGCCAGGAGCCGGCGTAGTTGCGCGCGTGGTAGCCGGCTGTTCGGAGCGCGAGAGTCGCCAGCGCCGAGCGGGACCCGGAGTGGCAGTACGCGACGATCGCCGTCCCCTCGGGCAGACCGACGAGCTCGCGTACTCGCTCCGGCGAAGCAGGACGTCCAGGCCCCTCGAACAGCTCGCCGACGTCGAGGTTCCGAGCGCCCGGGATATGGCCCTGGCGCGGATCGCAGTGGTTGCCGCGGCGCCCGACGTACTCGTCCGGCGTCCGCACGTCGAGGACCGTCAGTGCCGGATCGCCGAGCCGGCTCGCAAGCTCCTGCCGCGTCGGAAATGCCTGCGGATTCGCCTCCAGGTCGGCCTCCGCCTCCCGCACGTGATCGAGCTCTACCGCGCCCTCCTCGAGCTCGCCCTCCCAGCCGGCGATGCCGCCGAGGAGGATCGCCACCTGCGGATGCCCTGCGAGCTCGGCCATCTGCGCGGCCGGCATCGCGCCGACGCCGTCGCCGCGATCGACGAGCACGAGACGCTCGCGGCCGGTGATCCCGTGCCGCCGCAGGCGCAGCGCGATCTCCTGCGCGAGCGCCCGGGCCGACTCCTCGTCCGCCGCGGGCGGCGGCGAGCCGAGCACGAGCGGCCGCGAGCCCGGGATGTGTCCACGCATGTGCGCGTTCGGGCCCCGGACGTCACCCACGACGAGGTCGTCGTCGCC
>DASXDE010000122.1:0-6360 GCA_036490825.1 Gaiellaceae bacterium
CCTCGACCGCCATCGTCGGCTCGAGCAGCGTCGGCTTCGCCCGCTTCATCGCCTCCTTGAAGGCCATGGAGCCGGCGATCTTGAACGCCCGCTCGCTCGAGTCGACGTCGTGGTACGACCCGTCGACGAGCTCGATCTTGATGTCCACGACGGGGTAGCCCGCGAGGATGCCCGAGCCCATCGCCTCCTGGATCCCGGCGTCGACGGCCGGGATGTACTCCTTCGGAATCTTGCCGCCGACGATCTTGTCGACGAACTCGTAGCCCGCGCCCGGCTCCTGCGGGTAGAGGTTGATGACGGCGTCGCCGTACTGGCCCGAGCCGCCGGTCTGCCGGACGAACCTGCCCTGGATCTTCTCGGCCGGCTTCGAGACCGTCTCGCGGTAGGCGACCTGTGGCCGCCCGACGTTCGCGTCGACGTTGAACTCCCGCTTGAGGCGGTCGATGATGATCTCGAGGTGCAGCTCGCCCATCCCGGAGATGAGCGTCTGCCCCGTCTCCTCGTCGGTCTCGACGCGGAAGGTCGGATCCTCCTCGGCCAGCCGTGCGAGCCCGGTCGAGAGCTTGTCCTGGTCGGCCTTCGACTTCGGCTCGACCGCGACAGAGATGACCGGATCCGGGAAGGTCATCGACTCGAGCACGATCGGCGCGCTGCCGGCGGCGAGCGTGTCGCCGGTGGTCGTGGCCTTGAGCCCGACCCCGGCCGCGATCTCGCCGGCCATGATCTCCTCGCGCTCCTCGCGATGGTTCGCGTGCATCTGGAGGATGCGGCCGACGCGCTCGGTGCGACCCGTGATCGTGTTGAGGACGCGGTCGCCCGCCTTGAGCGTGCCGGAGTAGACCCGGAAGTACGTCAGCTTGCCGACGTACGGATCCGACATGACCTTGAAGGCGAGCGCCGAGAACGGCGCCTTCGGGTCGGCCGGCCGCTCCTCGTCGCTGCCGTCCTTCGGATCGGTCCCGTGCACCGGCGGCACGTCGAGCGGGCTGGGCAGGTAGTCGACGACGGCGTCGAGCAGGAGCTGGACGCCCTTGTTCTTGAAGGCGGAGCCGAGCAGGACGGGCGTGATCTCGTCGGCGAGCGTGCCGGCGCGCACGGCGCGGCGGATCATCTCCGGCGTCACCGAGGTCTCGTCCTCGATGTACGCCGCGAGCACCTCATCGTCGAAGTGCGAGATCGCGTCGATCAGCTGGTGGTGGTACTCCTGCGCCTGCTCCGCGAGCTCTGCCGGGATCTCGGTGACGTCGAACTCCTGCCCGAGGTCGTCCTTGTAGACGACCGCCTGCATCTCGACGAGGTCGACGACGCCGTTGAAGTTGTCCTCGGAGCCGACCGGGATCTGCAGCGGCACCGGGTTGGCCGCAAGCCGGTCGCGCATCGACTGCACGGCGGCGAAGAAGTTCGCGCCGATGCGGTCCATCTTGTTGATGAAAGCGATGCGCGGAACCTTGTACTTGTCCGCCTGCCGCCAGACCGTCTCGGACTGCGGCTGCACGCCCGCGACGGAGTCGAAGACGGCGACGGCGCCGTCGAGGACGCGCAGGCTGCGCTCGACCTCGACCGTAAAGTCCACGTGCCCGGGCGTGTCGATGATGTTGATCCGATAGTCCCGCCAGAACGCCGTCGTCGCAGCCGACGTGATGGTGATGCCGCGCTCCTGCTCCTGCGCCATCCAGTCCATCGTCGCGGCGCCCTCGTGCACCTCGCCCATCTTGTGGGTGCGGCCGGTGTAGTAGAGGATCCGCTCGGTCGTCGTCGTCTTTCCCGCGTCGATGTGGGCCATGATCCCGATGTTGCGGACGCGGTCGAGCGCGACCACCTGTTCTGTCACCTTCGTGCTCAAGTCTTCCTTCCTCGCTCCGTCTACCAGCGGTAGTGCGCGAAGGCCTTGTTGGCCTGCGCCATCCGGTAGACGTCGTCCTTCCGCTTGAATGCGCCGCCCTGCTGGTTCAGCGCGTCGAGAATCTCGTTGGCGAGCTTGTCGGGCATGCCCTTCTCGCGCCGCTCGCGGGCGTACGTAACGAGCCAGCGCACCGCGAGGGTGCGGGCGCGCCGCTGCGGCACCTCGACGGGCACCTGGTAGTTCGCGCCGCCGACGCGGCGGCTGCGCACCTCGAGCACCGGCGTGACCGTCTTCACGGCCTGCTCGAGCGCTTCGACCGGCGGGCGGCCGGTCTTCGTGCCCACGGTCTCGAGCGCGGAGTACACGATCTGCTCCGCGATCGACTTCTTGCCGTCGAGCATGATCTTGTTGATCACCTGCGTGACCAGCGGCGAGCCGTAGACGGCGTCGGGCTCGATCTCGCGGACCTGAACCTCGGCACGGCGCGGCATTACGAGCCCCTCTTGGCGCCGTACTTCGAGCGGCCCTGCTTGCGATCGGAGACGCCGCCCGTGTCGAGCGCCGCCCGGATGATCTTGTAGCGATAGCCCGGCAGGTCCTTCGTCGAGCCGCCGCGCACGAGCACGACGGAGTGCTCCTGCAGGTTGTGGCCCTCGCCCGGGATGTACGCGCCGACCTCCGCCCCGTTCGTGAGCCGGACCCGGGCGACCTTGCGGAGCGCCGAATTCGGCTTTCTCGGAGTCTGCGTCATGACACGCGTGCAGACGCCGCGCTTCTGCGGCGCACCGGCGAGCGCAGGCGTCTTCGTCTTCGCCTTCGCGGCCTTTCTGCCCTTGCGCACGAGTTGATTGACGGTCGGCAAACGAGTCCTTTCGTAAAGAGACGGTCGGCTGGGACGAAAGCGCCCCTGCCAACCGGCCCGCGGCATGGTAGCGAACCCACGCCACCCCCGCCAATCGGCACAAACCCACCAAATCGGCTAGTGCCGGGATCGGACTCCGAGCCTAAAGTTTGCCCGCCAAAAACCCGGAATTTGCGGCTTCCTGCGAATGCATTCTCTCTCCATCGGTCTCGCTGTTGCGCTCGTGCTCTGCGCCGTGCTCGCGCTCGAGCTGCTCCGCCGGCTGCGCCGGCGGACGTCGCGCGACGTCGAGGAGCAGGTCGCGGCCACGGTCGAAACGCTCGAGGCGCGTCTCGACGAGCTCGCGCAGGAGCTGGGCAGCGCGGTCAGGCGCGCCGAGGAGGAGACGCAGCGCGCCCGCTTCCTCGCGCAGCTCGGGACGACGATCGACCTCGACGACGCGATGGCCTCGACGCTCGAGGCGGCAGCCGCGCTGCCGCAGGTCGACGCCGCGGTCGTCGAGCTCGAGCCGAGCGGCGCGGCGGACGAGCGCCTGCTCGGGTCGATCGGCCTCGGCGACGACGAAGACGGCGCCGTCCGCGTCTTCAGCGGCCCTCCGGACGAGCGGGAGGCGCGGGCGATCGAGCTCGGCTACCTCTACGCCGAGGACCAGGCCGCAGGCGCGGTGCACGGGGCGCTCGGCGTTCCGCTCGTCGGCCGCGGCGGCAGGATGGGCTGGCTCGGAGTCTTCTCGCGCAATCGCAACGTCCGTTTCGGCGACGAGGATCTGCGCCGGCTCGAGGAGCTCGCCGAGCGGGTCGCGCCGGCGATCGAGAACTCGCGGCGCTTCCGGGAGGCGCGGCAGCTCGCGGACCTCGACTCGCTGACGGGCCTCCACAACCGCCGCTACTTCCACGAGACGCTCGCCCGCGAGGTCGACCGGGCGCAGCGGTATCAGCGCCTGCTCTCGCTCGTGATCGTCGACGTCGACGGCTTCAAGGAGATCAACGACCGGATCGGCCACCTGGCGGGCGACGCCGTCCTCGCTGAGATCGCCGACCGCATCCGGCAGGTCGTGCGCTCCGCCGACGTCCCGTGCCGGGTGGGCGGCGACGAGTTCGCCGTGATCGTGCCCGAGGCCGAGGTCGGGCAGGCGCGGCAGCTCGTGGGGCGGATCCAGCGGGCGGTCTCGTCGCAGCCGATCGCGCGCGCCGGTCGCGTCCGCGTCTCGGCCGGGGTCGCCGACCTGCAGCCGAACGACAGCCCCACGAGCATGTTCGAGCGCGGCGACGAGTCGCTGTACTCCGCGAAGCACACAGAAAAGAACGGAGCCACCGAGCCCTTCGGTCTCGCCGGCTAGACCGGGCGAAGCAGGCCGGACCGCGCTCGCTACCCGACGTCGTCGGGTGAGAACTCACGCACTACGCGGGCCGGGACGCCCGCGACCATCGTGTACGGCGGCACGTCGGCGGTGACGACGCTGCCGGCGCCGACGATCGCGTACTCCCCCACCGTGACGCCGGCCAGGATCGTGCTGCGGAGGCCGAGGTACGCGCCGCGGCGGATCGTGGTGCGCAGCTCCGCGCGGGTCGCCTCGTCGCCGAGCAGCTGGTGGAAGTGGAGCGGGTAGTACGTATGGCCGAGAATCGTCGTCTGCGCGATCACGGTCACGTCGTCTTCGAGGGTCACCGAGGACGGGACGGCGTCGTCGATGAAGACCTCGGTGCCGATGAAGACGCGCTGGCCGACGTCGACACCGCGCCGCCGGTGAAGCGACGCGCGGGCGGCGGGCGGCAGCGGCGCGTAGCGGGCGACGACGTGCAGCCAGCGCTTCCCCACCGCGCCGACGACGCGCACTCCCTGCGTCTCCGGACCCACCGGGATGTTGCCCCAGAGCTTCTCGAGCATCCCGCAAGGCTATGCCTTGCGCCAGCTGGAAGTGACGGCGGCAGACCCGCCGTCACCCAGCGGAAGGCGGGGCGGTCTACTCGATGCGGAGGAACGGGAGGTACTGCGTGAGGTCGATCGCGGCCGGCTGCGGGAGCTGGTCGTGGAGGCAGATCGTCTGGTTGAGGACGACGTTCTGCCGCGCGATCGTCCAGCGCTCGAAGGACTGCGCCCGCTCGAAACCGCGCAGCGCCGCGACGATCGCGGGACGGACGGCCGGGAACGGCAGCGCGCCGAGCGGCAGCGCCGGACCGAGCGGGCGGACGGCGAAGGTCCCCAGCAGCGTCGCAACGCGGGCCATCTTGCCGGTCGGCAGGGAGAAGAGCCGCTGCGGCGCCGCCTCGGCGAGCGCGAAGCCCGTCTTCCGCGCGGCGAGCCACGGCGGCGAAGGCGAGACGCGGACGCGCCGGGCGAGCAGGTCCGGGTACGCGGAATAGAACGCCGCCACCTCCGCCCCCGTCGGAGGAGCGGCGTAGCGGAGCTGCTGAAGGCGCGCCCGGCGGAGCTCGTCGCCGAGCACGCCGCGCGCGATGCTCACCGTCGCGTGCGCGTCCCGCAGCGCGGCGAGGTACGCGCTGCGCCGGCCGTGGAACGAGTCGCGGACGACCTCGCGCTCGGCCGCGAGCACGGCACGCTGCGGGACCGGACGCGCAGCCGCCTCGACGAGTCGCTCGAACACGGCGCTCAGTGCGGCGCTGCGGTCGCCGGTCAGCGCCTGCAGCGAGGCAACCGCGCCCGCCCCGACCGAGCCGAGGCCCTGAGCGCGACAGACCGTGCCGTGCGAGAGCAGGATCTGCCCCGCGGTCAGGGAGCGGTCGAAGCGCGGCCCGAGCATCCTCGGCGCGTTGCACAGCGTGGGGTTCCTCGTCCACAGCCAGACACAGGCCGCCTTCGGCTTGGCGGGGTCCTGCTCCTTGCGGTTCCACTCCTGCCAGCCCCAGGAGAAGACGGAGCCGAGCCCGAGCTCGCTCGCGACCTGCCTCGCCGAGAGCGCCTCCCACTTCACGACCTGGAACCAGGCGGAGGCCGGTTGCAGCCCGTTGCGCCCGCCGACGCCCCGTTGACTGAGGAAGCTGAGCATGATCCCGACCCGGTTCGGCGGGATGCCGATGGAGGTGAACGCCGTGACCGCGCTCCGGTAGCTCTCCCGCAGCAGTCGGTTGCCGAGGGTCGGCCCGAGCGGCCAGATGCTCGTCGCAGGGAGGTAGGCCTCTCGCACGATGTCCGCCACCTTCGAGACGGACAGCCACCAGGCGACCGCGTCGCTGCTGCCGGTGAACGGCGACTTGTTGACGAGGAGCACCGGATGCGCGCCCAGCGCGGCGAGATCCTGGAGGTACGCGAGGACGTTCGCGCGGTACCGCGCGGTCGAGGCGGTCCACGGGGTCGACGTGGTCGCGCCGAAGAGCTCGTTCTCCATGATGAGCGGCGTGGAACAGCCGCCGGTACGGGTCACGGTCGTCTGGTACTGCTTCTCTGCGGCCGCCTGGATCGTGGAGGGATCGGCCGGCGCGGCCGGCGTTCCGACCTTGCCGTTGAAGTGGAGGTCGAAGCCGTAGGTCGCCGCGCCGCGTGCCCGCGCGTCCGCCGGATAGTCCTTGCCGGGGTTGTTCGTCACCGCGAGCAGCGTCCCCGGCCTGGCGAGGATCGGCAGCAGCGTGGGCCAGCCGTATTCGCCCCAGACCGTCTGCCGCGCCGCGATGCCGCACTGCCCGGCCCAGACGGGGTC
>DASXDE010000123.1:0-17766 GCA_036490825.1 Gaiellaceae bacterium
CCGGAAGTCCGGCCCCGGCCGGTCGGGATCGTGGCCGAGGACGCGCACCTCTCCGGCGTCCCGCTTCCGGTAGCCCTCGAGGATCTCGACGGTCGTCGTCTTGCCGGCACCGTTCGGCCCGAGCAGCCCGAAGACCTCGCCTTCCTCGATCGTGAAGTCGACCCCCCGAACGGCCTCGAGGCTCCCGTAGGCCTTGCGCAGGCCGCTGACCTCGATCGCGTGCATCCGCGAGGAAGGGTAGACGGGCAACTGCAGGGCTGTGTTTCACTGAGGACGTGGCGATCTTCCGCTATGTCCTCGTCGACGTGTTCACCGACACGCCCCTGGAGGGGAACGCGCTCGCGGTGTTCACGGACGCGCGAGAGCTGGCGGAGCCCGTGCTCCAGAAGATCGCCCGGGAGCTGAACCTGAGCGAGACGGTCTTCGTCTACCCGGCGGCGGGGGAGGGTCACGCGCGGATCCGGATCTTCACGCCTGCGCTCGAGCTGCCCTTCGCCGGGCATCCGGTGCTCGGGACAGCCTTCGTCCTCGGCGGGCCGCTGCAGCTCGACGAGCTCCACCTCGAGACCGGGGCCGGCGTCGTCCCCGTTCGGCTCGAGCGGGACGGGTCGCGGATCGCCTTCGGCTGGATGCGGCAGCCCGTCGTCACCGCGGAGGCGTTCGAGCGGGCGGACGAGCTGCTCGCCCTGCTCGGCGTGGAGAAGAGCGGCTTGCCGGTGGAGCTCTACCGGCAGGGTCCGGGCCACGTCCTCGTCGAGCTCGACTCCCCGGAGAGCGTGACGGCGCTGCGACCGGACCTCGCGGCGCTCGAGGAGCTCTCGCCCTACGGCACGGATTGCTTCACGCGGGACGGCGAGCGGTGGAAGTCGCGCGTCTTCGTCCCCGCGCACGGCGTCGGCGAGGACCCCGCGACCGGCTCGGCCGCCGGGCCGCTCGCGCTCCATCTCGCACGGCACGGCCGCATCGGCTTCGGCGACGAGATCGTGATCACGCAGGGAGTGGAGATCGGCCGGCCCTCGACGCTCCATGCCGTCGCCCGCTCGCCCGAGGAGGTCGAGGTCGGCGGCTCCGCGGTCGTCGTCGCACGTGGGGAGTTCCGGCTGTGAAGCGGGTCGCCGTGATGGGAGGCTCGTGCGTCGGCAAGACGACGGTCTCCCGCAGGCTCGCAGCGGCGCTCGGCGTCCCACATGTCGAGATCGACGCCCTGCACCACGATCCGGGGTGGCAGGAGGCGCCGGCCGAGCTGCTGCAGGCGCGCGTTCGCGCGGCTCTGGACTCTGCGCCCGACGGCTGGGTCGTCGACGGCAACTACCGCTCGAAGCTCGGCTCCCTCGTCCTGGAGCGGGCGGACACGGCAGTCCACCTCGCGCCGCCCTTCTGGCCCACCTTCGGTCGCGCCCTGCGCCGGACGATCGGCCGCACGCTCACGCGCGAGGAGTTGTGGAACGGGAACCGCGAGCGGGTCAGGCACTTGTTCACCCGCTACTGGATCCCGTGGTGGGTGGTACGGACCCATCGGCACTACGCGCGCGAGATCCCGGAGCGCATCGCCGAACACGCGCACTTGGACGTCGTGCATCTGCGCTCGGCGGACGAAGTTGAGCGCTGGCTTCAGTCGATCCAGGCGACCGAGCCGATGTCGGGCAGCTCGAAGGGGAGCGAACGCCAGAAGACTCCGCCGTTGGCCGAGACGTAGAGCCGGTTGCGCGCGGCGTAGAGCATCCGGTCGGGGTCGTCCTCGGCGATCGCGACCGCGAAGCCTGGCGGCAGGCCGCCGCCCGCCTCGCGCCACGTCGCGCCGCCGTCGTTCGAGAGCATGAGGGGCGGCCGCCGCTCGACGACCGCGACGACGGTCGCACCGGCCCGCGCCGCCGCGACGACGCGCGGCAGCGGCACCTCGGGCCGCTCGGCCTCGGGCACCTCGTTCCCCTCGCCGAGCAGCGACTCCTCCTCGACGTCCACGAGGAAGACGCCGGCCACGGTGCCGACCGCGGCGATCATCGCGGCGTCGCCGAGAGCAGAGCGGAGACGAGGGCGCTCGCGCGGCGGGCCGCGGAGATCGGCCGGTGCCCGCCGGCGCGCGCGCTGAGGTAGGCGACCGAGAACGCGTCGCCCGCTCCCGTGGGGTCGCCGCGCGCCGGGCGCGCCGCCACGCGCAGCGCGGCGTCGCGAGTGAGGACGAGCGACCCGCCTGCGCCGAAGGTGACGACGATCTCCGGTACGCCCAGGCCGCGCAGCTCTTCCGGCTCCGAGCCGTCGAGAATCGCGTGCGCCTCCTCCTCGGAGAGCTTCAGGATCGAGACGTGGCGCAGCAGCGCCGGGTCGAAGTCCGCGTCGAGCGCTAGCGGGCCGAGGCGACGGGCGCGCACGAGCCCGTGACCGTCCAGCAGCACACGCCGCCGGCGCGCGATCCGCTCGAGCGTCTCGGGCGGGAAGTCGTCGCGCAGCAGCGGCGCCACGTGCACCCACTCGACCCGTCCGAGCGCGTGCTCGGGCTCGTCTCCGTCGCGCCACGGCTCACCGAGCGCGTCGACCTGCATCTCGCGGTGACCGCCGGCGTCGTAGCGAAAGGAGAAGGCCGTCGTCTCGCCGGCCGCGGCGAGCGAGACGGGCAGGCCGAGCGCCGCGAGCCGCCTGAGATACGAGCGACGCTCGGGCTCGCCGCACTTCGCGACGACGACCGCCTCCTGCCGGAGCGCCCGCAGCGCGCGTGCCGCGTACCACGGGCCGCCGCCGATACGCGAGTCGCGACCTTCCACGACGTCACGCGCAAGAGGGCCGATCACGGCGAGCGGTCGCACGACCCGCAAGCGTAAGCGCGACCGAGAGAAGGAAGCTGAGCGCGAAGCTCGGCAGCGAGCCGCCGATCGCCCCCCGGCCGGGATGCGTGTGGTCCACGAGGTGGATCCACGAGGAGGGACCGACGGGCGCGAGCCACTGGTAGAGGCAGAAGCCCGCGAGCCACGCGACGATCTGCGCCGGGCGGATCTCCGGCGCGCCGAAGGCGTCCCGCTCCCCGACGACCCACTGGGCGAGCAGGACGCCGAAGAGCGGCACGAAGAACGAGCCGAGCAGATAGAGGAAATCCTGGTAGTGGACGAGGTTGATCGCGAACGTCCCCCCGGTCGCAATCGCCGCGACGGCCAGGATGAGCAGCCGCTGCGGCACGCGCGGCAACACGTTCTGCAGCGAGACGGCGGCCGAGTAGACGTTCGCGAACGGCTCCTTCGTCTCGTCCACTCCCAGCGCGACGAGCGCGAGGGCGGCCCCGACGCCGCCGGTCGCGATCGCGCCGATCACCGAGGGCGCGTCGGCGAGCCCGCGCGAGAGCAGCAGGATCGCGCCGAGCGCGTACAGCCACACGTTCGGGACGAAGTAGCCGGCGGCGGCGCCCCAGAACGCGCCGCGGCCGCTCCTCGAGAAGCGCGTGTAGTCGGCGGCGAGCGGCAGCCACGAGACCGGCATCGCGACCATCAGATCGACTCCCTGCCAGAAGCTGAGCCCGCCCTTTCCGGGCCGCGACCAGAGCGCGCCGAGGTGCGCATCGTGCAGCGCCCACCACGTGAGGTACGCGAGCGAGGCGAGGACGACCCAGAGCGCCACGCGCTTGACCCACTCGCGGACGAACCCGACCGGCCCGACCAGCGCGAGGATCGTCGCGGCCGCGGCGGCCGCGAGCTTCCAGGCCCACAGCGGTCCGTGCACGAGCGCGCGGGCGGCGGTCGCGATCACGAGCACCTCGAAGATCGTCCAGCCGAGGTTCTGGAGGACGTTGAGCCCGGTCGGGAGGTACGACCCGGCGCGGCCGAGCGGCGCGCGCAGCAGCACCATCCCCGGCACGCCCGCCTCGCCGCCGATCGCGGCGACGAAGCCGAGCAGCGCGTTGCCGAAGATCCCGCCCACCAGGATCGCGAGCAGCGCCTCGGGCAGCGAGAGACTCGGCACGAGGAAGGCGCCGGCCACGAGCACGAGCAGGCTGAGCCCGAGACTGCTCCACAGCATCCCGTTCTCGACGCCGCCGAGCGTCCGCAGCCGGTCGGGAACCGGGGTGATGCCCCACGCGGGTGTTCTGTCGCTCACGGACCTCCCTTCGCCGGCATGACCCGGATCAGGTTCGACGGGTGTGATCTCAGCCGCGCGTCATGCGGCACCCCGGTACGCCGAGTGTACGGATCCGCCGCCCTGACCCGCCGACCGCGCGCCTAGCCTCTTGGTCGATGGTGCGCGAGGAGCTGAGGCGGCTGCTGACGTGGAGCGAGCGCCATCGCCGCCTGCTTGCACGCATCGCGATCGCGTTCCTCCTCTCCGCCGTCGTCGATCTCGCCTGCGCGACCGCGATGTGGTCGTTCGAGCATGGCGTGAAGGGGAGCGAGATCCACGACTTCGGCGACGCCGTCTTCTTCGCGACGGTGCAGATCCTGACCGTGTCGTCGTCGCTCAAGAACCCGGTCACGCACGCCGGCCAGATCGTGGACGTGGTCCTCGAGCTCTGGGCGATCTTCGTCGTCACCGCGGTCGCCGGCTCGTTCGCCTCGTTCTTCACGAGCGGCGATCAGGCGCGCCCGTAGCGGGCCGCGCGGGACGCGACCGAGGGCGCGACGCCCGCGTCGACCAGCCGCTGGCGCGCCTCGCTCTCCTTCAACACCCGCAGGAGCACCCACACGAGGGCGGGCAGCATCGTGAACATGCTCTCGACGAGCATCACGCCGCCGCCGGCCTTCTGGTCGGCCAGATGGCTCAGCCCCCACAGCGTCGCGTCGTGCGCGTAGGGCGCGTAGTAGACGTGGCTCGACCAGATGAAGACCTGCGAGAGGACGAGCATCACGAGCCACATCCCGAGGACGTAGGGGATCCTCCACGGCGCCGTGAACCAGGCCGGCCCCGGCAGCGGCTCGACGAGCGCCGCCCACATCAGCATCCCGAGCGCGACGAAGAGCGAGTGCTGGAGCGCGTGGACCGCGTCGTTTCGCAGCGCCGCGTCGAACAGCGCCGGCAGGTGCCAGACGACGAAGTTCGCCGCCCACAGCGGCAGCGCGACGAGCGGGTGCGCGAGCACACGCAGCCGGTGGACGACCCGCACGCGTAGCAACGGCCGGAGCAGCCGCCCGTCGAGCCCGAGCACGAGGAGGAGTGCGCCGACGTCGCCCAGCAGCAGGTGCTGGACCATGTGCACCGAGAAGAGGCGCTCCTCGCCGAGCGTGTCGAGCGGCGAGGCGAGCGCGAGGAAGAGGGTGACGAGCCCGGCGGCGAACGCCGCGATTCGTAGCCGCGGCGCCGGGCGCCCGCGGCGGGCGAGCGTCCACGCCCGCCGCCAGTAGAGCGCGCCGGCGGCGGCGAGCACCGAGAGTTCCAGCGGGTCGAAGTTCCATTCGTTCATCGGGTCACGGTTTTTCGCCGCGGCGCCTCGGGTACCCGTTTTCCGAGTTGACGACTCGGGGGACGAAGCCGCGCAGGGGAATCGCGGGAGCTGGGTCGGCGCTCCTCGTACTCGCGCTCGCCGGCTGCGGCGGGTCGCAGAACGTGCTCAACCCGCACAGCCACGCGTCCGGGGACCTCGCGAACCTCTTCTGGGTCATGATGGCCGTCGCCTTCGGCGGCCTCGCGCTCGTCACGGGCCTGCTGCTGTGGGCGTGGGTGCGGCGCGGCCGGCGCGGTTTCCGCTCCGACCCCGACGATCCGCACCCGGGGGAGAAGCCGGCCTGGTTCGTCGTCGTCGGGATGGGCGTCGTCTTTCCGGTCGCCGTCGTCGTCGCCCTCTTCATCGTCTCCGACTGGGCGATCGTCAACGTGACCCAGGCCCCGGCCGCGTCCAGCACCGCCATGACCGTCGACGCCGTCGGCCACCAGTGGTACTGGGAGTTCCGGTATCCGGGAACGAAGGCGGTCACGGCCGACGAGATGCACATTCCCGTCGGCACGCGGATCAACCTCGTGGCCACGACAGCGGACGTCATCCACAGCTTCTGGGTGCCCGCGCTGAACCGCAAGATCGACACGATCCCCGGCCAGCAGAACCGGATCCTCCTCTACGCGAACAAGGTCGGTGTCTATCGCGGCCAGTGCGCCGAGTACTGCGGCCTCCAGCACGCGCACATGTCGATGCTCGTCTTCGTCCAGTCGAAGGCGCAGTTCCGGGCCTGGCTGAAGCGGCAGTCGGCGCCGGCCGCCGCGCCGAAGGGCTCGCTCGGGCAGCACGGCGAGCAGGTTTTCCTCCATGGCCCCTGCTCGAGCTGTCACACGATCCGCGGCACGAGCGCGAGCGGCTACGTCGGCCCGGACCTCACGCATCTCGCGAGCCGCACGACCCTCGCCGGTCTGACGATCCCGAACCGGCCCGGCTACCTCGCGCGCTGGATCACCGATTCCCAGCACTTCAAGCCGGGCAACCAGATGCCGGACTTCCAGCTGGCGCCCGTCCAGGTGCGGGCGCTGGTCTCCTACCTCGGGGGCCTGAAGTAGTGGCGACCGCGGTCTACGAGGAGCGCCTCGAGCGCATGTGGCAGTCGCGGCCCGGCGTGCTCGGCTGGGTGACGACGACCGACCACAAGCGGATCGGCCTTCTCTACTTCTGGACGACGCTCGTGCTCTTCGCCGCCGGCGGCGCGGAGGCGCTGATCATGCGCACGCAGCTGATCCAGCCGAACCAGCACGTGGTCGGCCCGGCCACCTACGACGAGCTCTTCTCCATGCACGGCATCACGATGATCTTCTTCTTCATCATCCCGATGACGACGGGGGCGTTCGGCAACTACCTGCTGCCGCTGATGCTCGGCGCGCGGGACATGGCCTTCCCGCGGATGAACGCGCTCAGCTTCTGGGTCTTCCTCGCCTCGGGGATCTTCATCTACACGAGCCTCTTCATCGGCCAGGCGCCGAACGCAGGCTGGTTCGACTACGTGCCGCTCGCGAGCTCGAAGTACGACCCCGGCCACGCGATCGACTTCTACTGCCTCGGGATCATCTTCAACGGGATCTCGTCGACGCTGACCGCCGCGAACTTCATCGTGACGATCCTCAAGCTGCGGGCGCCCGGGATGTCCTTCAACCGGATGCCGCTCTTCTGCTTCGCCTTCCTCGCTGCGTCGTGGGGGCTCCTCTTCGCGCTGCCCTCCCTCAGCGCGGACACGATCTTCCTCTTCCTCGACCGCAACGTCGGCACCCACTTCTTCGACGTCGCCAAGGGAGGCTCCACGCTGCTCTGGCAGCACCTGTTCTGGATCTTCGGCCACCCCGAGGTCTACATCCTCATCGTCCCCGCCTTCGGGATCGCGACCGAGATCATCCCCGCCTTCACGCAGCGGCGCGTCGTCGCCTTTCCGCTCGTCGCCGTCGCCGAGCTGCTCGTCGTCTTCATCGGCTTCGGCGTCTGGGCGCATCACATGTTCGCGACCGGGATGCCCACCGTGACCGTCGTCTTCTTCGCCGCCGCGACGGCGATCGTCGTCATCCCGAGCACGATCCAGGTCTTCGCCTGGTGCATGACGTTCATCACGGGCAACGCGCAGTTCAAGACGCCGCTGCTCTTCATCGCCGGCTTCATCTTCATGTTCGTCGCGGGCGGCCTGACCGGGATCATGTTCCTCGCGGTGCCCTTCGACCAGCAGGTGACGGACACCTACTTCGTCATCGCGCACTTCCACTACATCATCTTCGGGGCCGCCGTCTTCCCGATCTTCGGCGGCATGTACTTCTGGTTCCCGAAGGTGACGGGGAAGCTCTACTTCGAGCTGCCCGGCCAGATCAGCTTCTGGCTCATCTTCCTCGGCACGAACCTCCTCTTCTTTCCGATGCACATCGTCGGGCTCGAGGGGATGACCCGGCGCGTCTACACGTATCCAAAGGGACTCGGCTGGGGTCCCGACAACCTCGCCGAGTCGATCGGCTCCTACATCACGACGGTCGGGATCGTCGTCCTGCTCGCGAACCTCGTCGTGAGCTGGTTCCGCGGCCTGCCGGCCGGCCCCGACCCCTGGCACGGGGCGACGCTCGAGTGGACGATCCCCTCCCCGCCGCCCGAGTACAACTTCGCCGTCATCCCGAAGGTCTCGAGCGCGTACGCGAACTGGGACTACGCGGACCGGGAGGAGGACCGCCGCAAGCTCGCGGAGGGAATCATGGTGCTCGAGCAGGGGCACGAACAGCCGGTGAGCTCCCCCGTCGACGGCTGGTGGGCCGAGATCGTCGAGATGCCACACGATTCGCCGTGGCCGATCCTCCTCGCCCTCGCGATGTCGGTCGTCTTCGCCGTCCTGCTTCTCCACCTCTGGATGGGCTTCTGCTTCGCATTGGCCGGGATCGTGCTCGTGCTCCTCGGCTGGCACGGCGAGGAGCCGCAGGAGAGCGAGGCCTAGCGGTGGGGGACTACGTCGCCGGCGGGGTTCCGGAGGGACTCGTCCCACGTACGACCGAGGCGCGCAACGCGCGCGAGGTGGCGGACCTCGCGAGTCGCCGGCGCGGCCCGAGCCTCGCGTTCTGGGGCTGGGCGATGCTCATCGCGAGCGAGGTCACGCTTTTCGGCACGTTCGTCGGGACGTACTACTACCTCCGCTTCTCGGCGCCGCACTGGCCCCCGCCCGGGACCCCTGAGCCCCGGGTCGTCGTGCCCCTGATCCTCGTCGGCGTCCTCGCCACCACGAGCCTGCCGATGCAGCTTGCGGCCGTGGCCGCGCGGCGGGGCAGGCTCTGGACGACCCGCGCCCTCCTCGTCTGGGCGCTCGTCGTCCAGTGCGGCTACCTCGTCTATGAGATCCACGACTACCTGCACCAGCTCCGCAACTCGGCCCCGCAGGACAACGCCTACGGCTCGATCTACTACACGCTGCTCGGCGCCGACCACGTGCACGTCGCGGTAGGGGCCCTCCTCGTCGTGTGGCTGCTCTGGAAGCTGCTGCGCGGCCTGACGATGTACCGCGTCAACGCCGTCCAGGGCGTCGCGTTCTACTGGCACGCCGTCAACCTGCTGACCCTGATCGTGATCGGGGTTCTCCTCAGCGCCACGCTATGAGCGACGCGGCCTATCCCGACTACCGCTCCACGCGCATCGGGCGCTTCACGCTGCGGCAGCTCGGCGTCGTGCAGTGGATCGGCGTCGTCGTGGCGCCGCTCGCGTGGACGGGGCAGCACGTCGTCGGCTACGGCGTCGGCCAGGCGCGGTGCGAGGTGGGGGCGAGCTGGGGGATCGGCTTCGACACGTGGCAGCTCGCGATCCTCGCCGCGGCGGGCCTGCTCGTGCTGCTCTCCGAGGCCGCCGCCGTGACGGTCTTCCTCGCGACGCGCGAGGTGAACTACGGCGACGGGCCGCCGGACGACGGCCGGTGGGCCGGCGCGGTGCCGCCCTCGCGGCTCCACTTCTTCGCCACCGCGGCGATGGTGGCCAACGTCCTCTTCCTCGCGATCATCTTCCTCGACGGGCTCGCCTCGGTCTTCGACTCGCTATGCGTGCAGTCCTGACGATCGCGGCACTCGCCGGGGCCGGGCTGCTCGCGGCCGGCACCGCCTGGGGGGCGTCCGGCACGCCGAAGGACCCTCTCGCCGCGTACGGCTACCACCTCTACGGCGAGTACTGCCTCGCCTGCCACGGGGGGAACGCGGCCGGGCGGGCGAACCAGCCCTCGAACTCCACCGGCGCCGGGCCGGGCCGCGCGCAGGGGCAACAGGGCGGGATCGCACCGTCGCTGCAGGGAGTCGGGGCGCTCGCGGCGGACTTCTACCTCCGCACCGGCTACATGCCGCTGCGTCGGATCGGCCTGCAGCCGCGCCGTAAGCTCGTCTTCTTCAACGACCACCAGATCCGTGCGCTTACCGCGTACATCGCGAGCTTCGGCGGCCCGGCGATCCCCAGGCCGAGGCCCGAGCTGGGAAGCCTCTCGAAGGGGCTCGCTCTCTTCACCGAGCACTGCGCCGGCTGCCACCAGGTCGTCGCACAGGGCGGCCTCGTTACGGGCGCGGTGCCGCCGGCACTCGTCCAGGCGACGCCGCTGGAGGTCGCCGAGGCGGTTCGGATCGGGCCGTACGTGATGCCGAAGTTCTCGCGGCGCACGATCAGCGACCGGCAGCTCGACTCGATCGTCCGCTACGTCCAGTTCGCGAAGCGTCCGTACCGGCCGGGCGGCTGGGGCCTCGGCTTCCTCGGGCCGGTGCCGGAGGGCCTCGTGACGTGGTTCGTCGCGCTGCCCTTGCTGATCGGGCTCTGCCTCCTGCTCGGGAAGAGGTTGCGCTCGTGAGCCGCGTGCGGAACGCGATCGTCTCGGGGCTCGTCCTCCTGCTCGGCCGCGGCCGCCGCCGGCCGAAGGAGAACGAGACGCGGATCGTGCCGGCGCTGCCGTCCAATCCCGGCGCGGAGCTCGCGGCCCTCGGGCTGCTCGGGCTCTCGTCGCTCTGCGCGGTCGGCTTCATCCTCGTCTACGCGTTCGGGCGTTCGCTGCCCGACGTGACGCAGCTCCTCGGGCTGTCGATCGGGCTGGCGCTGCTCTTCCTCGCGGCCGCGCTCGTCGTCGTCGCGCACAAGCTCGTGCCGACGGAGGAGATCGCCGAGGACTACCCGCCGCAGGAGCACCCGGGCGAGCAGCAGGTGATCGCCGGGGTCCTCGACGAGAGCGGCACGCGCTTCACCCGGGCTCGCCTGTTCAAGCTCGGGCTCCTCGGCGCGGGCGGCACGCTCGGGCTGGCAATTCTCGCGCCCGCCGTCTCGTTCGGGCCGCTGTTCCGGGTCGGCGACTTCCTCCGCACGCCCTGGCGGCGCGGGAAGCGGCTCGTCGACGGGAGCGGCCGTCCCTACAAGGGCTCCGACATCGAGGAGAACGACTTCTACCTCGCCTTCCCGGAGGGCGTGACCGGCGAGGGCAAGGAGCAGATGGCCGCCTCGCTCGTGGTGATCCGGCTCAAGCCGGAGCAGCTCGACCTGCCGCCGCATCTGACGGGCTACGACGCGCACGGGATCCTCGCCTACTCGCGGATCTGCACCCACGCCGGGTGCGCGATCAGCCTCTACCGGGCGCCCCTGTTCCAGCCTGACGAGCCGCGGCCGGCGCTCGTTTGTCCCTGCCACTACTCGACCTTCGATCCCGCCGCCGGCGGCACCGTCACCTTCGGGCCGGCCGGGCGCAACCTGCCGCTGCTGCCCGTCTACGAGGACTCGAGCGGCTTTCTGCGCGCGAGAGGGAACTTCAACGGGCCGGTCGGGCCGTCGTGGTGGGGCGTCCGGCTCTGGAAGGCGCAGCCGTGACGGCGGCGCGCGGCGCACCCGTTACCCGGCGAGCCGTCCGCTGGCTCGACCAGCGCAGCGCGAGCGCGCCGTACCTCCGCAAGGCGCTCCGCTACCTCTTCCCCGACCACTGGTCGTTCCTGCTGGGCGAGGTCGCGCTCTACGCCTTCCTCGTCCTCGTCGCGACCGGGATCTACCTGACCTTCTTCTTCGTCGACTCGACGAAGGAGATCGTGTTCCACGAACCGTACGCGCCGCTCTACGGCCAGAAGATGAGCGAGGCGTACGCGTCGGTCGTGCACCTCTCCCTCTTCGTTCGCGCGGGCCTGCTGATCCGGCAGACGCACCACTGGGCGGCGAACGTCTTCATCGCGTCGATCGTGCTCCACCTCTTCCGGATCTTCTTCACGGGCGCGTACCGGAAGCCCCGCGAGCTGACGTACTGGCTCGGCGTGACGATGCTGATGCTCTCGCTGCTCGAGGCGTACATGGGCTACTCGCTCGTCGACGACCTCATGTCGGGGATGGGCCTCGTGATCGGCTACTCGGTCGGCCTCGCGCTGCCGTTCGTCGGCGAGAACCTGATGAACTGGTTGTTCGACGGGATGTATCCGGGCAGCGAGCAGCTCTGGCCGCGGATGTACATCGCGCACGTGCTGATCTTCCCGATCCTGATCGGGCTGCTGCTCGGCGCGCACCTGCTGCTCGTGGCGATGCGGCACCACACGCAGTTTCGGCAGAAGAGGGCGCAGACGGAGCACACGATCGTCGGCGTGCCGGCGTGGCCCGGCCAGG
The DNA here is from genome assembly GCA_036490825.1 of Gaiellaceae bacterium. Taxonomy (GTDB): domain Bacteria; phylum Actinomycetota; class Thermoleophilia; order Gaiellales; family Gaiellaceae; genus Palsa-739. The sequence continues at coordinate 11,999 of DASXDE010000123.1, forward strand.
CGCCACGCTCGTTCGCCCTGATGATCGGCACGGCCGGCTTCCTCTTCCTCCTCGGCGGGCTGGTGCAGATCAACCCGATCTGGCTCTGGGGGCCGTACCACACCTACTCGTCGACGAACGGGGCGCAGCCGGACTGGTATCTCGGCTGGCTGATCGGCGGCCTGCGCCTCATGCCCGGCTTCGACGTGACGATCGCCGGCTACACGCTCGTGCCCGGCCCGTTCTGGGGCGGCGCGGCCTTCCCGCTCGTCGTTTTCGGGTTCCTCTACTTCTGGCCGTGGCTCGAGCGGCGCTTCAGCGGCGACCACGCCTTCCACAACCTGCTCGACCGGCCGCGCGACGCGCCGGTGCGCACCGGGATCGGGGCCGGGATGGTCAGCTGGGTCTTCTTGGTCTTCCTCGCCGGCTCGGCCGACCGGGTGGACGTCACTTTCGGGCCGGACTACGTGTCCCAGATCTGGGTCTACCGCGTGGTCGTCTGGGTGCTCCCGGTGCTGTTCGGGCTCGTCGCGTGGTGGATTTGCAAGGAGCTGCAGGCCGGCGAGCGCGTGCTCCAGGAGCGTCACGAGGCGGAGGCGGAGGCGCGGCTCGCACGGATGCGCGCTAGCCAGGCGGAGCCGTGAGGCGCTCGGCGAGCGCGTCGAGGTCCACCGGCCGGGTGGTGTCGATCCGGATCGTCTCGCCGGGGAGGTCGAGTGGATCGTGCCGTCCCGTCTCGACCGCCTCGCGCAACGCGCCGATCCTCTGCGAGTCCACGTGGCCCGGATGCCGCTCTCGGCTGCCGTAGCGCTCGACCAGCACCTCGAGCGGCGCGCTGCAGTGCACCTGGACGAAGCGTGCCGGCAACGCAGCGAGCCGCTTTGCGAAGTCGCCGCCGCGCACGAAGTTAGCCTCGACGATGAGGCTCGCGCCGACCGTGACCGACTCCTCCGCGAGCGCGAGCATGGCGAGGTAGGTGGCTTCGCCGAGCCGCTGCGACCACGCGAGGTCGCCGGCGCCGAGCCCGTCGAAGAGCGCTTCCTTGATCGTGTCTTTCGCGATCAGCGGCAGCCGGAGCCGGGTCGCGATCCCGCGAGCGACGGTCGTCTTCCCTGCCGCCGGCGCCCCGGCGACGATCACCAGCAGCGGCCCGCCCACGGCCTACTCGGAGAGAAGGCGCCGCAGAACGTACTGGAGGATGCCGCCATGACGGAAGTACTCGCGCTCGCGCGGCGTGTCGAGCCGGAGGCGGACGCGGAACTCCTTCTCATCCGCCCGCACGGTCACCTCGTCGGCGTCTCCGCCCTCGAGCCCGCTGACCGAGAACTCCTCGCGCCCCGTCACCCCGAGCGACTCTGCGTTCTCGCCCGGCATGAACTGCAGCGGCGCGATCCCCATCATCAGGAGGTTCGAGCGGTGGATTCGCTCGTACGAGTCGGCGATCGCCGCGCGGACGCCCAGCAGGTTCGGGCCCTTGGCGGCCCAGTCGCGCGAAGAGCCGGAGCCGTACTCCTTGCCCGCGATCACGATGGTCGGCACGCCTTCGGCCCGATAGCGCTCGGCGACCTCGTAGATCGTGCCCTCCTCGCCGCTCGGCAGGTGGACGGTCCAGGTCCCCTCGCTGCCAGGGACGAGGAGGTTCTTGAGCCGGACGTTCGCGAACGTGCCGCGGAGCATCACCTCGTGGTTGCCGCGCCGGGCGCCGTAGGAGTTGAACTCGCGCCGCTCGACACCGTGCTCGGTCAGGTACTGCCCCGCCGGCGAGTCCGGCCGGATCGCGCCCGCAGGCGAGATGTGGTCGGTCGTGACCGAGTCGCCCAGCATCACGAGGCAGCGCGCACCGTCGACGTCCGCAACGGGCTCGGGCTCGCGCGGCATCCCCTCGAAGTACGGCGGCAGCCGCACGTACGTGGACGCGTCGTCCCACGCGTATAGCTCGCCCTCGGGCGTCTCGAGCCCGCGCCAGCGATCGTCGCCGGTGAAGACGTCGGCGTAGGTGGAGGAGAACATCTCGCCCGTGACCGACCTGCCGATCACCTGGTCGATCTCGTCCCGGCTCGGCCAGAGGTCGCGGAGGAAGACGTCCTCGCCGTCGGAGCCCTGGCCGAGCGGCTCGTTCACGAGGTCGAGGTCCATCCGGCCGGCGAGGGCGTAGGCGACGACGAGCGGCGGCGAGGCGAGGTAGTTCGCCTTCACCTCGCCGTGGATGCGCGCCTCGAAGTTCCGGTTGCCGGAGAGGACGGCGCAGACCACGAGGTCCCCCTCCGCGACCGCGGCGCTGATCGGCTCGGCGAGCGGACCGGAGTTCCCGATGCACGTGGTGCAGCCGTAGCCGACGGTGTTGAAGCCGAGCTCGTCCAGGTATTCGTCGAGTCCGGAGGCGCGGTAGTACTGGCTTACGACCTTCGAGCCCGGCGCGAGGGAGGACTTGACCCACGGCTTCCGCTCCAGCCCGCGCTCGACGGCCTTCTGCGCAAGCAGTCCGGCGGCGATCATCACGGACGGGTTCGAGGTGTTCGTGCAGGACGTGATCGCCGCGATCACGACCGAGCCGTGCTCGAGCGCGTAGTCCTCGCCCTCGACCGCGACCTGCTTCCGCTCGATGGTCGCGGTCGCCACGCGCGCAGGGACCGCGTCGGAGTCGCCCACCCCGTCGCCCGTCGGCGGGTCGCTCGCGGGGAACGAGTCCGCGATCTCCTTGTCATACGAGCCGTTCACGAGATCGACGCCGAACGTGCCGAGCGACTCGACGAACGCCTCCTTCGCGCGGGCGAGCGGGACACGGTCCTGCGGCCGGCGCGGCCCTGCGAGCGAGGGCTCGACGTCATCGAGGTCGAGCTCCACCACCTGCGAGTACTCGGGGTGCTCGTCGGGCTCGTGCCAGAGGAGGTTCTCCTTGCAGTACGCCTCGACGAGCGCGATCCGCTCCGCGCTGCGGCCCGTCAGGCGCAGGTACTCGACCGTGACCTCGTCGACGGGGAAGAAGCCGCACGTCGCGCCGTACTCGGGGCTCATGTTGCCGAGCGTCGCGCGGTCGGCGAGCGCGAGCGAGCCCAGGCCGGGGCCGAAGTACTCGACGAACTTCCCCACGACGCCGGTGCGCCGCAGGATCTCGGTCACCGTGAGCACGAGGTCGGTCGCCGTCGCGCCCTCGCGCAGCGCGCCCGTCAGCCGGAAGCCGACGACCTGCGGCACGAGCATCGACAGCGCCTCTCCGAGCATCGCAGCCTCGGCCTCGATGCCGCCGACACCCCAGCCGAGGACGCCCAGGCCGTTGACCATCGTCGTGTGCGAGTCGGTGCCGACCAGCGTGTCGGGGAACGCGACGCCGTCGCGCACCTCGACGACGCGCGCGAGGTACTCGAGGTTGACCTGGTGGACGATGCCGGTGTTCGGCGGCACGACGCGGAAGTTGTCGAACGCGCCCTGTCCCCAGCGGAGGAAGGTGTACCGCTCGTGGTTCCGCTCGAACTCGAGCTCGACGTTGCGCTCGATCGCGAGCCGCGACGCGAACTCGTCCACCTGGACGGAATGGTCGATCACGAGCTCGACCGGGATCTGCGGGTTGATCGCCTCCGGCGCGCCGCCCTGGTCGCGCATCGCGTCGCGCATGGCGGCGAGGTCGACGACGGCCGGCACGCCGGTGAAGTCCTGCAGCAGGACGCGCGCCGGGTGGAAGGAGATCTCGCGTGACGGCTCGGCGTCCGCGGCCCAGCCGGCCACCGCAGCGGCCTCGTCCTCCGAGCTGTTGCGGAGCACGTTCTCGAGCAGGATGCGGAGCGTGTAGGGGAGGCGGGCTGCCTCGGCGTCGAGCTTGTGGAATTCGTAGCTCTCCTCGCCGACGCGCAATTGCTCCATACGTCGATTCAAGCAGAGGCGCGCTTCCGCTCGCCCTGCTTGCCCTGCGTGAGCCGGCTCAGCGTGACGAGCCCGACGCCGCCGACGAGATTGCCCGCCCCTTCTTCCTTCGTGAGTCGGTAGGTGTCTTCCGGCTGAGGGATCTCGCTCACGCGTTCGGAAGCAGCTCGCGCGCGGCAAAGTCGGCGAACTCCTCCTGGTTCTCGCCGATCTGGTGGATGTAGACGTGCGTGAAGCCGTCGTCCTCGTACTTGCGGATCAGCTCGAGGTACGGCTCGGGGTCGGGGCCCGCGGGCGTCGACTCCGCGACGTCCTCCACCGTCACGTTGCCGGCCGACTCCTCGAAGTCGCGCGGCGCGGGCAGCTCCTGACCCCCCGAGCCGGCGAGGGCCAGGTTGGGCCACAGCTTGTGTGCGCGCTCGTGGCCCACCTCTGCGTTCTCGTCGTAGGCGACGTGGATCATTCCGATCTTGGGCTTGCCCGAGCCGGCTGCCGCCTCGAAGCCCGAGACGAGCTCCTCGTTCGGCGCCGTCGAGATCAGCCCGTCGCCGATGCGGCCGGCGAGCTCCGCGGCATCCGGCTTCGAGGCGGCGACGTAGATCTCCGGCGGCTCGTCGGGAACCGTGTACAGGCGAGCCTCCTCGACGGTGTAGTGCCGGCCGCGGTGCGTCACCTCCTCGCTGCTCCACAGCTTGCGGATCACCTCGACCGCCTCCTCGAGCATCTCGAGCCGCTCGTACGGCAGCGGCCAGCGCGCGCCGGTGACGTGCTCGTTGAGGTTCTCGCCGGTGCCGACCCCGAGGAAGAAGCGGCCCGGCATCATGCACGCCACGGTCGCGGCGGCCTGGGCGACGATCGCCGGGTGGAGGCGGATCAGGGGACACGTGACGCCGGTGCCGAGGCGGATCCTCTCGGTCGCCTGGGCGATCCCGCCGAGCGTCGACCAGACGAACGGGCTGTGGCCCTGCTCGCCCACCCACGGGTGGAAGTGGTCGGAGATGAGCGCGAACGTGAAGCCCGCCCGCTCGGCGATCTGCGCCTGGCGGACGAGCTCGTTCGGCGGGTGGTCTTCGGAGGAGAGCGCGTAGCCGATTTCCATGCGCCGTCAGATACCGGTTTGTCCAGCGCGCAAACGCGGGATGCAGCTGCCATGGAACTTTCGGCCGTCGCGGAGCTGCAGGTCCTGCTGGAGGGAGTCCCGCTGCCGAACGAGCGCTCGAGCCTGGTGGAGTACGCGCAGCACGAGGGAGCGCGCATCGAGCAGATCGCGATGCTCCGGCGGCTGCCCGACCGCCGCTTCGACAACATCGACGAGGTCGCGGAGGAACTCGTGCGCGTCCAACCGTCGCGTGAGCGCGAGGTTCCGCACGCCCCCGGGGAGGAGAGCGGCGCTCCGCCCGGCGGCGACGCGTACACGCAGCCGCATGTCGAGAGCGGCGCCGTCCGCGGCTAGCTCTCGGATTTCGTCGTCGCCTTCGTGCCCTCGCGCTCGACGCGCTGCCGCTGCGACTCGACGACGTACTTCGGGTCGCGCGCCGACTGGAAGCCCGCCCTGAAGACGGCCCAGCGCACGCACACCTCGCCCGCGCAGACGAGTGCGCCGCCGAGCACCAGCGCACCACGGCTCTTGCTCCCGCGCCGCGCGAGCAGTGCCGCTCCTGCGATCGCGAGCCCCTTCGCCGCCCACGAGAGCTTGCCGGCCTCGCCCTGGCGGTACACCTCGCCGACGCTGCCGAGCCGCAGCTCCATCGCCTGCATCAGCGCGCCCTCGGCCAGGACGCCCGCGACCGCGAGCCTCCGCGCCGGCCCTGCGTCCTCCGGCCGGACGAACAGGCACGCCGCCCCGCCGGCGCTCGCGGCGGCGCTCGCGCCGAAGATCCACGGCAGCTCGTGGCGTGCGTCGTGCCAGACCGGGATCGCCGTGTCCGCTA
>DASXDE010000124.1:0-6722 GCA_036490825.1 Gaiellaceae bacterium
GCGGCGGTCGTCCTCCGTTACGGATACGACCTGGAGTACGACGCGATCGGCGCCGCCCTCGGCTCGAACGAGCAGGCGGCGCGACAGGCGGCCTCCGCCGGCGTGCGGCGGCTGCGGAAGGAGAAGGAGCAGCGATGACCGGAGTCCCCGCCGTCCTCGACGAGCGTTTCCGTGCGGCCGCCGCCGCATCCGGCGAACTCGACGTGGCCTACGACGTCCTCGACGACACGCCCGTCGGGAGGCTGCTCGTCGGCGTCAGCGACCGCGGTCTCTGCCGGGTCGGCTTCGACCCGGAGCCGGAGGCGGAGCTCGAGCGGCTCGCGCGGGACTTCGGACCGCGAGTTCTGCGCACCCCGAAGGCCCTGGACGAGGTGCGCCGAGAGCTCGACGAGTACTTCGCCGGCCGCCGGCACGCGTTCGACCTGTCGCTCGACCTCCGCGCCACGCCGGAGTTCCACCGGCGCGTGCTCGAGGAGCTGACCCGGGTCGAGTACGGGCACACGACGACATACGGCACGCTCGCGGCGCAGGTCGGCGCCCCGCGCGCGGCGCGGGCGGTCGGGACGGTCATGAACCGGAACCCCCTCCCGATCGTCCTCCCCTGCCACCGCGTCGTGGGCGCGAACGGCAGCCTGACCGGCTACGGCGGAGGGCTCGATCGGAAGGAGTGGCTCCTCCGGCTGGAGGGCGCGCTCCTGTAGCTCAGACGGATGACCGGAGCGCGTCCGCCGCCGCTTGCAGGCGCGCACTGACCTCGGCCAGCTCTCGCGCTGCAAGATCGATGCGTTCTTGCTGTATCTCGGTTCGGTCGCGTTGATGGTCGGCGCGCTCCTGCTGATTCTCAGCGCGCTCGTAAAGCGTCCGGATCCGCGCCTCCATCTCCGCAACCGTCCGCGTAAGGTTCGCCAGCTGACCAGCGACGAGGGCTATGTCGTCCTTCGCGGTCACTCGCCCGGAAGTCTATGGCCGCTGGGCAGAGCTCCCTTGTCCGGCCCGATCAGTGGAAGTGACCCCAGCGGGTCGCGACGACGAGGAGAGCGAAACCGACCGCGAGCGCGAGACCGCCGACGACCGCGCCGCCCCTCCGGCCGAACGGCGTCAGTCCGCCGACCAGCAGCGCGAGCCCGCCGATCGCGCCGAGCGCCTCCCCCACCTCCGCGAGCCGGATGCCGGTGTGGGCCTTGATCGTGAGTGCGAGTGTGAGCATGGCTCGACGATCATGACAGCGGCGGCCGAGCGGGGCCGCCTCAGGCGGCCGTCACGTGGCGCAGCTTGTAGCCGACGCCCCACACGTTCACGACCCAGCCGGGAAGACCGGCCGCGGCCAGCTTGCGGCGCACCCGGGAGGCGTGCGATTCCAACGTCCGTGTCGGGACGTAGGTGCGGAAGCCCCAGACGTCCCGCAGGAGCTGCTCGCGTGTGAACACGCGGTCCGGGTCGGACGCGAGCTTCACGAGGAGCGCGAACTCCTTCGCCGACAGCTCGACCTCCTGCCCCGCCACCGTGACGCGGCGCGCGGCGCGATCGATCGCGAGCGGTCCGACCTCGGTCAGCTCGACACGCGGCGGGCACCGTCGCAGGACCGCGTGGATCCGGGCCAGCAGCTCCTCGTAGACGAACGGGCGCGCAAGGCAGTCGTCGGCGCGGGCCAGGGCGCGGACGCGGGCCGCCGGATCGGCGCCGCCGAGCACGATCACCGGGCAGTCGAGCACAACGCCGCGGTCGAGCGCGTCCGCGTCCCCGAGCACGAGGACGTCGGGATCCGCCGCCCGCGGCAGTTGCTCCGCCCGCTCGCACGCGACGACGTCGAAGCCGTCGTTGCGGAGCTGGCGCTCGAGGAACCCCCGGACTGCCGGTTCCGGCTCGGCGAGCAGGAGCGCGGTCATGACACCGAGGCTAGGTGCAACGACCCCTCTCCGCCAGATGTCTTTTCGCGCGAAAGCGTGACGATCCGTCTACAGCCGTCCCGAGCGGACGACTCCCCACAGGAGCCAGATCCCGAGGACGGCGGAGAGGGCGAAGCCGAACATCGAGATGATGTTCACGCCGAGCAGGTGCGGCCCGCCCTTGGCGAAGATGCCGATCAGGCTCGAGCCGATCAGGCCGCCGACCACGATCAGCGCGATCACGAGCCGGTTGAAGGCAACGTCGAGCTTCTGCATGAACTCCTCGAGCCCCTTGTGCACGAAGCCGACCTCGATCTGGCCGTCGCGGATCTCCTCCATGAAATCGTGGAACTGGTGGGGCGCCTCGGCGAGCACCTGCGCGTACCGGAACGCCTCCTTCCGCGCTCGCCGCGCGACGCGATCGGGCTTGAACCGCTCGAGCATCAGGTCGCGCGCGTACGGCCGGGCGACCTCGAACACGTTGAAGTCCGGATAGAGCTCGGCGCCGACCGAGCCGAGAGTCGCGATCGAGCGGTCGAGCAGAAGGAACCGCGCCGGCAGGTGGAGGTTCATCGAGTAGATCAGCTGGAATCCCTCGCGGATCACCTGGATCGGGTCGATCTCGCTGAGGCTCGCGCCGTAGTAGCGGTAGTAGATCTCGCGGAGCTCGGAGAGGAACTCCTGCTCCCGCTCCTTCGGGTACTTGACGCCGAGGTCGCCGAGCCGCCGCGGCAGTTGGTCGATGTTCTCCTGCGCGGCGTCGATGAAGAGGCCGGTCAGCTTCGACATGTCGTCATCGGTGAGGGTCCCGACTGCGCCGAAGTCGACGAGCCCGATCGTTCCCGCCTCCGGCGGCACGAGGATGTTCGCCGGGTGCGGGTCGCCGTGGAAGAAGCCGTGCCGGAAGATCATCGTCATCCACGCGTCGGCCATCCGGTAGGCGAGCTCGCGCCGCACCTCGAGCGTCGTCCCCACGGGGTCGACGTCGGCGAGCTGGATCCCGTCGATCCACTCGAGCGTCAGCACGCGAGGGCGCGTGTACTGCCAGTAGACCTTTGGGATGCGGACGTGCGGGTCGCCGGCGAAGTTGCGGTGGAAGTTCTGCGCGTTGCGGGCCTCCTGCCGGTAGTCGAGCTCCTTCCGGATCGAGCGCGCGAACTCGTCCACGAGCTGGCGGGTGTCGACGAAGTCGAAGGCGCGGATCCGCTCGCGCGCGAGCCTTGCGGCCTGGTAGAGGAGGCCGAGGTCGGCCTCGATCTTGCGCGGCGCGCCCGGACGCTGCACCTTCACGGCCACCCGCCGCCCGTTCGGGAGGGTCGCACGGTGCACTTGGCCGATCGACGCCGCCGCGACCGGCGCCGGCTCGAACTCGAGGAACAGCCGCTCGAGGGTGTTCCCGAGCTCCTCCTCGATCACGCGCTCGGCCTGCTCGAACGGGAAAGGCCGCACGTCGTCCTGCAGCTTCCGCAGCTCGACCACGATGTCGGGCGGCACGACGTCGGGCCGCGTCGAGAGGAGCTGGCCGAACTTCACGAAGGTGGGCCCGAGCTCGTCGAGCACCTCCCGCAGGTGCTGGCCGCGCGCCGATTGGGCGCCGTGCTCGGCCGCCGCGTGTGCGATCCGGTCCTCCGCGGAGCGACCCGGCAGGAGGTCGCTGAGGCGGTGCGCCTCGAGGAAGTAGCCGAAGCCGTGCCGGACCATGACCTGGGCGATCTCGGACAGGCGCCCGATGCTGCGGGTCGTGCTCATGGCGAAAAGGCTACGCGGCGCGCCTGCCGATGGCCAGATGGCGAGCCCCGCGCCGCCGCGCCCACGGGCCCGGCGGGACGAGCAGCGACTCGGCGTGGAGGTACGCGAGCCCGACCGCCGGCAGGTCGGTGAGGCGCTCGACACAGATGTAGCGGGGGCGCCACTCCGGGAAGAATTTGCGGTTGAACGCGTAGAGCCGCTCGAGCTGGAACAGGCTGTCCGCCAGCAGGAGCCCCCGGCGCACGAGTCGGCGGAGCGGCGTCCTCGCCCGCTCCGGCGCGAGGAAGTCGGTCAGGGCGCAGAAGTTGAGCGACAGCTCGCTCGCGCCGGTGGCGCGGGCCCAGGCGAGCGTCTCGACGACGAGGAACTCCGTCAGGCCGTTCGGCGCGTCCGGGCGGCGCCGCATCGCGCTCAGCGACCATCCGCCGCCGACGCCCCCGGCCATCGGCGAGGGCGCGAGGTGGAGGAAGCCGCCGAGCCGACCGTCGGCGCCCTCGGCGAGGGCCAGCACCGTCCCGGGGACGTGGAGATCGTCGATCGCCATCGAGAAGCCTCGTTCCGGCTCGCCGCCGCGCCACGCCCTGGACACGTCGTCGAGCTCCGGCTCGAGCCCCGGCGCGACCTCGTCCGCCGCGACGACGCGGAACGAGTAGCCCGCCTTCCGGAGCCGCGAGACCGACTGCCGGACCTTGCGGATGGCCCGGCCCTCGAGCGAGAACTCCTGCGGCCGCAGCACCGCCTCCTCTCCCATCGCGACGGGCTTGAGCCCGAGCGCGCGGTAGCGCTCGAGGTGCTCGCCGGACGCGCCGACGACCGCGACACGCCAGCCGTGCCTGCGTGCGATGCGGCGCACCTCCGCGAGGAGCTCGTCGATCTCCGCCTCGTCGCCGACCGGGTCGCCGCTGACGAGCGCGGTCCCAGCCACGACGCGGTAGGCGAGGAAGGCCCGGCGCGACGGCGAGAACAGGTAGCTCTTGTCGCGGCGCAGGGCGAAGAAGGCGAGGCTGTCGCTGCCGTGGGACTCGACGAGCGCGCGGGCGGCCCGCCGTTCCCCCACCGTCTGCGCGACCGCGAGCCCGAACGGGCGCAGCCAGAGATGGAGGGCGAGCAAGCCGAGGACGACGCCGAGACCGAGGAGCGCGTCGCCGGTGCGGTGCGACAGCTCGACGCCGCGCAGCGCCTCCCCACCCGCGACGGCGGCGATCCCGGCGAGGGCAGCGCCGAGGCCGAGCAGCGGCCGGACGCTCGCCGGGTCGCCGGGCACGTCGAAGCGGCGCCGCCAGCGCACCAGCGCGACGAGCAGGAGCAGCGAGATCGTCGCCTCCTCGACGTCGAGGCCCTTGGCGAGGTGTGCCGCGGCCGAGGCTGCGACGACGGCCACCGCGAGCTGCCACGCGCGCCGCCGGCGCCTCGCGAGCGAGCGAGCGAGCCAGATCAGTCCGATCCCGCACGCGATCGTGAGGACGCGCGCGGCCTCCGGCCACCCCGGTGGCAGGACGCCGTCGACGATTCGGGCGCGCTCCGCCATCTCCGGCGTGAGCGCCGAGACGATCCCGATCGCGCCGACCGCCGTCGCGCCCCACGCGAGCAGCGTCTCGGCCCTGGGCAGCCGCGACATCACGCCGGAGGGTACAACGTGCTCATGAGGGACCTGGGAGAGGAGGCCGCCGTCCGGATCCCGCTGCCACGCTGGGTGACGCTGTTGCTCGGGCTCGTTGCCGTCGGGCTCGTGCCCTGGATCCTGTACCTCACGCTCAGCCTGCCCTCACGGCACGTCACCTTCCGCTACGACACCGCCTGGATCGGATTCGACGTGGGACTGGCCGCGTCGTTCGCGGCCACGGCGTGGTCGTGCTTCCGGGGCTCGCAGTGGCTCGTTCCCCTCGCCGCCGTGACCGGCACGATGCTCTGCTGCGACGCCTGGTTCGACGTCGTCACCTCGCAGAGCGGCGGCGAGATGTGGGAGGCGATCGCGGAGGCGGCGCTCGCAGAGCTGCCCCTCGCGGCCGTCTGCGGCTTCATCGTCTACGACGCCGAGACATTCCTCGCCGCGACGGTGAACCGGTTCAGACGGTAGGCGGAGCGTCCGCTCGCTCGAGCAGGCGCAGGCGATGCTCGAGTTGCGCGACGCGGAGCTCGAGCTCGTCGAGCTCGTCGCGCGTGACGAGGTTGAGCTCGTCGGCGATCATCCGCAGGGCGGAGAGAGCGCTCTCCGACAGCCGTTCCCGGCTGCCGCGGACCCGGCTCGGCAGCTCGGCGAGCAGCTCCTCGACCGTGTCGAGGAGCAGGCGCCCGCTGCCGCTACCGCGCTCTGCCATGCGGCCTCGAGCGCCGCCGCTGGCGCCGCTTCTCGCGCCGCGCACTCGCGGTGGCGGGCTCGGGCGTGACGGCGTCGATGAGGCGCGGCGTCGCCTCGGCCGCGAGCGCGGCCTCCGACTCCTGTAGCGCGAGCGTGCCGGGGTCGAGCGCCGGGCCGCCCTTCGGCCGCCGCGGCCTGCGGCGCGCCGGCGTCCCGCCGTCCGGTTCCTCGCCCTCCACGTCGAGCCCCTTGCGCCGGGCGTACTCCGGCTCGCGCTCCTTCATGATGGTCAGGATCGGCGCGGCGAAGAAGATCGAGGAGTAGGCGCCCGAGGTGACGCCGACGATCAGCGCGAAGGCGAAGTCCTTGAGCGTCGCGCCGCCGAGGATCTCGAGGCAGATGATCGGCAGCAGCGTGATGAACGTCGTGGCCAGCGAGCGCCTGATCGTCTCCCACAGCGAGACGTTCGCGATCGTCGCGAACGGCGAGCGCCGCATGAGGGGGATGTTCTCGCGGATGCGGTCGAAGATGATGATCGTGTCGTAGATCGAGTAGCCGAGCACGGTCAGAACGGCGGCCACGGTCGCGACGGAGACCTCTTTGCCCACCAGCGCGTACACGCCGACGGTGACGGCTATGTCGTGCAGCATCGCCAGGATCACCGGCATCGCGAACTTGAAGTCGAACCTGATCGCGATGTAGATCGTGATCAGGAGCAGCGAGACGATGATCCCGTAGATCGCGTCGATCGCGATCTGGTGCCCGAACGTCCCCGACACGTTCTTGAC
>DASXDE010000125.1:0-14859 GCA_036490825.1 Gaiellaceae bacterium
CCGCCGACCTCGCCGAGGCCACGCCGGACGACGACGGCCATCTCCTCCGGCGTCAGCGTCTCGAGCTCGTACACCTGCGTGCGCGAGATGAGCGCGGAGTTGACCTCGTAGTACGGGTTCTCGGTCGTCGCGCCGATCAGGGTCACGAGGCCCGACTCGACCCCCGGCAGCAGCGCGTCCTGCTGCGCCTTGTTGAAGCGATGGATCTCGTCGAGGAAGAGGATCGTGCGCCGGCCCGTCGTGCCGAGGCGTTCCCGCGCCCGCGCGAGCACCTCGCGAACGTCCTTCACCGTGGCCGAGACCGCCGACAGCTCCTCGAACGCGGCGCCCGTCGAGGCGGCGACGATCCGCGCCAGCGTCGTCTTGCCGCTGCCCGGCGGCCCGTACAGGATCGAGGAGTGGACGCGGTCCTCCTCGATCGCCCGGCGCAACGCCGAGCCCTCGCCCAGTACGTGCTGCTGGCCGACGAACTCGCCGAGGGTGGCCGGCCGCAGGCGCTGCGCGAGCGGCGCGACCTCGCCGGCGCGCGCGTCGGCGGCGTCGGAGAAGAGGTCGCCCATGCCGCCAGTATGCTCCGCACGGTGACTGGGTCCGTCGCCGATTCGTGGAGCGGGGCGAGCTACGAGCGCCTCGCGGAGACGTTCTCGGCGATCCACGACCGCGTGGTCGACGCGCTCTCCGTCGGGCCCGGCGTGCGCGTGCTCGACGTCGCCTGCGGCACCGGGGGCGTGGCATTGCGCGCTGCCCGCGCCGGCGCGGACGTGGTGGGTATCGACATCTCCGCGGACCAACTCGCCAAGGCGCGCGCGGCCGCGGACGCCCAGGGCCTTACGGTCCAGCTGGACGAGGGCGACTGCCAGGAGCTGCCGTACGGGGACGCCGAGTTCGGCGCGGTGGCATCCGCCTTCGGCGCGATCTTCGCGCTCGACCACGAGCGCACCGCGGCCGAGCTGGCCCGCGTCTGCCGGCCGGCCGGCCGGCTCGCGCTCACGGCCTGGCCGGACGACGAGTGGTCGCGGGTTCACGCGAGAGCCGGGAGAACGTTCCCCGGGGATGCCGGCGCGCGCGAGTGGGCGAGAGAGGAGCACGTGCGCACGCTGCTGGGCGACTCCTTCGAGCTCGAGCTGCGGACCGGCGAGTGGCGCATGGAGGCCGATTCGGGCCCGGAGCTGTGGGAGCTCGCCTCCTCCTCGATGCCGCCGCTCCGCGCCTGGCTCGCCGGGCTCGACGACGCCGGGCGCGCCCGGGCCGAAAGCGTCTACCTCGACTACCTCGCATCCGGCGTGCTGAAGCGCGAGTACGTCCTCGTCCTCGGAACGCGTCGATGAGCACGACCACGCTCCGCGACGAGGTCACGGACCTCCTGCAGCGGCTGATCCGGGTCGACACGACGAACCCACCCGGCAACGAGACGGCCGCCGCCGAGCTGCTGCGCGACTACCTCGAGGCGAGCGGCGTCGCCTGTGAGCTGATCGCGAAGGTGCCGGAGCGCGCGAACCTCGTGGCGCGTCTCCCCGGCGGCGACGGCCCGTCGCTTCTCTTCCTCTCGCACACGGACGTCGTCCTCGCCGACCCGGCCGAGTGGTCGGTGCCTCCGTTTTCGGGCGAGCTCCGCGACGGGCTGGTCTGGGGGCGTGGCGCGCTCGACATGAAGGGGCAGGTCGCGGCGAACGCCGTCGCGATCGCGTCGCTCTCTCGCGAGGGCTTCCGGCCCGGGGGCGACCTGATCTTCGCGGCGACCGCCGACGAGGAGGTCGGGGCCGGATTCGGGCTCTCCTGGCTCTGCGAGGCGCACGCCGACGCGGTTCGCTGCGACTTCGCGATCAACGAGGGCGGCGGTGACCGGATCGAGCTCGCGGACGGGCGGCCGGTCTACCAGGTGACCGTGGCGGAGAAGATGACCGCGCCGTTCCGGGTGCGGGTGCGCGGTCGCTCGGGCCACGCCTCTATGCCGGCCATCGCCGACAACGCGCTCGTCAAGGCGGCGAAGCTGATCGAGCGCCTCGCGGCGTTCCGGCCGGAGCCGCAGCTCGGCCCCGAGGTCGAGGGCTTTCTCTCGGCGGTGCTCGGAGAGGTGCCGCCCCCGCCGCAGGCGGTCGAACGGGCACGCGCGGCGTCGGGCGCGGCGGGCGACATCGTCGAGGCGCTCCTCGTTCCTACCTTCTCGCCCACCAGGATCTCCGCCTCGCCGAAGCGGAACATCATCCCCGCGGTCTGCGACGTCGAGGTCGACTGCCGCCTCCTGCCCGGCCAGCATCCCGAGCACGTCGAGCCGATGATCCGGGCGGTGCTCGGCGGGGACATCGAATACGAGCTGGAGTGGATCGAGAGGGCGCAGGGCGGCACGCGCTCGGCGCTGGACACGCCGCTGTGGCAGGCGCTCGAGGAGTGGGTCGCGGCCACGGAGCCGGAAGCGACCGCCGCGCCGCTCGCGTGCGCTGGGTTCACCGACAGCCACTGGCTGCGCGAGGCGTTCGGCACGGTCGCGTACGGGTTCTTTCCGGCGACGGGCGAGCTGCCGCCGCAGGTGGCCACCTCGCTCGTCCACTCTGCCGACGAGCGCATCCCGGTCTCCGATCTCGAGCTCGCCGTCGGCTGGCTGCGCCATGCGGCGCAGTCCGTGCTCGCGTAGGGCGTCTACTCTTGGCGGCGATGGCGAAGGAGAAGATCCGGCTCGGCGGCATGGCCCTCCCGAACGGCGTGCTCGTGCACGGGCCGTACGGGTGGGCCTGCGCGATCCGCCACGAGGACGGCCGTATCGAGGTCGCTTCGGCGCGCAAACGCTTTCGGGCGGCGGGAGTGCAGAACCCGCTGCTGCGCGGCCCGGCCCGGCTCGCCGAGGCGCTGGCGCTGCTGCCGCAGGTGAAGGCGAAGCTGCCGGCGGCGCGTCTGCCATTCGAGAACCCGCGCTCCCTCGCCGCGATGTTCGGCACGGCAGTGTTCATCAAGGGGCTTCGCGAGTCGAGGCTGCGCCCGGTCGCGCGCGAGCTGCTGTCCGCGGTCGCGTCGATCACCCCGGCGGTGCTCACGCTGCGCTCCGGCGAGCTGGCCGCCTATCACGGCGCGGAGCACATCTCGATCGGCAGCTACGAGCAGGGCCAGCGGGCGACGCGCGAGCACGAGCGCTGTGGCGGCCATCTCGTCGGCCCGCTCGTCGCGACGTCCGCGGTCGGCAACGTCCTTGCGGGGCTGGCGCCGGAGCGTGTGCGCCGCCAGGCACAGGCGGTTGCGCAGATCGGAGCGATCGCGGCGGCGACCGAGCTGTTCGGGTGGATGACGCGGAACCCGTCGCATCCGCTCGCGCAGGCGCTGGCGAAGCCCGGGCACGAGCTCCAGCACCGCTTCTCGACCGCCGAGCCCAGTGCGGACCAGCTCGAGGTGGCTGAGGCCGCGCTGGCGGCGTGCCTCGAGCTCGAGCATGCCGCAGCAGCCGCGTAGACGGCGCCTGGCCCCGGAGGTCTTCGACCTCCCCGTCGAGCAGATGCGCGCGGGGTGGTACACGGACGCGTACTTCAACCACGCGCGCGCGACACTGCTCGCCGACGGCCGCCACCCGAACGTCGTCCTCCAGGTCTTCCAGAAGAACGACGCCTGGCTCGGCGGGATGGACGAGACGATCGCGATCCTGCGGCTCTGCTCGCAGCACCCCGACGCCCTGACGATCCGGGCGCTGTACGACGGCGACCGTCTCGAGCCGTGGGAGACGGTGCTCACGATCGAGGGCGACTACACGACCTTCGCGCATCTCGAGACCGTCTATCTCGGCACGCTTGCGCGGCGGACGCTGATCACGACGAACGTCGTGCGCGTGCTCGAGGCGGCGAACGGGAAGCCGATCATCTTCATGCCGGCCCGCTTCGACCATCACCGCGTGCAGGCCGGCGACGGGTACGCGGCCTACGTGGCCGGACAGGTCACCGGCTTCGAGATCGGCGTCACGAGCGATGAGCAGGCGTCGTGGTGGGGCGGCCGTGGGATCGGCACCGTGCCGCACTCGCTGATCGCCGCGTACGGCGGCGACACCGTGCTCGCGGCGCGCAAGTTCGCCGAGTGGGCGCCCGCCGACATGTCCGTGACCGTCCTTGTCGACTTCGAGAACGACTCGGTGCGGACCGCGCTCGCCGTGGCGGAGGCGCTGGGCGACCGGCTGTGGGGTGTCCGGCTCGACACGTCCGAGACGCTCGTCGACAGCTCTCTGTGGAAGGAGATGGGCGATTTCAAGCCGACGGGCGTGAACGAGCAGCTCGTGCGGAAGGTGCGCGCAGCGCTCGACGGCGGCGGCTTCGGCCACGTGCGAATCGTCGCCTCGGGCGGCTTCACCGTGGAGAAGATCCGCGCCTTCGAGGAGGGCGAGGTGCCCGTCGACGCGTACGGGGTCGGCTCGTCGCTCATCCGCGGCGCCAACGACTTCACCGCCGACGTCGTGCTGACGGACGGCCGGCCGTCCGGGAAGTTCGGGCGGCGGCTACGCGACAACCCGCGGCTGGAGCTCGTGGAGTGACCCTGCGCGTCGTCCCGGTGACGCCGGAGCGCTGGGGCGACATGTGCACGCTCTTCGAGCGGCGCGGGCCGCGGGGCGGGTACCGCAACGTTCCCGCGTACGGGTGCTGGTGCATGTACTGGCGGGACCGCTCGCTGGGGCACGGCAAGCCGAAGAAGCGCGCGATGCAGGCGCTCGTCGGCGCGGGGCGCGAGCCGGGGTTGCTCGCGTACGAGGGCGGCGAGCCCGTCGGTTGGGTCTCGCTCGGCCCGCGCGAGGAGTTCGCGCCGCTGCTGCGCTCCCCGCAGTACCGGCCCCGCGAGCCGGGCGGCGGCGACGCGGTCTGGTCGCTCGTCTGCTTCACGGTCGACCGGCAGGCGCAGCGGCAGGGCGTCGCGCGGGCGCTCCTCGCGGCCGCCGTCGAGCACGCCTTCGCGCACGGAGCGAGCTCGCTCGAGGCGTACCCGCACAGGTCCGACCGCGCCGACTACATGGGCCATGTCGAGCTCTTCGTCGCGGCAGGCTTCGCGCCGGTGCGCGAGACGAGCAAGCGCGTCGTGATGCGACTCGAGCGATGAAGCGCCTCCTGCTCGCCTCGCACGGTGTCGGCGCGCTGCGGGAGCTCGCCGATGGGGACACGCGCGGCCTGCGGCTCGCCTTCGTGCCCACCGCCGCCGGGCCGGATGCGGAGAGGAGGGAATGGATCCGCGCCGACCGGCAGCAGCTCGAGATCCTCGGCTGCGAGGTCGCGACGCTCGACCTGGCGACGGTGAACGCGAACGAGGTCGAGGAAGCGCTCGACCGGGTCGACGGCGTGTTCCTGGGCGGCGGCAACTCGTACCTGCTGCTCTGGCACGCCCGCCGGAGCGGATTCGCCGACCTCGTGGCGGAACGCGTGGACGACGGTCTGATCTACGCTGGGACGAGTGCCGGCGCGATGGTCGCCGGGCCGGACCTCGGGCCGGCGGCGAATCTCGACAACCGCCGCGAGGTGCCCGAGCTGGATTCCACGGTGGCGCTGCAACTCGTGCCGTTCACGGTGCTCCCTCACGACGACATCGCGGAGGCGCGGGCGCTCCACGACGAGATCGTGACGGCACATCCGACGGTCCGCTTCCTCCGCCTCGCCGACGGCAGGGCCGTACTCGTCCGCGGCGACGAGGTAGAGGTCGTGGACTCGCCGCTGCTGGCGTAAGCCCACGCCGGGGCCGTACCCTTCGGATATGCAGGCCTCCACGGTCACCTCGCGTACCTGAGCGGTCGACCACGCCGAGCGTGTCTCGGTCGCGCTCAGAAACCAGGAGCTCCGGCGCCAGCTGCGGGAGACCGGCGAGGTCGCCCGCCGGCCGCAGTGGCGGCTCTGGTCGCTAGTCGGAAGAAACGCCGAAGAGCGGGAGACAGGGTCCGAGGCCCTCGATCTCGACCGCGACCGGCGGCTGCCAGTCCTCTCTCCGTAGCTCGACGTCCGTGTGCTCGACCGGGACGCCGCGCGGATCGACCGTTCCGCGCCCGATCACGCGGTAGCCGAGCTTCTCAGAGACACGCAGCGAGGCGACGTTGCCGTCGATCGCGCCCGAGCGTGCCTTCTCGGCGCCGAGGCCGCGGAAGGCGAGCTCGAGCACGGCCGTCCGCATCTCGGTCCCGAGCCCACGACCCTGGAAGCGCTGTCCGAGCCACGAGCCGGTCCCCACGGTCCGCGTCCGCGCGAAGTCCGTGCTCTCCAGGGCCTGGACGCCGACCGGCTCGCCCTCGAGCCAGATCCCGAGCTCGAGGTGCCACCTGTCGACCCTCCATTCCCGGCGCCGCAGCTCGTGGTAGTCGAGGAACCCCGGCAACCCGGCGTCGTCCGTCCAGGCCACGGTGAAGGGCATGAACTCCGGCGGGTGGACGCCGGCGAGCGCTATCTCGCGCAGCGCCTCGAGCTCGTCCTGCTCCGGTAGGCGCAGTTCGAGCCGCGGCGTCCGCAGCCGGAGGCCGAAGAGCGGCGAGACGTCCATCAGCCCAGCTGCTCCGGGTGGCCGAGCTGGCCGAGCTCGGAGATGTCTCGGCGGAAGAAGAGCGACACCGTCCAGTCGGTGACGACGCGGAGCTTCCGCTGCGCGAGCGGGAGCTGATAGAGGTGGTACGAGCGCGTCACCCACCACCCGGGGAAGCCGCGCAGCCGCAGGCCGAGCACCTCCGCGATCCCTTTGTGCCGGCCGAGCGTCGCGACCTGGCCGAGCATCCGATAGCCGTACGGTTCGGGCGGCCCGACGAGGTTGCGCGCGAGGCGGCGGGCCTGCCGGAGCGCGTGCTGGCACGTGGGTGGGTCGGGCCGGTCGCTGCGCGTGTTCGGGACGCGGGCGCAGTCGCCGAGCGCCCAGACGTGCTCGTGGCCGCGCACGCGCAGCACCTCGTCCACCTCGACGCGCCCCTTCTCGTCGAGTGGCAGCGCCCAGTCCCGCAGCAGCGGGTTCGGGGCGACGCCTGCGGTCCAGACGAGCGTGTTGGTGGGGATCCGCGTCCCGTCTCCGAGTACTGCTTCCTCGGCGGAGACCGACTCGAGCGTCGTGTCGACGTGGATCTCCACCTCGCGCTTGCGCAGCTCGGCTGCGGCGTAGTCGCCGAGCGGCGGCGGGATCTCGGGGAGGATCCGCGGCGCTGCGTCCACGAGCACCCAGCGGCGACGACTCGAGCGCAGGCGTGGGTAGTAGCGGAGCGCGTCCTCGGCGAGGTCGGACAGCTCGGCGAGCGCCTCGACGCCCGCGTAGCCCGCGCCGACGAAGACGAACGTCAGGCACCGGGAGCGTTCCTCGTCGTCGAGGGCGGCATCGGCCGCCTCGAGTTGCTGGAGCACTCGATTGCGAAGGTGGATCGCGTCGGCGAGCGACTTGAAGGCGAGCCCATGCTCGGCGAGACCCGGGATGGGCAGCGTCCGGGGCACGGCCCCGAGCGCGACCACGAGGTCCTGCCAGCGGATCGTTCTGCCGAGGGCCGTCGCGGTGCGAGCCTCGAGGTCGATGCTCTCGACCCGACCGAGCAGGAGCTCGGCGTGCGGGCACATGACGCGCAGCGGCACGACGGTGTGCCTCGGCTCGAGCGTGCCGGATGCGGCCTCGGGCAGCAACGGCGTGTAGAGCATGAAGTTCTCCGGGCTGACGATCGTCGCCTCGCGGCCCCGCAGCAGGCGGGCGACGTAGGCGCCGGCAAAGCCGCCGCCGACGATGAGGACGTCGCGCTCTTCTAGGCTCTCGCGCATGCTGCAAGTCTCCGTGATCGGGAGTGGGCCCGAGCAGGAGGAGCGCGCCGAGGAGGTCGGGCGGCTCCTCGCCGAGGGCGGCGCCACAGTCGTGACCGGCGGGCTCGGCGAGGTGATGGCCGCCGCCGCGCGCGGCGCCAAGGGTGCGGGCGGGGCGACGATCGGGATCCTTCCCGGCGAGACGCGGACGGACGGGAACCCGTGGCTCGACCACGTCGTCGTGACGGGGATCGGCCACGGGCGCAACCTCGCCGTGGTCGCCTCGGGCGACGCGGTGATCGCGGTGGGCGGGCGCTACGGCACGCTCGCCGAGATCGGCTTCGCGCTCACGCTCGGACGGCCGGTCGTGGTGCTCGAGCCCGGCTGGCAGGTCAACGGCACGCAGCGTGCGCAGACACCTGCGGACGCGGTCGAGTTTGCGCTCGCGGCGGCACGGCATACAGGTGTGAGATGACGCACGTGGTGCTGCTCAACCTCGTCTTCTTCATCCCGGCGACGTGCGGAGCGACCGCGTTCGTACTCCTCGTCCGCCGGGCCCTGAGGAGCGCCCCGCCGCCGACGGCCGCCGGCCCGGACGACCTCGCCCGCTCGGCTTAGCTCGTTGCGTGGCGCGCCCGGAAGCTGCGCGCCTTCTCGCGGTTGCCGCAGACCTCCATCGAGCACCAGGCGCGTGAGCGGTTTCGCGACTTGTCGTAGAACGCGACGCGGCAGTTGTCGTCGCGGCAGGTCTTGAGGCGCTTCCACTCGTCGGTCGGCGCGAGCTCCGCGACCGTGGCGACGATGCGTCCGAGCGCCGCGCGCGCCCCGTCGCCCTCGGGAACGAGGACGGGTCGGCCGTGCTCGAAGTGGACGCCGAGGCGGGCTTTGCGGCCCGCGGCCTCCAGCGTCGTCGACGCCCCTTCGGCGTCCACGTCGACGCCGTTGTTCGCGAGCAGGAGCTCCCGGATCGCCTCTCGGAGGGCAAGCGCGTCCTCGTGCTCCTCTGCGGTCGGCTCGACGAGATCGTCCACGAGCCCCTGCTCCGAGAACCACGTCGCGAGCTCGTCCGGCGACGAGATCTGGTCGATGCCGGTCTCGAAGTCGAAGGTGTTGACGTAGTCGCGGACGAGGTCGAGCTGCGTCTGAAAATCCGTAACCATTGTCCTTGCGTCGGAGGTTACATAACTGGTAATCTCCGAACGGTGGTTAGGTTAGCACGTCGGAAGGAGGAGTTGTGATGCACCCCGAGCTCATCCGTCAGGTCGCCATCGCGCGCATAGCCGACTTCCAGCGCGACGCCGTGAGGTACCGGCGGGCGCGAGCGGCTTCTGTCCATCCTCCGCAGCCGGTGCGGGCCGCGATTCAGCTGCGGCTGAGCGCCTGCCGAGACGAGCTCGAGCGCCTCGCAGCGCTGAGCGAGCGGGAGCTGCACGAGAGCGACTGGATCGTGGCGGACGTCGACGGAGTGGCGGTCGCGGCCGTCGCGGTCGACGACGGGACGATGGTCTACGACCCGTTCCGGCCCACCTCGCAGGCGGTTTCCCTGCTCCAGCTGCGGCGCAAGCAGGTGCTTGCCGCCGCGTACTAGATGCGGCTCTCGAGGAACGTGCGCTCGGTCTCGCTCGGTGCGAGCTCGAGCGCACGGGCGTACGCGGCGGACGCCTCCTCGTCCCGGCCGAGCCGTCGCAGGAGCTCGGCGCGGGTCGAGTGCCAGAGGTGATAGCGCTCGAGCCCGCTCAGGCCCTCCACGATCTCGAGCCCGGGTTCCGGCCCGTCGGCCATCGCGACGGCCACCGCCCGGTTCAGCTCGATCACCGGCGACGGGCTCAGCTCCACGAGCCTGCCGTAGAGGAGGGCGATCTGCGCCCAGTCCGTCGACTCCTCGTAGTGGAGCGACGCGATCGCCGCTTGCAGCTGGTACGGGCCCGGCAGCCGGAGACGGAGCGCGCGCTCGAGCGCTTGCCGGCCCTGCTCGATCTCGTCGGCGTCCCAGAGGCCCCGGTCCTGGTCGTCGAGCAGGACGAGCTCCCCTGCGGGCGAGACCCGTGCGTCCCGGCGGGCGTCCTGCAGGAGGAGCAGCGCGTGCAGGCCGTGGGCCTCGGCCTCGTCCGGCATCAAGGTCGCGAGCACGGCCGCGAGGCGGATCGCCTCGCCGCACAGCTCCCGCCGCACGGGCGGGCCGTAGCCCGCGTTGAAGACGAGGTAGATGGTCGCATGAGCGGCCCGCAGCCGGTCGGGGAGCAGATGCTCGGGCGGGACGCGCAACGGGATGCCTGCGTCGCGGATCTTCCGCTTCGCCCGCACCAGCCGCTGCGCCAGCGTCGGCTCGGGCACGAGGAAGGCGCGCGCGATCTCGGGCGTGTCGAGGCCGCCGACGAGACTGAGCGTCAGCGCGACCTGCGCCTCGACGGCGAGCGCCGGGTGGCAGCACGCGAAGATCAGCTCGAGCCGTTCGTCGGGAATGGTTGCCTCCTCGTCCTGCGGGAGCTGCTCGGCCTTCGCGAGCAGCTCCGTCTTCCGCGCGAGCGTGCGCTCGCGGCGGACCCGGTCGATCGCCCGGTTGCGCGCGGTCGCGACGATCCAGGCGCCCGGGTTGCGCGGCACGCCGTCCCGCGGCCAGCGCTCCGCCGCCGTGACGAAGGCGTCCTGCACCGCGTCCTCGGCGAGATCGAGGTCACCGAGGACGCGGCCGAGGATCGCGATCGAGCGGGCGCGCTCGTCGCGGTATGCGCGGGTGAGCTCGTCTATGCGACCGTCTCGTAGTCGGTGACGACGGGGCGCACCTCGATCGTGCCGTACTTCGCGCCGGGGATCTTGGCGGCCCAGTCGAGCGCCTCGTCGATGGTCTCGACGTCGAGCAGGTAGTAGCCGCCGAGCACCTCCTTCGTCTCGGCGAAGGGGCCGTCGGTGGTCAGCGTCTCACCATCACGCACGCGGACCGACGTCGCAGTGGTGATCGGCTGCAGCGCGTCGCCGGCCACCATCTTCCCGGAGCCCTGGAGCTCCTCGGTGTAGGCGCCGTACTCGGCAAACACCGACTGTTGCTGCTCGGGTGTCATGGTGTCCCAGCCGCCCGGGTCGTTGTAGATCAGGAGCATGTACTGCATCTGGTCCCTCCTTCGGGGATCGTTGACAACGGTACGACGAACGGGCTAGCCGGATTTCGACATCCTCGTCAGAAGCGTGAGCGCGCCCGCCTTGTCGAGGAACTCGTTGAGGTTGCCGCATTTCGGGCTCTGGACGCAGGACGGGCAGCCGCGCTCGCAGGGACAGCCCGCGAGGAGCTCGACGGTGTCGGCGACCCAGCCCTCGAACTGCTCGAACCCGCGCGCGGCGATGCCGACCCCGCCGGCGTGGCCGTCGTAGACGAACACGGTTGGGGCGCCGGTGTCGAGGTGGAGGTTGGTCGAGAGCCCGCCGATGTCCCAGCGGTCGCACATCGCCCACAGCGGCAGGAGCGCGATGAGGGAGTGCTCGGCCGCGTGCAGGGACGAGAGCAGGAGGGGCATCGCCTCGAGCCCCTCGAGCTGGTGCGGTCGGGGCACGAACCAGACGGCCTCGGTGTCAAACGTGGTGGGCGGCAGCTCGAGCGGGATCGTCGCGAGCGTGGAGCCGTCGGCGACCGCCTTCTTCTGGTACGCGACCACCTGCTCCGTGACCGAGACGCGGCCGAAGGAGAGCTCGAGCCCGAGGCGGCGCTCGACTCGCAGCGGCTCCTCGATCGACGTCTCGGTCTCCTTCTTCGCCTGGGTGTACCAGTCGCCGCCGAACGGCTCGACTAGCGCGCGCCGAGCCTGGAGGTCGAGCTCGCGCACCAGGTACTGGCGGCCGAGGTGGAGGTAGACGGCGCCCTCGTGGACCGTCGAGTACGCGCGCTCGCGCTCGGCGAGCCCGAGCACGTCTCCGCTCGAGGCGTCGATGACGAGGAACGCGGCGGGGGAGGTCGAGCGGAGCGGGACGCGCGCCGCGGGCGCGTCCTTCCCGGCCCAGACCCAGCCGCGCGGCGTGTGACGGAGCTCCGGGACGTGCGGCGCTCGCTCCAGCGCCTCCGGGCCGAGCGTCGCCGCGTCGGTGTCGTCGACCGGGGCCTCGAACGCGGCCGCCGCGACGTGCCCGTCGAGTACGCGCGGGTTGGCGTGATCGAGGATCGCCGCCTCCACTCGCCGTTCGAGCAGGGCCGGCGGCTCACGCATGAAGTACTGGTCGAGAGCGTCCTCCGAAGCGATGAGGACCGCGAGCCCGTGCTCGCGGCGCCCCGCGCGGCCCCACTGCTGGCGGAGGCTCGCCACCGTTCCGGGGAAGCCGACCGAAATCGCGCAGTCGAGGTCGCCGATGTCGATCCCGAGCTCGAGCGCGTCGGTCGACGTGACGCCGAGCAGGTCGCCCTCGACGAGCCGCCGCTCGATCTCCCGCCGCTGCTGCGGCGTGTAGCCGGCGCGGTAGGGCGCGAGCCGCCGGGCGGTCTCCGCATCCAGCCGATCGCTTGCGAAACGGTGGATGAGCTCGGCCGACTTGCGGCTCTTTGCGAAGCAGATGGTGCGCAGTCCGCGGCCCACGAGCCCGGCGAGCAGCCGCGAGGCCTCGCCGAGCGCGCTCGCCCGCAGGCCGAGCTCGGCGTCGAGCAGCGGCGGGTTCCAGAGCGCGACCGTCCGCTCGGCGCGCGGCGCCGCGTCGTCCTCCACGACGGTCGCGTCCTCGCCTGTGAGGGCGTGTGCGAGCTCGCCGGCGTTCGCGATCGTGGCCGAGGCGAACAGGAACTGCGGCTCGGCGCCGTAGATCCGGGCGAGGCGGCGCAGCCGCCGCAGGACGTTCGCGACGTGCGAGCCGAAGACGCCGCGATAGACGTGCGCCTCGTCGACCACGACGAAGCGGAGGTTGTGCAGGAAGTCGCCCCACAGGTCGTGGCGCGGGAGCACGCCGATGTGGAGCATGTCCGGGTTCGTGAGCACGAGGTTCGCCCAGCCGCGGATCTGCCGCCGCAGCTCGGTCGGCGTGTCTCCGTCGTAGATCGCCGCGCGGATGCCGGCCACGCCGAGCTTGCCGAGCGAGCGCGCCTGATCCTGGGCGAGCGCCTTCGTCGGGTAGAGGTAGAGCGCGCGCGCGTGCCGGTCGGCCGCGAGCGCGTCGAGCACGGGCAGGTTGAAGGCGAGCGTCTTTCCCGACGCCGTCCCGGTCGTGACGATCACATTGCCGCGAAGAGCCGCGGCTTCGTACGCCTCGGCCTGGTGCGCGTAGAGCTCGTGGACTCCCCGGCCGGCGAGCGCCTCCCGCAGCGCCTGGTGGAGCGACTCCGGAAGCGGCGCTGTCCGCGCCGCGCGCGCAGGCTCGGTCACGAGGTGCGCGAGCTCGTCGCCGGCGAGCAGGTCTTCCCAGGTGGCGGTCGTGTTCAACGGCGCCATCGGAACGCGAGACCGAACGAGTACTCGCGCTCGGCAGGCTCCTCGACGCGCTCGAGCTGCAGGCCGGCGGCAAGGAAGGTTTGGAGGAAGAGGCCCAGCGGGAGGTGGCTTGCCCCGACCCTGATTCGCACGCCGGACCCGCGCCAGATGCCGGGAGCCTCGTCGTAGCGGCCCGTCCGGCGATACCAGCCCGCGTGGAGCTCGGGCGCCCGGCGCTCGAAGTCGTAGACCGAGTGCGGGCCGACGAAGCACGGGTGGACGCCGACGTAGACGAACGGTGCACCGGGACGAAGAACCCGTGCGATCTCCTGCACTGTCGCGCCCCAGTCGTCGACGTCCGTGTGCGTGAAGATCGAGACCGCCGCGGCGAACGACGCGTCCTCGAACGGCAGCGCGCCGGCATCCGCCCGGATCGCCGTCACGCCCTTCTCTCGCGCCCGGCGGAGCATGTCCTCCGAGCTGTCGACGCCGGTGTACTCCCAGCCGAGCCCCGTGAGGCCCGCCGCATAGCCTCCCGTGCCGCAGCCGACGTCGAGCAGGGAGCCGTCGCCGTCGCCGAGCAGCCGGACGAGGGTCCCCCACGTCTCGCCCTCGAGCGGAGCCGGCTGGAACTCCGTGTCGTACCAGTCGGCGATGCCGTCGTAGCGCGCGCCCTCCATGCGCCGATGCTAGCCCGGCGCCGGGGCGGCTACGACTCGCTGAAGAGGGTCAGCTGCATTCCGTCCGGGGAGCGCAAGCGGGCGTTGCGACCGCCCCACGGCGGCACGACCGGCGGCGCTTCCGCATTCGCGCCGGCCGCGACGAGGCGCCGGGCCGCTCCGTCGAGGTCGTCGACCTCGACCGCGAGGCGCACCGGTCCCGAGACGCGCCGGCCCGCCTCGATGCGGGCGACGTGATCCGCCTGCCGCTCGTCGAACAGTTCGAGGGTCGCGCGTCCGGCTTCGAGCAGGATCACGCGGCCGTTCTCGCCGCTCCAGTCGGCGACCTGCTCGAAGCCGAGCGCGTCGCGGTAGAAGGCGAGCGCCTCGTCGAAGTCGGGGACGGTGAGGACGACGCGGAGCTCCATCGCGGCAACTAACGCCGCTCGCGCACGGATCCATCCCGACCGACGACGAGGACACGCGCCGCGTCGATCCCCGCCAGGTCGGCTTCCACCGGAGCCACGACGGCGTCGAAACGTCCTTGCGTCCGCTCGCTGGGCTCTGCTCCCCGCTGTCGCGCTCGCTCGGCCTGGCGCGGATCCGGCTCCACCACGACCACCTCCCAGCCTGCGAGCTCGAGCGGCCGCGCGTGGATGCCGGCGAAGCCGAGCTCGAGCACGCGGCCGGGCCCGTCGCCCAACAGGTCGAGGATCCGCGGCGTGGCGCTCGCAGCGAGGGCAGGAGGCAGCCTTCTCACGGTCAGACGCTAACGTTCGAGCACCGGGGTGCCTCGCGGAGAGGCTGAGATCACACCCGTCGAACCTGATCCGGGTCATGCCGGCGAAGGGAGTGCGTTGGTTCCACGCTGCATCACGATTGCAGGCTCCGACTCCGGCGGCGGCGCCGGGATCCAGGCCGACCTGAAGGCGTTTGCTGCGGCGGGCGTGCACGGCATGTCGGCGATCGTGGCCCTCACGGCGCAGAACACGCGCGAGGTGACGGCGGTGCACGAGGTGCCGGCCCTGTTCGTGCGCGCGCAGCTCGACGCGGTCGCCGCCGACATCGGGATCGACGCCGCGAAGACCGGAATGCTCTACTCGCGCGCGATCATCGAGGCCGTCG
>DASXDE010000126.1:0-11504 GCA_036490825.1 Gaiellaceae bacterium
GCGCGCCGCGTCAGGAGCAGGCGTCCCTCGTGGGCGACGAGCGCAGCGCCGGCCCTGCTCGCCCCGAGCCAGTGCTCGCGTCCGCAGCCCGGGCAGGCGACCGGGGCCTGCACGCCGATCGCGGCACCGCAGCTCGGGCAGAAGCGTGGCACGGCTCTGGACGCTACGGCACGCGCCGGTTCAGGAACAGGATCGCCGCGGCGCAAGCGAGCGCGGGCAGCGCGAGCACGACCCCCGCCGCGCGCACGCCGAACGCGCCGGCGAGCGCCCCGTCGAGGAGGCTCGCCACGGGCCGGAGGCCGAGGAAGGCGACGCTCCAGAGCGCCATGATCCGGCCGCGGTGCTGCTCGGCGACATCGAGCTGGAGCCGGCTCGTCGCCGCAGTGTTCGAGGCGAGGTAGCCGAAGCCGGCGACCGCGAGGAACGCGAGGCCGAGCCAGATCGCGGGCGACAGCGCGAACCCCGCGATGCCGGCGGCGAGGAGCACGAGCGTGATCGTCATCCGCCGCCGCGAGCCGGCGACGCGCCCGGCGACCAGGAACGCCGCCGTGACCGCGCCGGCGCCGAACGCGCCGACGATGATCCCCGTCCAGAGGCGAGACGGGTGGAGCGCGAACGTGCTCGCGAACGCCGGCGCCTCGGTGTTGACGGGGTCGGAGCCGAAGCCGACCGCGGTCACGATGAGCAGGAACGCGAGCAACCGGGGCTGCTGCCGGACGAGGCGGAGGCTCTCGCGCAGCCGCGCGGCGCCGCGCCCGGCGAGCTCGCGCGCACGCGGCTCCACGATGGTCAGCCCGAGCACGAGCAGGAGATACGACGCCGCGTTGATCGCGAAGGAGGGCGCGAACCCCAGCTGGTCGACTGAGACCCCGGCAAGCGTGGGTCCGACCGCCCGCGCGAGGTTGAACGTCATCGAGTTGAGCGCCACCGCCGACTGCAGCTCGCTGCGCGGGACGAGGTCCCCGATCAGCGCCTGGCTCGCCGGTGCGCTGAAGGCGCTGCTGATGCCGAGCCCGACCGCGCAACCGATCACGAGCGGCACGGAGGCAAAGCCCGCCCACGCGAGCGCCGCGAGCGCCCCGCTCAACACCGTCGAGCCGACCTGCGTCACGAGCAGGAGCCGCTTGCGGTCGAAGCGGTCGGCGGCGCTGCCACCCCAGGGCGCGAGCAGCAGCACCGGCACGAAGTTGGCGAACTGCAGCACGCCGAGCAGAAACGGCGAGTGCGTCCGCTCGTACACGTACAGGGACGCCGCGAGGTTCTGGAACCACGTGCCGCTCGCGGAGGCGGCGTTGCCGACGAAGTAGGGGCCGAAGTTGCGGTGCCCGATGAGCCGCAGCGCAGCCTTCGGGCCCGCCTCAGCCACGCCCGGCTTTGTGCAGCTGCGCGTAGACGCTGCGGGCCACCTTCGCGGGCACGCCCGGGACGCCCTCGAGCTCCTCCGGCGCCGCCGCGAGCATGGCCTCGACCGAGCCGAAGTGGTTGAGGAGCGCGCGCCGCCGCGCCGGCCCCACCCCCTCGAGCTCGTCGAACAGCGACGCAAAGCCCCGCGTCTCGCGCCTCTGGCGGTGGAAGCCGACCGCGAACCGGTGCGCCTCGTCGCGAATCCGCTGCAGGAGCTGCAGCCCCGGGTCGTGGCGCGAGAGGACGACCGGCCTCGCCCGGCCCGGCACGAACACCTCCTCCTCCCGCTTCGCGAGCGCGATCACCGCGACGCGCGGCAGGTCGAACGCCTGCATCGCGGCCAGAGCCGCGGCGAGCTGGCCCTTGCCGCCGTCGACCACGACGAGGTTCGGCGTGGCCGCGAACGACTCGTCGTAGTCCTCCGCGGTCGGCCCTGCCTCGAGACGAGCGAAGCGGCGCGAGACCATCTCCCCCATCGCGGCGAAGTCGTCCATCCCCGCCTGGCCGCGGATCCCGAACTTGCGGTAGTGCGCCTTCTTCGGCAGGCCGTCCTGAAACACGACCATCGAGCCGACGTTGTCCTGGCCCATCGCCGTCGAGACGTCGAAGCACTCGATCCGCAGCGGCAGGGACTCGAGGTTGAGCGTCTCGCGCAGCTGCTCGAGCGCCTCGACCCGTCGCAGCCGCCGCTGCTCGCCCTGCGCGAGGTCGCTCGTGAGGACGTGCAGCGCGTTCTCGTCGGCGAGCCGCTGCAGGCGCCGCTTCTCGCCCCGCTCGGCGGTGCGGATCTCGACCCGTGCCCCGCGCCGCTCCGACAGGAGCTCGGCGAGAGCCGACAGGTCGCCCGCGTCGTTCGGGACCACGATCTGCGGCGGCACGCTCGGCGCGCTGCCGTAGTACTCGAGCCCGAACGACTCGAGGATGGTGGTTACGTCCTGCCCGCCGACGTTCTCGAGGTGGAACGAGTGGCGGTCGACCATCTTGCCGCCGCGCAGGGGGAAGATCTGGACGACCGCGCGGTCGCCCTCGGCCGCGAACCCGATCACGTCGACCGTCCCCACCGACCGGCGTTCCACGGCCTGCCGCTCGACGAGGTGCTGCACCGCGAACAGCCGGTTGCGGTAGCGCGCTGCGTCCTCGAACCGCTCCTCGATCGCCGCCTCCTGCATCCGGCGCTCGAGCTCGCGCTGGATCGGCTTCACGTCGCCGGAGAGGAACTCGATCACGCCGTCCACGATGCCGCGGTAGTCCTCCGCCGAGACGTAGCCCACGCAGGGCGCCAGGCAGCGGTCGATGTGGTAGTCGAGGCACGGGATCCCGCTGTGCCGGCCGGGCTTCGGGCCCTCGCAGGGCCGGTAGCGGAAGACGCGGTTGAGGACGTCGAGCGTCTCGCGCACCTTCTTCGCGTTCGCGTACGGGCCGAAGTACCAGACGCCGGGCCGGTGCCGTTCGCGGGTGAACATCACGCGCGGGTACTCGTCCTCGACCGTGACGGCGATGTACGGGAAGGACTTGTCGTCGCGCAGGCGGACGTTGAACGGCGGCCGGTGCCGCTTGACGAGGTTCTGCTCGAGGTGGAGCGCCTCGACCTCGCTGCCCGTCACGATCACCTCGACGTCCGCGACCCGCGCCGGGAGGCTGCGGATCTGGGCGCGCCCGTCCGTCGTCTTCTGGAAGTAGGAGCGGACGCGCGGCCGGAGCGACTTCGCCTTGCCGACGTACAGCACGTCGCCGTCCGCGTCGCGGAACAGGTAGACGCCCGGCCTTACCGGAAGCGATTTGAGCTGGTTCTCGACCCGAGACGGCACGGCTACCATCCTGCCGATGGAGGGCCAGTACGTCGCGTACACCTTCTACCGGGTCGATCCGTCCTGGCGGCGGCTTCTGCCGCCCGACGCGCGCCAGGCCCAGAAGGAGGAGCTCGCCGAGGTAGTGGACTCGTTCGCCGAGCGCTTCGAGCACCTGCGCGCGTACACGACGGCGGGCGTGCGGCCGGAGACCGACTTCTTCCTCTGGAAGATCACGGATCGCTACGACGACCTCGAGGAGCTAGGCACCGCGCTCAACGGGACGGCGCTCGCCGGCTGGCTCGAGACGCCGTACTCCTACCTGGCCACGACCAAGGCGTCTCAGTACACGAGCGCCCGCAAGGCGCGCAAGATCACGCCGCACGGGCTGCCCTACCTCGTCGTGTACCCGTTCGTGAAGGTGCGGCCGTGGTACGCGCTCACCGAGGCCGAGCGGCAGCGGGCGATGGACGAGCACATCCGGATCGGGCGCGAGGAGTTCCCCGGGATCAAGAACCACACGACCTACTCGTTCGGCATCGACGACCAGGAGTTCATGACCGCCTTCGAGTGCGAGGAGCCCGCGGACTTCATGCACCTCATGCTGCGCCTGCGCGACAGCGAGGCATCCCGCTACACCGAGCGCGACACGCCGATCTTCGTCGGCCGCTTCGTGCCGGTGCGCGAGGCGCTCGCGGCGCTCGACGGCGCGTCGGCCCGCGTCGAGATCTAGATTCCGGTGAGGCTCGTGGCCGAGGACGGCAGCCAGCTCGGGGTCATGGCCGCGGACGAAGCGCGCGCCTACGCGTAGGAGCGCG
The DNA here is from genome assembly GCA_036490825.1 of Gaiellaceae bacterium. Classification (GTDB taxonomy): domain Bacteria; phylum Actinomycetota; class Thermoleophilia; order Gaiellales; family Gaiellaceae; genus Palsa-739. The sequence goes on from DASXDE010000126.1 coordinate 4,010, forward strand.
GCCTGGACGTCGTCGAGGTCGCGGCGGCCTCCGATCCTCCAGTGTGCCGCGTGTTGGATTACGGCAAGTGGCGCTACGAGGAAGAGGGCAAGCTGCGGCAGAGCCGCCGCAACCAGGTGCACGTGTGGAGGTGGCGGCGGCTCATCGCGGCGCGAAGACCGCCGTCATCGTCCGGCTCTCCTCGGGATGCTCGCGCTCGCGGCCGCGGAAGAACACGGTCGCCTTCACTTTCGAGCCGTCCCGCAGGAAGCCGAGCGCCTGATTGCGCTTCCATTCGTAGTCGTGAACCCGATCTTCGGGCGCAGGCGCCCCCTTGAACGAGGAACATGTGCGTACTCGTCGGCGACGATCTCGACGTCGAGCGGGCGCGGGACGAGTACCTCGCCTCGCTCGACGCCGACGACGGGCTGGCGGTGCTGCTGATCCCGGACCACGAGATCCTCGCGGCGGCGACCGCCCGACCACGGGTGCCTCGCTGCGAGCGGTGCGGCGCCCGGCTGTCACTCAAGCGGCGCCGCTGCAGCCGCTGCGGTCTCCGTCACACGTAGGTGTGTTGGTCGCGCCAGGTCCGCCACATCGCGACGCCGCACAGGGCGAGCACCGCCACGAATGCGAGGACCTGGTAGCCGACGGCGCCGCCGTACCAGTAGACGCCCACGTCGGCGACCGCCAGGATCGCGGCGCCGTAGAAGACCGTGCGCGCGCGCCGCGACCACATCGAGATCCCCTCCCGCCGCTCGCGCCAGACGAGGAAGATGAAGTACGCGATCGCGAGCAGGAAGGCGACGCGGGCGATGATCAGGAGCGCGTTCAGCGTCTGCTCGAGCTGGAACACGACGACCAGCCCCGCGATCGCCGCGAGGATCAGCAGGCCTCGCAGGGTCGGGTTGATGCGGGAGAAGAACCGGCTCATGTAGCGGTCAGGTACGCCCGCACCGCGAGCGCTCCTGCCACCAAGGTAGCGCCGGTGAACCACGCGAGCCGCCCGCGCCGGTCGGCCGGCGCGTACATCCACGGCGCCAGCACGGCGAGCAGCGCGAGCGTCCCGTACAGGTAGTGGAGCCGGTCGGCCGCGCGGTGATGGCTGGAAAGCAGGAGCAGCCCGAGGCCGACCTGCGCGACGAGCACGGTCTGGGCGAGCGCGAGCAGATGCGTGAGCAGCCCCCGCGGCTCGCTGCGGCGGTAGTACGTCCAGGCGCCCGCGCCCGCCGCGCCGAAGGTCGCGGCCAGGACCGCGAACGCCACGGCATGGTGGACGCCGACCATCGCGCGGCGGAGCCTAGCGGCGCCGTCCGCCGGTGCAGGCCTCGTTACTCGCTCTCGGTCTGGCCGGGATCGGGCGCCGGCACGGGCGGCGTCCCCTCGTCCGGAGGCGGGTACGGCTCCGGCACCCGAGCCGGCTGCGGCGGCTCGCCTTCGTCCGGCGGCGGGTAGGGAGCACTCGGCTCGTTCGGAGTAACCATGATCGTGTCTTGTACCGGCAGACGCGCGCGGCGAATCCTCTCGTCGGCGCCGGCGAGCTGCTCGGCGAGCTCGTCCTCGATCCGCTTTCGCTCCTGCTCGAGCTCTACGAGCCGCCGGCGCGCCTCGCCTTCCGCATCCTTGTCGCTGCGCCAGACCGCGTCACCGAGCGCCTGCAGCGCCGGCCCGCGCTCGTACTCGATCGCGTCGATCCGAGACCGGGTGCGCCAGCGGCTGACCGTCGTGTCGAACCGCGTCCGCCACACCTCTGCTGCGGTCGCCGCCTGGGCGCGGCCGTCGGCGGCGAGGCGCGACGAGCGTGCGGCCCAGACGTCGCCGGCGCGTCGCGTCGACTCCCCGAGCGCGGCGAGCAGGGCTCCCGCGAGGAGCAGCAGCGCGATCCCCCACGCCCAGCTCCCCGTCGCGAACAGCCCGATTGCGGCGCCGAGCGCGGCGAAGCCGCAGCAGAGGAGAACGAAGCGGACGGGCATCCCCAGCCAGCGCCGCTCGACGCTCTCGTGCACCACGGGGCCCGGAACGGTCTCGAGCGGCGGCGGCTCACCCGCCGGAACGCCGCAACTGGAGCAGAAACGGGCGTCCGACGCGAGCTCCGCGCCGCAGCTACGGCACGCGCTCTCCCTGACCGGGGACGCGCTCATGCCGGCCCTGTTCCCCGCCTTCCAGGGCTCGTAACACTTCCGCGGCCCGCCTGCGCAACGGCCCCACCTGCGCGCGGTAGTCCTCGTCCGAGACCTTGCCGGTGCGGTGGTCGAACTCGAGCTCTTTCAGCGCCGCGAGCGCTCGATCCCGCTCCTCGGCCAGCGCGAGCCGGTCGCGCGCCTCGGGGGCGAGCTCGTCGAGCCGGTCGCTCGCCGGAGCCGGGTCCCGCAGGAAGGGGCGTGCGACGAACACGACGGCGACGACCGCGAGGATCGCCCCGAGCGCGAGCGCCCAGCCCACCTCAGATTCCCGCTGGGGCCGCGCCGGCCGCGTAGCGCGCAGCGAGGCGCCGCTGCTCGACGGCATCCGGCCACATCGCGACGAGCGCGCCCGCCACGAAGAGGAAGCCCGCCGCCCAGATGAGGTTGATCAGCGGCTTGACGAACACCTTCAGATCGATCGCGCCGGTCTTCCTGTCGGCGACCTGCGCGGTGGTGAACACGTCGCCCAGCGAGCGCGGGTCGTGGTAGATCGACGCCTCGGTGGCGGGCCCCTCGATCGCGTAGTGGTTCTGACCGGGATCGAGCGTCGCCACGTGGGAGCCACCGCGCCGCACGTCGACGAGCGCGCGGAACCCCGTGTAGTTCGGCCCACGAACGCCCGTACTCGTGCGATAGGTGAGCGTGTAGCCGGCCGCCTCGATCGACTGCCCGGGCCTCAGGACCCGCTCGTGCACCGTCTGGTACGCGCTCGAGCCGGCGATGCCGATCGCGAGCAGGACGACCGCGGCGTGCACGACGTAGCCGCCGTAACGCCGCCGGTTGCGCGCGATCAGCCGGAAGACCCCCCCGGCAGCTGCACGACCCCGCACGAACTCCAGCACGATGGAGGCGACGACGAAGGCGCCGAACGTGTACGCGAGCAGGCCCGGCCACGAGCTTCCGAAGCCGAGCGCGAGCAGGGCGACGCCGGTCGCGACCGCGGCGGTGAACGGGACGACGAACATCCTCCCGAGCGAGCGGAGCGAGGCCCTCCGCCACGCCACGAGCGGGCCGAGGCCCATCAGGAGCAGCAGCGGCAGCCCGAACGTGTGGAGGAAGAAGTCGTAGTACGGCTTCGAGACGGAGCGCGTCTCGCCCCGCACCGCCTCCGACAGGATCGGGTAGAGCACGCCCCAGAGGATCGTCAGGCAGAGGGCGACGAGCAGCAGGTTGTTGTAGAGGAAGGAGGCCTCACGGGAGACGAGCGACTCGAGGCGCGTCTTCGTGCGCAGCAGCGGCAGGCGCCAGCGGATGAGCACGACCGAGACGACGACCATCAGGCAGAGGAAGGCGAGGAACCAGCCCCCGATCGAGCTCTTCGAGAAGGAGTGGATCGAGTCGATCACGCCCGAGCGCGTCAGGAACGTGCCGAAGAGCGAGAGGTTGAACGCGAGCGCGACGAGCACCATGTTCCAGACCTTCAGCATCCCGCGCTTCTCCTGGATCATCACCGAGTGCAGGAACGCGGTCGCCGCCAGCCACGGCATGAGCGCCGCGTTCTCGACCGGATCCCAGGCGTAGTAGCCGCCCCAGCCGATCTCGACGTACGCCCAGTGGGCGCCGATCAGCTGCCCGACGCCGAGGAAAGTCCAGGCGGCGAGCGTCCAGCGGCGCGTCGCGACGATCCAGCGCTCGTCCGTGCGGCCCGAGAGGAGCGCGCCCATCGCGAAGGCGAACGGGACGGTGAGGCCGACGTACCCGAGGTAGAGCAGCGGCGGGTGGGCGAGCATGTACGGGTTCTGCAGGCTCGGCACCATCCCCTGGCCGTCCGCCGGCGCGGGCTGGATGTTGAAGGGGCTCGAGACGAAGCAGAGCATGAAGGCGAAGAAGCAGCCCACCAGCCCGAAGACGGGCACCGTCCACGCAACGAGCTCGCGCGAGCGGCGGTTGAGCCAGACCGCGAGACCGGCGTAGCCCGTCAGGACGAGCAGCCAGAGCAGGAGCGATCCCTCCTGCCCGCCCCAGAAGGCGGAGAGCGCATAGCCGAGCGGCAGGCGGTGGCTCGTGTGCTGCCAGACGTAGACGAAGGTCATGTCGCGGCGCCCGAGGGCGACGAGCAGGAGGATGGCGGCGACCAGGGTCGCCGGGAACGCGGCGAGGAGCGCGTTCTGCGCCGAGTGCGCGAGCCTGCGTCGGCGCTTCCAGGCGGCGTACGAGCCCGCGACCAGCGCATACGCGACGAGGCCGAAGGCGAGGAGAAGCGCGGCGCGCCCGAGCGCGGCCATCAGGTCAGGTCTTGGAGGACTTCGCGGGCGTGTACTTCGACGGGCACTTCGTCACGAGCGAGCCGGGCTTGGCGACGAAGACCCCGTGGCGCATCGTTCCCTCGAGGACGACGTGGCGGCCGACCTTGAACAGGTCCGGGACGCTGCCGCGGTAGTCGACGGCCACGCGCGTCGGAGCCGCCTGGCCGATGTCCTTGAGCGCGAAGCGGAGGCCGCCGCGCGTGTACGCGTCGCCCCTGACCGGGCCGACGACGGCGCCGACGAGGCTGACGTCTCCGCTGTGGCCCGCGAGCGAGCTCGGCGTCAGCTGCGCGACGCCGTTGCCGGCGAGCGCCGTGTAGACGACGAAGACCGCGAGTGCGGCCGCCACCGAGAGAGCGATCACGAGCCGCGCAGGACTGGATCCCACGCGCGCATCGTAGCCCCCGTCCGCCCGCGGAAGCGGCAGTCCTCGCTCTACGACTGCTTCGCGGCCTTGCGGGCCGGGATGCGGTACCCGTGCTCGTGGCAGAGCGAGCCCGGCGCGTCCTCGGTGAGCGCGTCGCAGTAGCCCTTGCCGTACGCGGCCCTCAGAAACGCGGCCACGACTTCGAGGTTCCAGTCCGCCACGTCGAGGGTCTCTCGCCAGAGGTCGGCGAGGCGGAGGTCGATGTCGAGCTCGAGGAGGTCGATCCGCGAGGGTCGCTTGGCCATGCGAAAAACGTAGAAAAAGGGTCGGACGGCATAGGCTGGCGCCGTGGGCGAGATCCGCTACGGGCCCGGAGGGCTGCCGGAGGCGCCGACGTTCGAGGAGGCGTTCGCGGCGCTCGCAGCAGAGGGGTATCGGGCCTGCGAGGTCGGGTTCGTGAGCGGCTTCTGGCTCGACTACGAGACCGCTCCGCTGTTCGGCGAGGCGGCGACCGCCGCCGACGTCGCGCTCTCGGTGCACGCTCCGCTCGCCGCCTTCATGGGTCATGCCGACCGCGGCAAGAAGTTCAAGATGGCGCTCGGCATGCTCGACCACACCGCCGGCCTGGCGCAGGCCTGCGGCGCGCGGCTGATCGTCTTCCACCCCGGCTTCCTCCTCGGCCGCGAGCGGAAGCGCGCGATCGCCGACGTCGTCGACCAGCTCGGCGACCTTCGCGAGCGGCTCGAGGCGAAGGGCCGGCTCGTCCCGTTCGGCGTCGAGGTGATGGGGCGCGTGCGCGACCTGGGGACGGTGGACGACGTGCTCGCGATCGCGGCGCAGGTCGACTTCGTCCGGCCGGTGCTCGACTTCGCCCACATGCACGCGACGAGCGACGGCGCCTTCCTCGAGGCGGACAGGTTCGCCGCCGCCCTCGCGGGCGCAGATGCCGTGCTCGAGCCGGGGGCGCCGTTCCACATCCACTTCAGCGACATCCAGTACGCGAACCGCAACGAGACGAGGCATCTCCCCTACGGCGAAGGGACGCTCCGCGCCGAGCCGCTGCGCGCGGCGCTGGAGCGCTTCGAGCGGCCCGCGACCGTGATCAGCGAGGCCCCGGACGCCATGTCGACGCGGTTAATCGGGGACGTCCTGCTCGCGCCCGCGTAGCATCGCGGCCGTGCTCGATCCGAAGGTCTTCAAGGCGTACGACGTGCGCGGGATCTATCCCGACGAGCTCGACGAGGCGGGCGCGGAGGCGATCGGGCGCGCCTACGTCGAGCGGTTCGAGCCGCGCCGGATCGCGGTCGGCCGCGACATGCGGCTGTCGTCGCCCGCCGTGCAGGAGGCATTCATGCGCGGGGCTGCGACGGCGGGAGCGGACGTTCTCGACCTCGGGCTCGTCGGCACGGAGATGGTCTATTTCGCGGTCGGCTCGCTCGGGCTCGAGGGCGGCGCGATGGTCACCGCCTCGCACAACCCGAAGCAGTACACCGGGCTGAAGCTCGTCCGCCGCGGCGCGCTGCCGGTCGGCGGCGACAGCGGCCTCCTCGATCTGCGCGACCTGATCGACTCCGGGAACTGGCACGTCACGGATCGCGGCGAGGTGCAAGGCGTGGACATCTGGCCGGCGTTCGTCGAGCGGGTGCTGTCCTTCGTGGACCTCGGCGAGCTCAAGCCGCTCAAGGTCGTGATCGACGCAGCGAACGGGATGGCCGGGACGATGCTTCCGCCGGTGCTCGAGCGGCTGCCGGTCGAGGCAACCCGCTGCTACTTCGAGCCCGACGGCTCGTTCCCGAACCACGAGCCCAACCCGCTCCTGCCCGAGAACCGCGAGTTCATCGTCCGCAAGACCCTGGAGGAGGGCGCCGACCTCGGGGTTGCCTTCGACGGCGACGCGGACCGCTGCTTCTTCGTCGACGACACGGGAGAGTTTGTGCCGGGCGACTTCGTGACTACTCTCTTCGCGGGAAGCCTGCTCGCCAAGGAGCCCGGCGCGAAGATCATCTACGACGTGCGCGCGAGCCGCGCGGTGCCGGACACGATCCAGTTGGACGGTGGCATTCCGCTCGTGAACCGCGTCGGCCATGCGTTCATCAAGGCGCGGATGCGCAAGGAGGACGCCGCCTTTGCCGGCGAGGTCTCGGGCCACTACTACTTCCGCGACTTCAGCCAGGCCGACTCGGGCGTCGTCCCGTTCCTGCTCATGCTCGAGCTGATCTCCAAGACGGGCCGGCGACTGTCGGAGATCCTCGCGCCGCTCCGCTCGCGCTACTTCATCACCGGCGAGATCAACACACCCGTTCCGGACGTCGCGCTGAAGCTGCAGGAGCTGAAGGAGCGGTTCGCCGACGGGCGCGTGTCGCACCTCGACGGGATCTCGGTCGACTACGACGACTGGCACTTCAACGTGCGCCCCTCCAACACCGAGCCGCTGCTGCGCCTCAATCTCGAGGCGACGTCGGAGGAGCTGATGGAGCAGAAGCGCGACGAGGTTCTCCGGGTGATCCGCTCGTGAATCCGCCGTTCAAGTTCAGTGCGCGGACGCGCGTGGGATTCTCGGACACCGATGCGCAGGGGATCGTCTACTACGGCCGCTACAACCCCTACTTCGACCTCGCGCGCGTCGAGTACCTCCGCTCGCTCGGGCTCCTGCAACGGCGCGGCGAGGTGGGCGACTTCGTGATGCGGGCGAACGACGTCGAGTACTTCGCGCCCGCCGT
>DASXDE010000127.1:0-15046 GCA_036490825.1 Gaiellaceae bacterium
CCTCCTGCTCGACGAGCACCACGGCACCGACGAGATCGCCCGGCGCCTCTTCATCTCCGAGCACACCGTCCGCTCCCACGTCAAGAGCCTCCTGCGCAAGCTCGGCGTCTCGTCGCGGCGCGAGGCCCTCGAGCAGCTCGCGCTCGCCCGGGCTTAGGAACTGAAGCCGTCCAGGGCAGCGTCGACGAGGCGCGGCAGCGTCTCGAGGTCGTAGCCGCCCTCGAGCACGGCCGCGACCCGGTCGGAAAGCGCCCGGCAGCGGCACGCGAGCTCGCGGAAGCCGTCCGTGCTCACACGCATGCCCCCGAGCGGGTCCGCCGTGTGGGCGTCGAAGCCTGCGGAGACGAGCACGAGCTCCGGCTCGAACCGCTCGACCGCCGGCTCGACGACCCGCGCGAACGCCTCGAGGTACACGTCGTCCCCGGAGCCGGCCGGCAGCGGAACGTTGAGCGTCGCCGCCGCCTGGTCATCCGGGCCGCCGCTGCCCGGGTAGAACGGCCACTGGTGGAGGGAGACGAAGAGGACGCTCTCGTCCTCACGGAAGATCGCGTCGGTGCCGTTGCCGTGGTGGACGTCGAAGTCGACGATCGCCACCCGCTCGAGGCCGAGTCGCTGCTGGGCCGCCCGCGCCGCGACGGCGACGTTGTTGAAGATGCAGAAGCCCATCGCGCGCGCGGCGAGCGCGTGGTGGCCGGGCGGCCGTACGAGCGCGAAGCCGCCGCGCAGCGCCGCTTCGATCGCGGTTCCCGCTGCCAGCGACGCGGCCTCGAACGTGGTGGGCGTGCAGATCGTGTCGCCGTCGAGCCAGACCGGATCTTCGACGGCGCGGATGAGCTCGACGTGCTCGGGCGTGTGACAGAGCAGCAGCTCGTCGGCCGTCGCCGCGCGGCCCTCGCTCCAGAGGTGCTGGTGGGCGAGCAGCACCGCGAGCCGCTCGGGCCGCTCGACGTGGTTGCCGGTCGGGTGCAGCCGCGCGAAGGAGCTATGGCTCAGGACGTCGATAGCTCACCGACGCGTCGGGCGACGGCGCCGAGCCCGAGTCGTTCGAGGAAAGAGGACGCCTCCGCCCACGCCGGGGATGTTTCTGCGAGGGGAGGAAGGGGAGCGGAGGCGTCCATCGTCGCGATTCGCCGGAAGAGCCTCAAGTCCTCCGCCTCGGCCGCAAAGCGACCGTCGGCGAGCGCAGCCTCGAGCGACCCGTACTGCGCGAGCACGTCGGCCGCCTTCTTCGGCCCGACTCCGCGAGCGCCCGGCAGCTTGTCGGACGGATCGCCGCGCAGCGCGATCAGATCCGGCACCTGTTGGGGCTCGACGCCGTACCGCTCGCGCACCTCGGCCGGGCCGATCCGGGCGAGCTCGCTCACGCCGCGCCTGGGCTGGAGGATCGTGACGCGCTCGCTCACGAGCTGAAAGGCGTCGCGGTCCGAGGTCGCCACGAGCACCTCGCCCGGCCACTCGCGCGCGGCGGCCGCGAGGAAGTCGTCCGCCTCGTAGCCCGGCGCCTTCGCGACGAGGAACTCGAAGGCGCTAACGACCTCCGGCAGGATCTCGAGCTGCTCGAGGATCGACTCCTCGAAGACCCGCCCGGACTGGTAGGGAGCGAATGCCTCGTGCCGGTAGGTCGGCACCGAGAGCGTGTCCCACGCGACAAGGACGGCGTCGGGGCGCTCCGCCTGCCACAGGCGCACCAGCATGTTCGTGAACCCGACTACTGCGTTGAGGCGGATCGACTTCGGCAGGGCGTGATACGCGCGATGCGCAAAGGAGTCGCCGTCCACTGCGAGCAGCACGCTCACAGGGCGGCTTCGAGCTCCGCGATCCGCACCATCAGCCGCTCGGTCGCCTCCTGCGACGAGTCCCGCAGGTCGTCGCTCGTCCGCAGGTCGTCGATCTCGAGCGGCGCCCCGTAGGCGATGCGCAGCGGCCCGAGCCTGAGCAGCCGGTCGGTGCCTGCAACGGCCGCGGGGACGAGCGGCACTCCGGCTTCGAGCGCGATGCGCGCCGCGCCCGAGCGCGGCCGCGCCTCGTGTTTCTTGACGAGCCCCTTCTCGCGCCGGGTTCCCTCCGGGTACATCGCGATCACGTGACCGTCCCGCGCCAGCTGCACCGCCGTCTCGATCGCGTCGAGATCGCCGTGGCCGCGGCGGACCCTGAATGCGCCCGCGCTTTCTAGCAGGAGGCGCAGCGGCCACCAGTAGAGCTCCGACTTCGCCATGAAGCGGAGCCAGCGGTGCGGCCAGAGCGGCAGGCCGAGCGGCCATGGGTCGAGGCTCGAAATGTGATTGCAGGCGAGGACGTAGCCGCCGGTCGCGGGGAGGTTCTCCCGCCCGCGCGCACGCAGCCGGAAGAGCCCGTAGAGAACCGGCCAGCTCAGCGCGGCGATGAGGTGGTAGACGGCCGGCGGGCGCACGCCCGGAGTATCGCCTCCGCAGCCGTGGCTATCGTGACCGGCCGTGCCCAAGCGTCTCGTCATCGTCGAGTCGCCTGCGAAGGCGCGGACGATCGCCGGCTACCTCGGGCCGGACTTCGTCGTGGAGTCGTCCGTGGGCCACATCCGCGACCTGCCCGACAGCGCCGCCGAGATCCCGGAGAAGTACAAGGGAGAGGCGTGGGCGCGTCTCGGTGTCGACGTCGAGCACGGCTTCGAGCCGCTCTACGTCGTCGATCCCGACAAGAAGAAGACGGTCGCCCAGCTCCGCAAGCAGCTCTCCGACGCGGACGAGCTCCTGCTCGCGACTGACGAGGACCGCGAAGGTGAGGCGATCGCCTGGCACTTGATGGAGGTGCTGCAGCCGAAGGTGCCTGCGCGCCGGATGGTCTTCCACGAGATCACGCGCGACGCGATCGAGCGGGCGCTCGGCGAGACGCGCGACGTCGACGAGCGGCTCGTCGACGCGCAGGAGTCGCGGCGCATCCTCGACCGGCTCTACGGCTACGAGGTCTCGCCGGTCCTCTGGAAGAAGATCATGCGCGGACTCTCTGCCGGCCGCGTCCAGTCGGTCGCGACCCGGCTCGTCGTTCAGCGCGAGCGAGAGCGGATTGCCTTCCGCGCCGCCGCGTGGTGGGACCTGCTCGCCACTTTCGACCCGGACAGCTTCGAGGCGCGGCTGGTCTCGTTCGACGGGCAGCGCGTCGCCACCGGCCGTGACTTCGGGCCCGACGGGAAGCTCCGCGGCGAGGCGCGGTCCCTGGACGAGGAGGCGGCGCGCGGTCTCGCGGATCGCCTCGACGGCGCCTCTTTCCAGGTCGCCCGCGTCGAGCGCAAGCCGTACGCCCGCCGGCCGAGCCCGCCGTTCATGACCTCGACGCTGCAGCAGGACGCGAGCCGCAAGCTTCGCTACTCGGCACAGACGACGATGCGCATCGCCCAGCGCCTCTACGAGAACGGCTACATCACGTACATGCGCACCGACTCCACGACGCTGTCGGAGTCGGCGCTCACCGCCGCGCGCGAGCAGGCGTCGTCGCTCTTCGGCGCCGACTACGTCCCCGCGGAGCCGCGCCGCTACGAGCGGAAGGTGAAGAACGCGCAGGAGGCGCACGAGGCGATCCGCCCCTCGGGCGACCGCTTCCGCACGCCGCAGGACGTGCGAACCGAGCTCTCCCCGGACGAGCACGCCCTGTACGAGCTGATCTGGATGCGCACCATCGCCTCGCAGATGAAGGACGCGCAGGGGCAGACCGTCTCGCTGCGGATCGCAGGCGACTCGAAGGCCGGCGAGTCCGTCGAGTTCGGCGCCTCGGGGACCGTGATCACGTTCCGCGGCTTCCTCGCGGCGTACGAGGAGGGCCGCGACGACGACCGCCCTGCGAAGGACGACGACGAGGAGCGGCGCCTGCCGAACCTCGCCGAGGGCGACGCCGTCGAGTTGCGTGCGCTCGAGCCGCAGGGTCACGAGACGAGCCCGCCGGCGCGCTACACCGAGGCGACGCTCGTGCGGACACTCGAGGAGCTCGGCATCGGCCGCCCGTCGACGTACGCGTCGATCCTCGGCACGATCCTCGACCGCGGTTACGTCTTCAAGCGCGGCACCGCCCTCGTCCCCGCCTTTCTCGCCTTCTCGGTCGTCGCCCTCCTCGAGCAGCACTTCGGGCAGCTCGTCGACTACGACTTCACGGCCCGGATGGAGGACGACCTCGACCGGATCGCGGCCGGCGACGAGCACCGCGTCGAGTGGCTGGGCCGCTTCTACTTCGGCGACGGAGGAGGTGGTCTCCACGAGCTCGTCTCGGACCTCGGCGCGATCGACGCGCGCGAGATCAACTCGCTCGAGATCGGAGACGGGATCGTCCTCCGCGTCGGCCGCTACGGGCCCTACCTCGAGCGCGACGGGCAGCGTGCGAGCGTGCCGGACGAGCTCGCTCCGGACGAGCTGACCGTGGAGCGGGCCGAGGAGCTGCTCTCGCAGCCGTCCGGCGACCGCGAGCTCGGCGCCGATCCCGAGACCGGCCGCCCGATCGTGGCGCGCACCGGGCGCTACGGCCCGTACGTCACCGAGGTCCTGCCCGAGGAGGCGAAGGAGAAGCCGCGCACGGCGTCGCTCTTCAAGACGATGTCGCTCGACACCGTGACGCTGGGGGAGGCTCTCCGGCTGCTGCAACTGCCGCGGGTGGTCGGCGTGGCGGAGGACGGGGAGGAGGTCGTCGCGCGAAACGGCCGCTACGGGCCGTACGTGCAGAAGGGCAAGGAGTCGCGCTCGCTGGAGTCGGAGGAGCAGCTCTTCACGATCGACCTGCAGGGTGCGCTCGCGCTCCTGGCCCAGCCGCGGCAGCGGCGCGGTCAGCGCGCCGCGCAGAAGCCGCTCCGGGAGCTCGGCCCGGATCCGGTCGCGGGGAAGGAGATCGTGCTCAAGGAGGGGCGCTTCGGTCCTTACGTGACCGACGGCGAAACGAACGCGAGCCTCCGCAAGGGCGACGACCCGGAAACGGTGACGCTCGACCGCGCCGTCGAGCTGCTCGCGGAGCGCCGCGCGAAGGGCCCGGCGGCGAAGCGCAGCACCCGCCGCCGCAAGGCTTCCTGAGCGCTTCGGTGCAAACTTCGCCGACCGGTCCACGTCCTATGCTCACGGACTCCTTCGAGGCGCGGAATACACTTGCGCGGCGGCTCGTTCGAGGACCGCGTGCTTGGCCGGAGGGGCGGCGGTGTGGGCGAGGTGGTAACCGGAGGACTTCCCTCCTAAGGTACGAAGGCTTGCGGTGAAGCGACGAGGCAGGACGAAGGGACTGAGGAAGCGCTGACGCAGAACCAGCTGAACGAGTTGCTCGAGTCCGATCAGATCCGCGCGATCGTCGAGGGCGCGGAGGAGAAGGGCTTCATCGACCCGGCCGAGCTCGAGGCCTTCGCGGCCGAGCAGGAGCTCAACGGGGACGAGATCGAGGAGCTGACGCGCGAACTCGAGCGCACAGGGCTCGAGATCGGCCAGCCGGCCGTGCCCGCGCCGGGCGCTCCGCGCGCAGCGGTGCCCAAGGAGGAGAAGGAGGAGAAGGCGCCCGAGGTCGAGACGCCCGCGCCCACGGTTGCGATCTCCGGCTCCGCCGACAGCCTGCAGCTCTTCCTCGCCGACGTCGGACGGCACAAGCTGCTCACCGCGGCCGAGGAGGTCATGCTCGCGAAGCGGATCGAGCGCGGTGACGTCACGGCGAAGCGCCACATGATCGAGTCGAACCTCCGGCTCGTCGTCTCGATCGCCAAGGGCTACCGCGGACTCGGCGTCCCGTTCCTCGACCTGATCCAGGAAGGGACGCTCGGCCTCAATCGCGCCGTCGAGAAGTTCGACTGGCGCCGGGGCTACAAGTTCTCGACCTACGCGACCTGGTGGATCCGCCAGTCGGTGCAGCGCGCGGTCGCCAACCACGCGCGCACGATCCGCGTGCCCGTCCACGTCGTCGAGCGGCAGCAGAAGCTTTCGCGCGCGGCGCGGCGGCTCGAGGTCGAGCTCGGGCGCGAGGCGACGAAGGAGGAGCTCGCGGAGGCCACGGGCCTGCCGATGCAGCACGTCGACGAGGCGCTCGGTGCGGCGAACGCATCCGTCTCGCTCAATCAGACGGTCGGCGCCGACGACGAGGGAGAGCTGGGCGACCTGTTCGCCGACCGGGAGGCCGTCGATCCGTTCGACGAGGCCGAGGAGTCGCTTCGCCGGCAGGGCGTGCGGCGCGCGCTCGAGGCGCTTCCCGAGCGCGAGCGGCGGATCCTCGAGCTGCGCTTCGGCTTCGAGGGCGAGCCGTGGACGCTCGAAGCGATCGGGAACGAGCTCGACCTGACGCGTGAGCGGGTCCGCCAGCTCGAGGGCCAGGCGCTCTCGCGGCTCGGCGCGCTGCGCGACCTGATCTCGGTCGCGGCCGCGTAGTCAGCCGACGACCCGCGTCGCGGCGTCGAGGATCGCGTCGCGCCGGAGCGGGACGACGCGCAGTTCCGGCGGCGGACGTCGCAGGAACGAGTCGACGAGCAGGAGCTCGTCGAGGTCGAGCTCGCCCGGACGGCGCGTTGCGGCGAGCCCGGCCTCGACCTCGAGCGCCGCGCCGCCGCCCGGCGGGAGCGTCCGCTCGGCCGCCACCCGGCCACCGGCGATGAAGACCGCGCGCACGTAGCCGGGCTCGCCGGCCGGGACCAGCACGCAGCACTCGAGCCGCCGCACGCGGTCGAGTCGCTTCAGCTCGCGGCACACCCGCTCGAGCGCGGCGATCCGGTCGCGCAGCCGGCCGGCGTCCTCGAACCGCCTCGCGTCGGCGAGGTCGCGCAGGCGACGGCGCAGCCGGGGCAACGCCGTCTCGGGCCGGGCGAGCTCGCCCGGCAAGAGCACCCGCGCCGCGAGCTGCGCGGTGCGCCGTGAGCGCAGCGGGCCGACCGGCGAGGCCTGCGTCGACGCGACCACGGCCTCCCCGCGTTGCCGTAGCCACACCTGCCGCTCGGGCCGCGAGACGCGGGCGTTGCCCGGCGGACGGAGGTCCCGGATCAGGCGCAGCTCCTCGAGCGCCGCCTCGAGCTCGGAGCCCGTCACCCGCCACTCGATGCGCTCGGCCGCCGCGAGGGCCGCCTCGACCGCCGGCCGCTGCCGGTCGCTGCGGAAGTACGAGCGCAGCCTGGACCGCAGGTCGCGGGCCCGCCCGACGTAGAGCACCTGCCCGTTGCGGCCGAGGAAGAGATAGACGCCGGGGCGGCTCGGGGCGCCGAACGCGAGGTGGCGCTTGTCGAGAAGTCGCCGCGTCCGCGTCGCAGCGAGCGCCGTGAGGTCCGCGACCGTGCGCGCGCCGCGCTCCTGGGCGAGCCCGATCAGCGCGAGCAGAAGCTCGGCGGTCGCGCGGGCGTCGGGCAGAGCGCGATGGCAAGGCTTCTCGGTCGTGTCGACGAACCACGCGAGCTGAGCGAGGCCGAACCCCGCCACGCGCCCGGCCAGGAGCGTACGGGCGAGTCGCACGGTGTCGACGACGGCCGAGCCGATGCGGGTGCCCGTCAGCAACTCGGTCTCGCGGTCGAGGAAGGCGAGGTCGAAGCGCGCGTTGTGGGCGACGAGGACCGCGTCGCCCGCGAAGGCGAGGAAGCTCCGCACGGCTTCGGCCGGCCTCGGCGCTCCGCGCAGCTGCTCGTTCCGAAGGCCCGTGACGGCGCTTGCTCCGGCGGCGATCGGCATGCCGGGGTCGACGAGTGTCTGGAACTCGGCTTCCACCTCGAACGCGCGCAGGCGGACGGCCCCGATCTCGCAGATCCCGGAGCGGCCGGGCCGGAGCCCGGTCGTCTCGAGGTCGACGACGACGTACGTCGCCTCCTCGAGCAGGAGCGACGCTCCGGGCGGGTCGGCGAGGGCGACCGCGTCGCCGCTCCAGGCGAGCCGGGCGTCGGTCTCGACGACGTCCGCGAGCAGCGAGCGGGCCAGCGCGACCGGCGCCTGGCGGAGCGCGAAGAGCCGGCGCGCAGCCTCCTCGGCGAGCACCGGTCCGCGCTGCTCCTCCACGAGCTCCACGAGCCGGTCGGCCGCATCTAGCCTGAGCTGCATGGCTGAGAGCCTAGGCGAACATACGTTCGCACGCCAGCTCGCGGCGCTCCGCGCCGAGCCGTCCGAAGAAGCGGAGCAGGTGACGCAGGCGCTGGCCGGCGAGCCGCTGAGGGTGCTCGAGCAGCGCGGCGACTGGGCTCGGGTCGAGACGGAGTATGCGTACCCGGGCTGGGCGCGGGTCGACGACCTCGGGGGCGAGCGCGACGCAGAGTGGCTGCGGCCGGTCGCCGCCGATCCCGTCGAGCAGGCGCGCACGCTGCTCGGGACGGGCTACGAGTGGGGCGGGATGACCGCTGCGGGGATCGACTGCTCCGGACTCGTCCACATGGCCTTCCGTGCCTGCGGGCGCCTGGTGCCGCGCGACGCCGACCAGCAGGAGGAGGCGGGCGAGCCGGTGTCGGAGGCCGAACTCCGCAGTGGCGACCTCGTCACGTACGGCCCGCCGGAAGGCGCCGACCACATCGCCTTCTGGGTCGGGGGCGGCCGCATCCTGCACGCGACGGGACGCGACGGCGCGGACTGCGTCGTGGAGGAGGAAGAGCCCGGGGAGCTGCGCGCTCGCAGGCGGGCGCTCGTGAGGCTCGGCCCTGGCGCCGACCTGCCCGGCGGGCGCTAGATTTCGCCGCTCGCGTGGAGCCGAACGCTTTTCGGGGTACGGCGGCCGCGGTCGCGGCCGCGCTCCCGCTCCTCGTCCTCGCCGCCGGGTGCGGCGGCTCGGGTCGTCCGGCGACGAGCGCGACGAAGTCGGCCTCGGCGCCGACCACGACGGCAACCTCCACGCGGGCCGCGGCGGCCAAGCCTCCGCAGCAGTTCCCGGAGTTCCGGATCGCCATGGACGAGCAGACGGACTACCTCGATCCGGGCCTCTCCGACACCACCGAGGGCTGGGGAGTGATGTGGAACGTCTACCTCCCGCTGCTCGGCTACGAGCACCTCAACGGGCCGGACGGCGCGAAGCTCGTGCCGTACCTCGCGACGTCGCTCCCGCACATTTCGCGCGACGGCCGGACCTACAGCCTCACCCTTCGCAAGGGGCTGCGCTACTCGAACGGCAATCGCGTGAAGGCGAGCGACTTCAAGAAGACGATCGAGCGGGACTTCCTGCTCGACTCGGCCGGCGCCGGCTTCTTCCGGAACATCGTCGGGGCGGAGGGCTTCGCGAAGCGGCAGAAGGGTGGGATCAAGGGCATCGTCGTCGACGACGCCACGCGGTCGATCGTCATCAACCTCGTCGCGCCGCAGGGAGACTTCGAGAACGTCCTCGCGTCGGAGTTCGCGGCGCCGGTGCCGGCGAACGCGCCGCCGGCCGACACCTCGCTCCACCCCCTCCCCTCCACAGGGCCGTACCAGATCACGAGCTACGCGCCGAAGTCGCAGATCGTCGAGACGCGGAACCCGAACTTCCAGGCGTGGCGCTTCCACGGCAACGTGCCCGCCGGCAATCCCGACCGCGTGACGTGGGACATCGTCCCCACGGCCGCGATCGCGCTCAAGCGCGTGCTGCGCGGTCAGGACGACTGGATGGGCTACTACCAGATCCCGAGCAAGCGCCTCCCGGCAATCGAGCAGAGATACGAGAGCCGCCTCCAGCCGTTCACGCCGCCCAACCTCATGTACTTCTTCATGAACACGCGGGTGCCGCCGTTCAACGACGTCAACGTTCGGCGGGCGGTGAACTACGCGATCTCGCGCCGCTGGCTCAAGCGCCTCGCCGGTGGCCTCGCCCACACGACGGAGAACGTCCTGCCGCCCGGTTACCCGTCCTTCCGAGCGCACGGCCTCTACCGCCGCGACCTGCGCAAGGCCGTCCGGCTCGTGCACCGTTACCTGCGCAAGTCGGGCTACACGAGGCACGTCTTCGTGTGGAACCACGACGTGGCGGCCGACCTGCCGTACACGGAGTACCTCGTCTCGGTGCTGAACCGGCTCGGCTTCCACGCCAGCGAGAAGGTGGTGACCGCAAGCAGCTACTGGACGACGATCGGCAACCGGAGGACGAGGGCGCAGATCGGCTTCGCGGACTGGGTCCAGGACTATCCGCATCCGCTCGACTGGTTCGGCCTCCTCGACGGCCGAGCGATCACCGCGACTCACAACTCGAACTACGCGAACTTCGACGTCGGCTGGGCCAACCGCGAGATCGCCGCGCTCACGCAGAGCCCGAGGCTGACTCCGTCGGTCGACGCCCGGTGGGCGGCGCTCGACGAGAAGGTGATGCGGCTCGCGCCGTGGGCGCCGTTCCTCAACGCGGAGGAGACGGACTTCTTCAGCGGACGTGTCGTTCTCGGCTGTTACGTCAATAACGTCCTGTACGAGTTCGACTACGCGAGCATCTGTGTCAGCAAGAAATAGTGCGGATTGATAAGACTTCGCCGTGGGCCGATCGGCCCATGGGCGGGGCCAGGCGGCCCATGCAACCCGTGCTCGCTACCCAGGAGGTGTAGGAAGTGAGATTGAAGCGAGGGAGATCCGTCGCGATCGCGGCGGTCGTCGCGGCGGGGCTCGCGCTGGTGGTGAGCGCCTGTGGCGGCGGTGGTGGCGGCGGTGGGTCGAGCTCGACCACGCCCCCGTCGACCGGGACCACGTTCCCGGTGCTGAAGACCGTCTGGGGAACTACCGACTACATGGACCCGGGCCTCTCATACCGCCTCGAGTCGTGGCAGCTGTTCCAGGACGTCTACCTGGGTCTCGTCGTCAAGGCGCACGTGAGCTGTCAGACCGGCAACTGCGCGAAGATCGAGCCGGGTCTCGCCACGACGACCGGCACGGTGACCGACGGCGGCAAGGACTACAAGTTCACGCTGCGCAAGGGGCTGAAGTACTCGAACGGCCAGCCGGTGAAGGCGAGTGACTTCAAGGCGACGATCGTGCGCGACTTCAAGCTGAACTCGCCGGGCATCGGCTTCTTCTCGAACATCGTCGGCGTCGACGCCTGCGAGGGGAATCCCTCGAAGTGCTCCGACATCTCGGGGATCATCACGAATGACGCCGCCGGGACGATCGAGATCAAGCTGAAGGCGCCGGAGTCCGACTTCGAGTACGTCCTCTCGATCCCGTTCACGTCCGTCGTGCCGGCTTCGACGCCGCAGAAGGACACCGAGAGCCCGCCGCCCCCGGGGAACGGCCCGTACTACATCGCCAACTACGCGCCGAGCAAGTCGTTCGTGGTCAAGCGGAACCCGTACTGGAAGAAGAACGAGATCACGGCGATCCCGAACGGCAACCCGGACAAGATCGTCGCGTTGATGACCGACGACCAGGCGCAGTCCGCGCAGCTCGTCGCGTCCGACAAGTACATGTACGACGAGAACATCCTGCCGACCGACCAGCTCAAGCACTACAAGGACAAGTACTCGAGCCAGATCAAGTTCTTCACGACGCCTTCCACGTACTACTTCTTCATGAACTGGCGGCTCCCGCCGTTCAGCAACGTGAAGGCGCGGCAGGCCGTGAACTACGCGGTCGACCGGCAGCAGCTCGTCAACCTGCGCGGCGGCCTCGGCGTGCCGACGTCCAACTTCCTGCCGCCGAGCTATCCGCAGTACAAGAAGATCACGCCCGACCCGTACCCGTACAACCTGAACAAGGCGAAGCAGCTCGTCCAGCAGTCGGGGATGGCCGGGCAGAAGGTGACCGTCTACACGATCTCCGACGTGGCGGTCGACCTGTCGACAGGTGAGTACCTCCAGGGCCAGCTGAACAAGATCGGTTTCAAGGCCACACTCAAGCCGCTCGCCGGTGCGAACTACTTCACCGTCGTCGGCAACCAGTCCACGAAGGCGCAGATCGGCTTCACCGACTGGTTCGAGGACTACCCGTATCCGTCGGACTGGTTCAACATCCTCCAGAACGGCGAGAACATCACGCAGGTCCACAACAACAACTACGGCAACGTCGACGTCAAGGCGATCAACCAGCAGATCGACGCGCTCGATCACCTGCCTCCGTCGCAGGCGCTCTCTTCGGACACGAACGCGAAGTGGGCGGCGATCGACAAGACGCTGATGGTGAAGTACGCGTCCACGGTGCCGTATCTGAACGGCATCCTGACGTCGTTCTTCTCCTCGAAGATGAACGTCGCTTGCGACATCTTCGATGACAACAACGACGACGTTGCGCAGTTCTGTCTGAAGTAACCGGCTGTCGCCGGCGCGGTGGTGCATGGTGCACCGCCGCGCCGGCCCAGCCGCTCTGATCTACCCTCCACTGCACCAGTGGCGACTACCGGCCAAGAGGAGTTCACCCTCGACACCGCCGCCGAGCTGGCGGCCGAGGAGGGCGGGTCCCGGATCCAGGGCCGCAGCCCGTGGGCGCTCGCAGGGCGTCGGCTGCGCCGCAACTACGTCGCGCTGGCCTTCCTCGGCGTCTTCATCCTCGTCATCGTCTGCTGCCTGCTCGCCCCGGTCTATGCGTCGCACGTCTCGCATCTGGGCGAGAACGAGACGAACACGGGCGGCTTCGTCACCATCCACGGCAAGAAGGTGCCCGTCATCTCCCAGGGCGGCACGAAGATCGTGAACGGCCAGCCGCAGATCGTATTCGGCGGCATCCCGATCGGCCCGCAGTGGGGCGCCGCCGGTGGTCAATACATCCTCGGCTCCGACGAGCTCGGGCGCGACATCGGGACCCGGCTCCTGTTCGGGGGCCGCAACTCGCTCTTCATCGGGGCCACCGCGGCGGCGATCTGCACGATCCTCTCGGTGATCCTCGCCCTGCTCGCGGGCTACTTCGGTGGAGTCGTCGACTGGATCATCTCGCGCTTCTTCGACCTGATCTGGGCCTTCCCGGTCGTTCTCCTCGGGATCGCGCTCGGCACGGCGCTGTCCGTCAACGGTTTCCACCACTGGTTCATCAACCTCTCCGGCTCCAGCCTCTGGATCACGATCTTCGTCATCGCGTTCGTCTTCATCCCATACATCGGGAGACCGCTACGCGGTCAGGTACTCGCGTTGCGCAATCGCGAGTTCATCGAGGCGGCCACGGCCCAGGGGGCCAGCTCGAGCCGGATCATGTTCAGCGAGCTCCTGCCCAACATCGCCTCGTCGGTGCTCGTGCTGTTCACGTTGATCATCGCGAACGCGATCCTCACCGAGGTCGGGCTCTCGTACCTCGGCGCCGGCGTCAAGCTTCCGAATCCGTCCTGGGGAACCATGATCGAGGAGGGCAACGACAAGCTGGCGACCATTCCGGGACTGAGCCTTTTCCCGGGCATCGCCATCGCGATCACCGTGCTCGCGATCAACGTCTTCGGCGACGGCCTGCGCGACGCGCTCGATCCGCGGGCCAAGATCAGGATCGAGCACGGATGACGAGGACGAGCTAGATGGGCGCCTACATCATCCGGCGGATCTTCGGGATGCTGCTCGTGCTGCTCGCCGTCAGCTTCATCGTTTACCTGATCTTCATCGTCATCCCCGGAGGCGATCCCGCGGAGCGGATCGCCGGCAAGGTGGCGACTCCCGCCAACATCATCGCGATCCGCCACAAGCTCGGCCTCGACCAGTCGTTCATCGTCCAGTGGTGGGATCTCTTGCGGGAGCTGTTCACGGCGAAGCTCGTCTCGTACTCCAACCAGACCAACGTCGTGGATCAGATCAAGCAAGGGCTGCCGGTCACGTTCTCGCTCTCGATCGGCGCCGGGGTCATCTGGTTCGGCTTCGGGATCCTCGTCGGGCTGATCTCGGCCGTGAAGGCGGGCAAGTTCTCGGATCGCCTCATCACCGGCCTTGCGCTGATCGGGATCTCGCTCCCGGTCGCGTGGCTGGGCCTACTCCTCCGCTACTTCTTCACCGGCGAGCAGGGGACGCTGACGTGGTTCCCGGACGGCGGCTACGTCCCGCTGACCCAGAACCCGGCTCAGTGGTTCTACCACCTGCTGCTGCCGTGGTTCACCCTCGCCGTTCTCTTCATCGGCTTCTACGGACGCGTGCTGCGCTCGAACATCCTCGACACGATCAACGAGGACTTCGTGCGGACCGCGAAGGCGAAGGGACTCTCGACGCGCCGGATCCTCGTCAAGCACGTGCTGCGCGCCTCGCTGATCCCGATCGTGACGCTGTTCGGTCTCGACTTCGCCTCGGTGATCGGCGGCGGCGCGATCATCACCGAGACCGTGTACCAGATCCACGGCGTCGGCTGGTACGCGGCGCAGTCGATCCAGAGTCAGGACCTGCCGCCACTGATGGGCGTGACGCTCTACGGCGCGATGTTCATCGTCGTCTTCACGCTGCTCGTCGACATCCTCTACGCCTACCTCGACCCCAGGATCCGGCTGGCCTGATGGCCGAGCGGCTGCTGGAAGTCAAGGATCTCAACGTCCGGTTCGCGACCGAGGACGGGATCGTGCGTGCGGTCGACGGGATCTCGTTCGAGCTCGAGCGCGGGAAGGTGCTGGGCATCGTCGGCGAGTCGGGCTCGGGCAAGAGCGTGACCGCGATGACGCTGATGGGGCTGACGCGCGGCGTCAACGCGCGCTTCGAGGGGGAGGTGCTCTACAAGGGAACCGATCTGCTGAAGGTCTCCGACCGCGGGATGCAGGACTACCGCGGCAACGAGCTCGGGATGATCTTCCAGGATCCGATGACCTCGCTGAACCCCGTCTACCGGATCGGGGAGCAGATCGTCGAGGCGCTCCAGGCCCACGAGAAGCTCGACAAGCGCGCGGCCCGGGCGCGGACGGTCGAGCTCCTGCGGCAGGTCGGCATACCCAACCCGGAAGCCCGGGTCGACGACTTCCCGCATCAGTTCTCCGGCGGCATGCGGCAGCGCGCGATGATCGCGATGGCGCTGTCGTGCAACCCGTCGATCCTGATCGCCGACGAGCCGACGACGGCGCTCGACGTGACGATCCAGGCGCAGATCGTGGAGCTCGTCAGCCGCCTCAAGGACGATTTCAACTCGGCGGTGATCTTCATCACCCACGACCTCGGCGTGATCGCCGACATCGCGGACGAGATCATCGTCATGTACGCCGGCCGCGTCGTCGAGCGCGGCTCGAAACGCGACATCTTCTACGACCCGCAGATGCCGTACACGTGGGGGCTGCTCGGCTCGAT
>DASXDE010000128.1:0-8604 GCA_036490825.1 Gaiellaceae bacterium
CGGTCATCGCTGCTCCTTCTCCTTCCGCAGCCGCCGCACGCCGGCGGAGGCCGCCTGTCGCGCCGCCTGCTCGTTCGAGCCGAGGGCGGCGCCGATCGCGTCGTACTCCAGGTCGTATCCGTAACGGAGGACGACCGCCGCCCGCTCCTTCGGCGGCAGGCCCTCCGTCAGCGGCGCGAGGTCCTCCACCGGCGGAAGTGCGTCCTCACCGGCCGGGTCGGCCGCGAGCTGGGCGGTGGGCCGCTCCCGCCGCGCCGCGTCGACGACCGCGTTCGAGGCGATGGTCAGCACCCAGGCGCGCAGATGCTCTCCGTGCTCGAGCCGGCCGTAGGCCCGCAATGCGCGCAGGAACGTCTCCTGGAAGAGGTCATCGGCCCGGTCGCGGCCGGCCCGCCTGCGCAGGAACGCGAGCACCTCGCCCTTGTGGGCCTCGTAGAACCGCTCGAACGGGGGGATTCCGCTCACCGTGATGTGAAACGTAGTCGCGGTTCAAGATGTGAGACGTGCAGCTCGCCGTCGTCGGCCATGTGGAGTGGGTGGAGTTCGCGCGCGTCGACCACGCCCCCGCGCCGGGCGAGATCGTGCACGCGCTCGAGACCTGGGAGGAGCCGGCCGGCGGCGGCGCCGTGGCCGCCGTCCAGCTCGCCAACCTCGCCGGCTCGTGCCTCCTCTTCACGGCCCTCGCCGACGACGAGCTCGGCCGGCGTTCCCGCCAGGAGCTCGAGTCACGCGGTGTCACCGTGCACGCCTCTCCCGCGCGAGGCCCGCAGCGCCGCGCCCTCACGCACGTCGACGAGGGCGGCGAGCGCACGATCACGGTCCTCGGCGACAAGCTCCTCGCCTCCGGCGACGACGGCTCGCTGCCGTGGGAGGAGCTCCGCCGCTGCGCCGCCGTCTACTTCGTGAGCGGGGACGTGGCCGCGCTGCTCGCGGCGCGTCACTCTGCCGTGCTCGTCGCGACGGCGCGAGAGCTCCCGACACTGCGCCGGGCGGCCGTGCCGGTCGACGTGCTCGTGGGCAGCGGCGAGGACGCGGCGGAGCGGTTCGAGTCGGGCGAGCTGGAGCCGTCGCCGCAGATCGTCGTCACGACAGCGGGCGCTCTCGGCGGCTGGATCCGTCCCGGTGGGCCGTTCCGCGCCGCGCCGTTGCCGGGGCCGGTCTCGGACTCCTACGGCTGCGGCGACTGCTTCGCCGCCGGCCTCACGTACGGCCTCGCGCTCGGGAAGCCGGTCGACGAGGCGGTCGCGCTCGGGGCGCAGTGCGGCGCCGCCGTCCTCACCGGCCGTGGCCCCTACGGGTACCAGCTCACGGTCGGCGACGTCGACGTCGGGTAGGAAGGGACTCGAAAGCGCGGTAGGGTCCGCGCATGAGCCAGCTGGCAGCGGGCGCCGCAGCCCGTACAGTGCTCTCCACGCCTGCCGACCCCACCCGGGTGAGCAGCGACTGGCTGCCCGTGCTCGCGGACGTCCCGCTCTTCGACGGGCTCTCGAAGCGCCATCTGCGGCGGATCGCCTCGCTCGCCCGGATGCGCCGCTTCGCTTCCGGGTCCTCGCTGGTCCGCAGCGGTGACGCGGGCCAGTCGTTCTACGTCCTGCTCGACGGCAGCGCCAGGGTCGTGCGCCCCGGCGGCAGGTCGCGCCGGATCGGGATCGGCGACTACTTCGGCGAGATGGCCCTCCTCGACGGCGCACCGCGCTCCGCCGACGTCGTCGCCGACGGAGAGGTGCTCGCGCTGACGATCGGCCGCGCGGGTTTCGCCAAGCTTCTCCGCACCGAGCCGGCCATCGCGCAGGCGCTCCTGCGCGTGCTCGCCGGCCGCGTACGTGCGGCCGAGCGCTCGATCTAGAGGCGAGCCGTCACCGCACGACCTGCTGCGCGCGCTGCGTAGCGTTCGACCCCTAGACAGGTGGTCCATTGTGGGGTAGAGTGGGGCGCAGTGGTGGGATAGGGAGAGCGGCCCGATGCTTCTCGGTGAGTACGAGCATACGATCGACGACAAGAACCGGCTCACGCTCCCGGCGAAGTTTCGACGGGTGTTCGAGGACGGGATCGTCGTCACGCGCGGCTTCGACGGCTGCCTCTACGCGTGGACCCCGCAGGCCTGGGAGAACTACCGCGACTCGACCCTCGTCAACCTCCACCCGCTGAGCCAGCAGGGCCGGCGGATGCACCGCCACTTCTTCTCCGGCGCGAGCGAGACGGCACCCGACAAGCAAGGGCGCGTCAGCATCCCGCCCGCGCTGCTCGCCCACGCGAAGCTCGGCCGCGACGTCGTCGTCGCCGGGGTCAACGACCACCTCGAGATCTGGGACCGCGCGACCTGGAAGCGCGAGCTCGCCGAGGTCGAAGGGAGTGCTGAGGATGTTGCCGAACGTCTTGCAGCCCAGGGAAGCTGACCACGTCCCCGTCCTCGCGGAGGAGGTGCGGGCCGGCCTCGCCGTGCGCCCCGGCGAGACCGTCATCGATGCGACCTTCGGCGCCGGCGGTCACGCCGCGATCCTCGCGGCCGACCTGCGCGGCAAGGGGAAGCTGATCGCGATCGACCGCGATCCGACGGCCCGCACCTACTTCGAGCAGCTCGCGAAGCGCGCAACGGTCAACGCTCGGCTGCTGCGGGGCGACTTCAGCGTCGTCCTGCGACAGCTCGCGGAGAACGACGTACGCGCCGACGCGATCCTCCTCGACCTCGGCGTGTCATCGATGCAGCTCGACCGGCCGGAGCGTGGCTTCTCGTACGCAGCCGACGCGCCGCTCGACATGCGCATGGACCCGACGCAGGACGTGAGCGCACGCGAAGTCGTCAACACGTGGAGCGAGCGCGACCTGACGACGATCTTCCGCCGTTACGGCGAGGAGCGGTACGCGAAGCAGATCGCGCGGGCGCTCGCCCGCCGGCGGCGCGAGCAGCCGTTCGAGCGGACCGGGGAGCTCGTCGACGCGATCAGGGCTGCGATCCCCGCGCCGGCGCGCTTCGGCGACGGCCATCCCGCGAAGCGCGTCTTCCAGGCCCTGCGGATCGCGGTCAACGACGAGCTCGATTCGCTCGAGAACGCGCTGCCCGCCGCCCTCGAGATGTTGCGTCCGGGCGGCCGCCTCGCCGTCATCTCCTTCCACTCGCTCGAGGACCGGATCGTGAAGCGGTTCCTGCGCGCCCGCGAGCGCGGCTGCACCTGCCCGCCCGACTTCCCGGTCTGCGTCTGCGGCCACGAGCCCGAGCTCCGCGCCCTGCAGCGGCGGCCGGTCCGTCCGGGCCAGGCCGAGCTCGCGGCAAACCCGCGCGCGGCGTCGGCGCGGCTCCGGGTCGCGGTGAAGACCGGGGCAGAGGAGGCCTGATGGCCGCCGTCGACTGGTTCGCCCAGGCCGAGGTCGCGGAACCCGCACCGAGGCCCGTACGGCGGCCGCCGCGCCCCGCGCAGCGTCCGGCGGCGCCCGTACGCTCGGCGCGCAAGGTCGCACGCCGCCGTGTCCGCGGCCACATCGTCTGGATGATCCTCTTCGCGCTCCTCCTCTCCGGCGTCGTCGCGGTCAACGTGGCCGTGCTCAGGGCGCACGTCGCCGTGAGCCGGCTCGACGAGGAGAAAGCGCAGCTCAGGGCGCAGAACCAGGCGCTCGCGTCCCGGCTCTCGGCCGCGAGCTCGGCGCCGCGGGTCGAGGCGGCGGCACGCCGGATGGGCCTCGTGCAGGCGCGGGCCGCCGACACGTCCTACCTCGACCTCGCGCCAGCGCCCAGCCGCCCTTGAAGGCGCGCGTCGTCAACTCCCGGCTCCGCCTCCTTCTCCTGGTCATCCTCCTCGTCTTCGCAGCCCTCGGCGCGCGGGCGGCGTGGATCCAGACCGTCCGCGCCTCGTCCCTCGCGGCGCTCGCACAGTCGCAGGCGAAATCGACCGTCAAGCTCCTCGCGGGGCGCGGCACGATCTACGACCGGCTGGGGACGCCGCTCGCGATCGCCGAGCAGGCCACCGACGTGATCGCCGATCCCATGCAGATCTCGGATTCCCGGCACGAGGCGCGGGTCGCCGCCAAGGTGCTCGGGATTCCGCTCCAGCCGCTCTATCGGGCGCTCTCCGACCGGACCCGCGGCTTCGTCTACGTCGAGCGGAAGGCGTCGCCGGCGCGCGCGACGGCGCTCGCGAAGCGGAAGCTGCCGGGGTTCACGTTCCAGGCGGACGAGCGGCGCGTCTATCCGCAGGGCACGGTGGCGGCGCCGGTGCTCGGCTTCGCGGGCACCGACAACACGGGGCTGGCGGGGCTCGAGCTCGAGCTGAACAAGGATCTGGCGGGAAAGCCCGGCCGCGCGACGGTCGTGCGGGACGCGCTGGGCCAGGCCGTCAACACGACGCAGGAGAGCCCGGCGCGTGACGGCCGCGACGTCTTCCTCACCCTCGACAGCCACATCCAGGCGAACGCGGAGCAGGTGCTCGAGCAGACCGTGCGCGAGTGGCACGCGCGGAGCGCGACGGCCATCGTGCTCGACCCGCACACCGGAGCGATCCTCGCCATGGCGCAGGAGCCGGGCTACAACGCCAACACCTTCCCGACGGCGACGGCCCACGGCCTGACCGTCGAGCACGCCATCAACGACGTCTACGAGCCGGGCTCGGTGTTCAAGGTCGTGACGGTCGGCGGCGCGCTCTCGGAGCACAAGGTGACCCCGCGGACGGCGTTCACGCTGCCGTACTCGATCCAGGTCGCCGACCGCGTCATCCACGACGCCGAGATCCGGCCGACCGAGCGGATGACCGTCGCGCAGATCCTGCAGCGCTCCTCGAACGTTGGCGCGATCACGATCGCGGAGCGGTATCTCGGCGAGACGGGCCTGAAGAGGTGGATGGCGCGCTTCGGCTTCGGCCGGCGGACCGGCATCGACTTCCCCGGCGAGAGCCCCGGCCTGTTGCCGTCCTGGTCGGGGTCGACGATCGGCAACGTGCCGATCGGGCAGGGAGTCTCGGTCACCTCGATCCAGCTCGCCTCGGTCTACGCCGCGATCGCGAACGGCGGCGAGTGGATCCAGCCGCACCTCGTCGACCACGTCCTCGGCGCGGCGCCGCCTTCCCTCCACAGGCGGCGGATCCTCGCTCCGGGCGTCGACGCCGAGCTGCGGACGATGCTGAAGGGCGTTGTCTCCGACCTGGGGACGGCGCAGCTCGCGGCCATCCCCGGCTACACGGTCGCGGGCAAGACGGGGACGGCGCAGAAGCCGGGCCCGCACGGCTACATCCCGGGTGCGTACGTGGCGACCTTCGTGGGGATGGTGCCGGAGTCGGATCCGCGCCTCGTCGTGCTCGTGAGCGTCGACGAGCCGCACGGCCAGATCTACGGCGGCCTCGTCGCGGCGCCCGCGTTCGAGCAGATCGCCTCCTTCGACCTGCAGTACCTGGAAGTTCCGCCCGACCTGCGGATCAGGTAGCGCGCAGCAGGCTCGCGAGCACGGCGAGGGCGAGCACGCCGGCGCCGGCGCAGAAGCCGATCCCGGCCGAGCGGAGCGAGGTGTAGTGGATCGCGACCCCGGCGGCGATCACGGGCAGCGAGAGGCCGGCGTAGAGGACGACGAAGAAGCTCGACGCGGTCTCGCCGCGGCGCTCGGCCGGTGCGCGCTCGGCGATCGCGGCGAGGCCCGCGCTGACGATGACACCCTGGCCGAGGCCGCCGACGGCCGCGCTCGCGAACAGCGCGGCCAGCGAGTCGGCGGCCAGCGAGACCGCGAGCAGCGTGACACCGCCGACGAGCAGGCCGCAGCCTGCGGCGAGCGCGTTCGGCAGGCGCACGACGAGCACCTGGCCGGCGACCGACATCGCGAAGAGGAAGAAGACCAGGAGGCCCGCGAGCGCGGGGCTGTGGCGGTGCAGTCCGAGGCCGAGGAACTCCGGCGCGACCGAGCCGAAGACGCCGGAGACGGCGAACGCGGCCACGCCCGCGAGTGCGGCGCGGACGAAGACCGGCACCACCTCCGCGGGCACCCCGAGCCGCTGCAGCCGGAAGCTGAACGTCTGCCGCGGAACCGTCTCCGGTACGAGCAGCAGGCCCGCGGTCGCGAGGGCGACGAGACCGAGGTCGACCGCGAACGGCGTGCGCAGAGCGTCCGGCGCCCATTGACCCAGCAGTCCGGAGAGGAGTGTCCCCGTGCCGAGCCCGCCGAGGTTCGCGAACACGGCGACGAAGCTCGCGAGGCGGCGGCGGCCGGCGGGGGCGAGGTCGATCACGTACGCGGTCGCCGTCCCGGTGAAGATCCCGGCCGAGAGGCCCGAGACCACACGTCCCGCGTAGATCGGCGCGAGCGAGTCGGCGAACAGGAAGAGCAGCGCGCTCGCTGCGGACAGCACGAGCCCGAGCAGCAGGACGGGCTTCCGGCCGACACGATCGGAGAGGTTTCCGAACAGGATCAGCCCGGCGATCACGCCGAACGCGTAGATCCCGAAGATCACCGTCACGAGCAGCGTCCCGAACGCGTAGCGCTGCTCGAACAGCGGGTAGAGCGGCGTCGGCAGCGTCGTACCGACCATCGCCACGAAGAAGGCGGCCACAGCCAGGAGGAAGCCGGTGACCGAGCCGGCATGCCCGTCACCGCGCACGAGTACATTCTGGCGGATGGACCTCGAGCGGCTCGCAGTCGGGCTCGGCCCTGTCGACCTGCACGTGCCGCAGCCGGTCGACGTGCGGGACCTCGCCTACGACGCGGGCGCCGTCACTCCCGGCTCGCTCTTCTTCGCCGTGCGGGGCGAGCGCGCCGACGGGCACGACTTCGCCCAGGAGGCGGTGGAGCGTGGAGCGGTCGGCCTCGTCGTCGAGCGGCGGCTCGAGCTGCCGGTGGCGCAGGTCGTGGTCGCCGACTCGCGGGCGGCGATGGCGCCGGCGGCGGACGTCTTCTTCGGCGAGCCCACGCGCGAGCTCGAGGTCGTGGGCGTGACGGGCACGAGCGGCAAGACGACGACGAGCTTCCTCCTGTTCGCGATCCTCGCCGCCGCGGGTAGGCGGCCCGGCCTCCTCGGGACGGTCGAGGCGCGGGTCGGCGGCGAGCGGCGCGGCGTCGCGCGCACCACGCCCGAGGCGATCGACCTGCAGCGGCTGTTCCGCGAGATGCTCGACGCGGGCGATCGCTCCTGCGCGATGGAGGCGTCGTCACACGCCTCCGTCCTGCACCGGCTCGACCGGGTGCGGTTCGCCGCGCTCGTCTTCACGAACCTGAGCCAGGACCACCTCGACTTCCACGGCGACATGGAGTCGTACTTCGAGGCGAAGCGGCGCCTGTTCCTCGCCGACCCGCATCCTCTCGCGATCATCAATGTCGGCGACGAGCACGGACGGCGGCTGGCGGCGGAGCTGCCGGAGGCGATCACGTTCACCGCGGAGGACCCGGGCCCGCTCGACGACGTCGAGCTCAGGCTCCAGGGCCGCTTCAACGTCGAGAACGCGCTCGCAGCGCTGTACGCGGCGCGTGCGCTCGGCATCGGGGAGGAGGCGATCCGGCGCGGCCTCGAGTCCGTGCGCGGCGTGCCGGGACGCTTCGAGTCCGTGGACGCGGGCCAGCCGTTCCACGTGATCGTCGACTACGCGCACAAGCCCGACGCGCTCGCGAACGTCCTGCGCGCGGCACGCGACCTCGCCGGGACGAAGCACGTGATCTGCGTCCTCGGCGCCGGCGGAGACCGCGACCGCGGCAAGCGGGCGGTCATGGGACGGTTTGCCTCGGAGCTCGCGGACGTGGCGATCGTCACCTCCGACAACCCGCGCAGCGAGGATCCGGAGGCGATCGCGGCGGAGATCGTGGCCGGAGCCGCGGGCGAGGTCGAGGTCGAGCTCGACCGGGCGGCGGCGATCGGGCGTGCGATCGAGCTGGCGCAACCGGGCGACGTCGTCCTCATCGCCGGCAAGGGCGCCGAGCAGGGGCAGGAGTTCGCCGACCGAACAGTGCCCTTCGACGACCGTGAAGCCGCGAAGGAGGCGTTGAGATCGTTGGAGGCGCGGACCTGATCCCGCTGCCGCTCGCCGAGCTGCGGGCGCTCTCGCTGGGCGCGGTCGAGGGCGACGCGGAAGCGATCACCGGCGTCGAGGTGGACTCGCGGCGGATCGAGCGAGGCGACCTGTTCGTCGCGGTCTCGGGCGGCGAGGCGTATCTCGACGAGGCCCGCGCGCGCGGCGCGGCGGCGACGCTCGTGCCCGACGACGCGCACGCGGCCCTCGCCGCGATCGGCAGTGCCGTCCGCGCCCGCAGCGATGCTCGCGTCGTGGCGATCACCGGCTCCGTCGGCAAGACGTCGACGAAGGACATCCTCGCGGCTCTCCTCCGAGACCGGCTCCGCACGGTCGCGGCGCCGGACGGCTTCAACAACGAGCTCGGTCTCCCGCTCACGCTCTGTTTGACGGAGCCGGAGACCGAGGTGGTCGTGACGGAGATGGCGATGCGCGGCGCCGGCCAGATCCGCGACCTCGCGCGCATCGCACGCCCGGACCTCGGCGTGATCACGTCGATCGCTCCCGTCCATCTCGAGCAGCTCGGGAGCCTCGCGAACATCGCCCGCGCGAAGGCGGAGCTGCTCGAGGAGCTCCCGGCCGGCGCGGTCGCCGTCCTGCCCGAGGACGCGCCCGAGCTGGAGCCGTTCGTGCCCG
>DASXDE010000129.1:0-6396 GCA_036490825.1 Gaiellaceae bacterium
CAGGTGCTGGCCGCGCTGCAGGTGCCCGTCTACCTGACGATCCACGGCACCGGCGTCGGCGAGCCCGGCGCGGGCCGCTGGCTGGACGAGCAGACGTTCGTCTTCAACGAGTCGGTCGTCGCGAACGAGGAGGGCCTCCGCCAGCTCGAGTTCGTGCTCTCGAACCTCGGCGTCGAGCTGATCGTCGCCCACAGTCCCGGCTGGTACGACACGACCGGCCACGGCAACATCGGCACCTCCCACATGGACATGGTCATGCTGACCGTCGACCGCGGGAAGGTGCTGCTGGCCCCGCACCTCGTCAACTACGGCTTCGTGCGGGAGCTGATCCGGCGCGGCTACGAGATCATCGAAGTGCCGGTCGAGGAGTACTGGGATCTCGCCCTCAACGGCGTGACGCTCTCGCCGGGGCGCATCGTGATGAACGCGGGCTCGCCGACCGTCCTGCGCGCCCTCGAGAAGCACGGCGTCGAGGTGATCCAGGTCGACTTCTCCGAGAGCCACAAGTTCGCGATCGCCGGGCTGCACTGCGCGACGCTCGAGCGCGTGCGCGACCAGCCCGACTAGCGCTGGACGAGAGCGCGGGCGCGCGCGACCGCACGCTGCGTGAGCGGCGGCTCGAGGAGCTTGCGCGCGACGATGGTCCCCGAGCCGGCGCCGAGGCCCGGGCCGGGCCAGGTGCTCGCGCCGATGTGCCAGAGCCGTTCGACCGGCGTGGTGTGGCCGGGACTGCGGCCGAACGGGCGCCAGAGGAAGTTCTGGTCGAGCGCGAGCGAGCCGCCGTAGGGGTCGCCGTGCCTGAGATTGACGTTCGCCCGCTGCAGGTCGTGCGGGCCGAGGGCGACCCGCGTCAGGATCGACGACTCGAGGCTCGGGATGTGCCGCGCGAGGCGCGCCTGGATCCGGTCGGCGTACCGCTCCCGGAGCTCGTCCGTCCACTCGCCGCCCCCCAGCTCGCCGGCCGCGTCGCCCTTGACCCGCCACGGCAGCTCCTGGAGCTGGATCCACAGCATCCCGCGACCCTCCGGCGCGCGCGAAGGGTCGAGCGTGAGCGGCTGGCCGACGACGACCGTCGCCTCGGCGGGGAGCAGACCGCGCTCGGCTTCGTTCACCGCACGCGACACGCCGTCGAGGCCCGGTGTGACGTGGACGATCGCGGTGCGCGCCAGCCGCTCGTCGCCCTCCCAGCGCGGCGGCTCCGAGAGCGCGTAGTGGATCTGCATCGCCGCGCGGCCGTACCGGAAACGACGCGCACCCTCGGCCACCGGCGCCGGCACGTCGGCGTCGGCGAGCAGCCGCTCGTGGAGCTGCGTCGGGGTCACGCTCGCGACGACCGCCTGCTCCGCCTCGATCGTCTCGCCGTCCGTGAGCCGCACGCCGACGGCGCGGCCGGAGCGGACGAGCACACGCTCGACGTCGCGGTCGGTCTCGCAGACGCCGCCGTGATCGCGGACCAGCTGCACGAGCGCGTCCGCGAGGCGCGCGCCTCCGCCGCGCGGCACCGGCATCCCGCCTTCCTGCACCGCGACCGCGATCACCTGCGTCATGAAGCCGGACGTCGCCTGGTCGGGGCCGAGGCCGGTGTGGAGCACCCACGGCGCGAGCACGCCGTGCGCGCGCTCGGAGGCGAACGTCGTCTCGAGCCAGTCACGGCTCGACTGGAGCACCTCGCCGAGGAAGGCGAGCGCGCCCGCTCGGCCGAGCCGTCGCGCAGTCTTCGCGGCAAGCGCGAGCCCCGCGGAGGACCAGAGCTCCGTGCCGAGGACGCCGAACGCGAGATCGGCGTTGGGGAGGAATCGCTGGAGCACGTCCGGCCATTCCGGCCCGAGCTCCTCTGCGTTCCCCTCCGCCGTCCGCAGGAGGAAGGCGGCGCCGCCGTCCGGGAAGGCGGTCGCCGTCGGCAGCTCGGTGTTGACGTACTCGAGCCCGCGCGCGGCAAGCTCGTCGCCGAGCTCGGCGTGCGCGGCGCCGCCGACCCAGAGCGGATGCCAGGCACTGAACGTGTCGTGGAGGAACCCGGGCTCGGTCAGCTCCTCGGTCTTGATCGCGCCCCCGAACCAGTCGTTCCGCTCGAGCACGCAGACGCGCCAGCCCGCCCGCGCGAGCAGCGCCGCGCAGGCGAGCGAGTTGACACCGCTCCCGACGACGACGGCGTCGAAGCCGTCGCCTTCAGCCATTCGCGAGCTCCCGGAGCTCGTCGTCGGTGACGAGGCCCCGCTTGCGCGTCCCCAGCTCCTTCACCCGCTTGAGCAGGTCCGGCCACCGCTCCTCGGGCACGTCGAGGCCGAGCTCCTCGACCTTGATCCGGATCGAGTCGAGCCCGCTCTTCTTGCCGAGCACGATCGCGCGCTCGGCGCCCACGAGCTCGGACGAGTACGGCTCGATCGACGGCGGGTCGTGGAACTGCGAAGCGACCGCGCCCGATTCGCGGCGGAACAGCGTCTCGCCGGTCAGCGGCTTCCACGGCGCGAGTCCGTAGCCCGAGAGCTCCTGCACGCGCGCGGCGACCTCGCGGATGCGCTCCAGGCGCAACCCGGTCTCGACGCCGTAGAGCGCGCGGAGCGCGATGGCGATCTCGCCGAGGTCGGCGTTGCCTGCCCGCTCCCCCATCCCGTTGATCGTGCCGTGGATCCAGGTCGCGCCAGCGCGTACCGCCGCCACCGTCGACGCCGTGGCGACGCCGAAGTCGTTGTGGCCGTGGAAGTGCACGGGCACCCCGTCGACGTACTGGAGCGTGGCGCCGACGAGGTCCGCGACCGCCTCGGGGGAGGCGATGCCCAACGTGTCGACGACGGCCACCTCCTTCGCGCCCGCTTCGACGGCCGTCTCGTACACCTGCCGGTAGAAGTCGGGCTCGGCGCGCGTCGAATCGACGCCGAAGAAGGCGGCCCGGATCCCGTGCTCGTCGGCGAACCGCATCGCGCTCGCGATCCGCTCGAGCATCTTGGCGCGGGAGACGCCGATGGCGTCGAGCTTCAGATCGGAGATCGGCGACTCGATGACGGAGGCCTCGACGCCGAGCTCGACGAGGAGCTCGAGGTCGGCCGGCACCGCTCGTGAGAAGCCCCAGACCTCCGCGGTCAGCCCGGCTCCGGCGATCAGCTCGACGGCGCGCCGGTCGTCCTCGGAAACGCGCGGGAAGCCCGCCTCGATCCGCTCGATCCCGAGCCCGTCGAGGAGCCGAGCGATCTCGAGCTTCTCCTCCGGCGACAGCACGACCCCGACCGTCTGCTCGCCGTCGCGCAGCGTCGTGTCATACAGGCCGACGCGGCCCCGGATCGCGTAGCGGTCGTTGAGCGAGCCGGTCCAGATCAGGTCGGACACTGCACCACTCCGTCCGGGAACGAGGAGAGCTTCTCGACGCCGTCCGCGGTGACGAGGAAGTTGTCCTCGACGCGCAGCCCGCCGCCGCCGGGCCAGTAGGCGCCCGGCTCGATCGCGAGCACCATTCCCTCCTCGAACTCGCCGCCGCCAGCCTGATGGGGATAGGGCGGCTCGTGCGCCCGGGCGCCTACGCCGTGGCAGACGGGGTGCGTCGGCTGGCCCGGGTAACCGGCCTCCGCGAGCATTTCGCGAACCTTGCGATCCAGTTCCGACATGGGCTGGCCATGGCTGGCCATGGACAACGCCCATGTATAGACATGGACAAGCGCCTCTTCGAGACGTGCGTATTCGGGGTCGAGTTCGCCGAGCACGAGATTCTTCGTGTGGTCGGCCCAATACCCGTCGGCGCAGACCCAGATCTCGAACAGCACGGGCTCGCCCTCGACCACCGGCAGCTCGCCGGTTGCGGTGAATGTCTTGATCCCGCGCCCCGCCCACACGAGAGAGAACGGGAGCGCGAGCTCGACCTGGCCGCGCCAGCCGGTCCCCTGGCCGTGGACGAAGCCCTGCCAGACCGCCGCGGCCTCCGACTCCTTCATGCCGACGCGGAGCTCGCCGCGGACGTGCTCCATCGCCGCCGCCGCGATCTCGTTCGTGAGCCGCAGTCGCTCGACCTCCTGCTCCGTCTTGCGCGAGCGGGCGCGGACGAGGAGCGGCGTCGCGTCGGCCGCCTCCGGGAAAGCGTCGAACCATGCGGCCGTGAACGTGGTCGGCTCGCCGACCATCCGGTCCGAGGCCTGCGTGCCGAGCGAGAGCTCGAGCGCTACGCGCTCGTACTCGCGCGCGACGGCGACGGCGGCGTCGAGCGTCCGAGAGAGGGGCGGCCTCGGATCCTCGGGGTCGTAGCCGCGGATCAGGCGCACGTCCTCGGTCCAGGCGGTGCGCGCGGCGTCCTGCTCCGACGCCTCGATCGTGATCAGCGCGGGTTCGCCCTCCCGCGGGAAGACGCAGGCGTCGTAGCCCTTCATCCCCCAGAAGTTCGTCAGGTAGAGGACGTTGTCGGGCGCGCGCACGACGAGGGCGTCGAGCTCCTCCTCGGCCATCAGCGCGCGGACGCGGTCGAGCTTCGCGTCGTCGCGCTCCCAGCTCACGCGTCCTCGCCCCAGGGGCGGATGCGCGGCGGCGCCGGCTCGCCGTGGCCCTCCTGCCACGAGACGACCGGATTGCGGAGCACGCCGATCCGCTCGATCTCCGCCTCGATCACGTCCCCAGGCCGGAGGTAGAGACGCCTCCGCTCCTCCTCCGACTTGAAGCCGGCCACGCCCGCGACCGTGCCGGTCGAGAGCACGTCTCCTGCGCTGTAGCCGAGCGCGGAGAAGTTGCTGAGGATCTCCGGGATCGTCACGCTCATCCTGCTCGAGTGCGACTCCTGCCGCGGCTCGCCGTTGACGCGCAACGCCATCGCGAGGTCGTGCGGGTCCGGGATCTCGTCCGGCGTCACGATCCAGGGCCCGAGCGGGCAGAAGGTGTCGATCGCCTTGCAGAAGCTGAACACGCCCGAGCGCATCTCGCCGCGCTGGATGTCGCGCGCCGTGATGTCGTTGAAGATCACGTAGCCGCCGATGTAGTCCGCGGCCTCCTCCGGCGAGAACCATTTCCCCGCCTTCCCGAGGACGACGGCGAGCTCGAGCTCGTAGTCGAGCTCCTCCGTGAGGTGCTCGGGATAGATCACCGGCTCGTCGGGGCCGACGATCGCGTCGACGTTTTGGAAGAAGTTGATCCACGGTGCGATCCGATGCGACCACTCGACGTTCTTCGACTCCTCCTCGTGTTCCCGGAAATTGCCGGCCGTGTGGAAGAACTTCTTGGGCACGATCGGCGCGCGCAGCCTCGCCTCGGCGAGCGGCGTCCGCTCGCCGGTCTCACCCGCGCCGCCACGCTCGAACCAGTCCCGCATCGAGGGGACATCGAGCCCGACGATCTCCTCGCCATCGACGTAGCCGACCTTCCCGTCGTCGTACGTGACGAGCTTCACGCCGCTCCACAGACCGCCATAGCAACGCGGGCGTAGACCTCCGCGGTCTTGACGAGCGCGTCGATCTCGAGGTTCTCGCCGAGCTCGACGTCCATCAGGCCCGTCGAGGCGCCGTAGTTGACGGTGGGCACGCCGTAGCGCGTCAGCGCCGACGCGTCACTGAACCAGCGCGTCACGTCGCGGCCCGGCGGCTCGCCCCAGACCTCGGCGTGCGCGGCGTCGATCGCGGCGACCAGCTCGTGGCTCTCCTCGATCTCCGCGCCGGGCGCAGTCACGTACACCTCGCCCTCCACGCCGTAGTCCGGGAACCGCTCGCCGAGCCCGCGAACCATCTCGAGCACCTCGCGCCGCGCGATCGCCATCTCCTTGGTGGGCGGCACGCGGACGTCGAGGAAGAGGTCGGTGTGATGCGGCGTGCGGGAGGCGCGCCAGCCGAAGCCGCCCGCGACCGCGCCCACGTTGACGATCGCCTTCGCGCCGCGGTAGGCGTTCGCCGGGTCGTCCTCCCAGGCCGGGATCCACTCGAGCACGGCGGCGAGCACCTCCTGGGCGCGCAGGATCGAGTTGCGGTCGCGCCGTCCCTCGCTGAACGCCGTGTGGATGAAGTCGCCGTGGACGCGGATGCGGAGCCAGAGCGCGCCGAAGTGGCCGAGCACCACCTTGCCCTCGGTCGGCTCCCCGAGCAGGCACATGTCCGCGACGCCTCCGTGGGTCACGAGGTCGCGGGTGCCCGCGGCGTAGCCGCGGTACTCGGCGCCCTGCGCCTCGCCCTGCTGCGTCTTCTCGATCTCGCCGCAGACGGCTGCGATGAGCACGTCTCCGCGCAGCCGCACCCCCGCGTCCTGCAGCGCCCGCACCGCCTCGACGTAGCAGGCGACGGCGCCCTTCATGTTCGAGATCCCGAGCCCGTACAGCCGGCCGTCGCGCTCGAACGCCTGCGGCTGGAAGCCCGGCACGTTGCGCAGCCACGGCTCGCGCCCCGAGTACGACGTGTCGAGGTGCCCGTTGAACATGAGCGACTTGCCGCCGCCGGCGCC
>DASXDE010000130.1:0-5524 GCA_036490825.1 Gaiellaceae bacterium
GTCGGTGGGCTCGGGGTCGGCTCGGTGCTGACGCCGCTGCTCCTGCACGTGGTCGGAGCCCGCTGGACGTTGGCCGTCGCGGGGGCGATCCTGCCGGTCCTCTCGGTCGTGATGCGCCGTGCGCTCTCGTCCATCGATGCCGGCGCTGTCGTGCCGGAGGAGCAACTGGCGGCGATCGGCACCGTGCCGTTCCTGGACGTGCTGCCGCTCCAGAAGAAGGAGGCGTTGGCCGCCGCTCTCGAGCGCGTCGAGCTCCCCGCGGGGGCGACCCTGTTCAGCGCGGGCGACGCGGGCGACCGCCTCTACATCCTCAGTGAGGGCACGATCGAGATCGACCTGCCAAGCGGTCCAAAGGCCGAGAACGCTCCGGCGTTCGTCGGTGAGGTAGCGCTGCTGCGCGACGTCCCGAGGACGGCGACCGTCCGAGTCGTCGCAAACTCGACGTTCTGGTCGCTCGACGGTGCGCATTTCGTCGACGCCGTGACCGGACACAGCCGCAGCCGCAGCTCGGCCGACGCGCTCGTCGCCTCGCGCGGCATGGCGTTCAGCGCATGAGGCGGTAAGCTCCCGCGCATGTCTGCACCCATCGAACTCCTCAAGCGGGTCCCCCTGTTCCAGGGCCTCGACGGGAAATACCTCAAGAACCTGTCCGCCGAGTTCACCGAGCGCCGGTTCAGCGAGGGCCAGGAGCTGACCGCCGAAGGATCGGGCGGCGCCGGCTTCTTCGTGATCGAGTCGGGAAGCGCGAAGGTCACGGTGGACGGCGAAGACCGTCGCACGCTCGGACCCGGCGACTACTACGGCGAGATCGCGCTCATCGACGGCGGCACCCGGACGGCGACCATCACCGCCACGAGCGACGGCGTCGCGCACGGCCTCACGAAGTGGCAGTTCAAACCGCTCATCGAGCTGCACGGCGAGATCGCCTGGCCGCTCCTCGAGGCGATGGCCAAGCGCACCAGAGAGCTCGAGCACCACTAACCAGACTCGTGCGGGCGACCATCTGGGGGTGCCGGGGGTCGCTCGCGACACCCGGCGAACGAACGGTGCGGTACGGCGGGAACACCTCTTCCGTGGAGGTGCGCACCGCAGGGGGTCGACTCATCGTGCTCGACGCAGGAACCGGGATCCGCCCCCTCGGCCTGTCGCTTCGCGAGCTGCCCGACCGCATCGACCTCCTGCTCACACACCTGCACCTCGACCATGTCGAGGGGCTCGGCTTCTTCGGGCCGATCTTCGCGCGTGACCTGCCGATCACGATCTGGGGCCCCCCGCAGGAAGGAACGTCGCTCGCCGAATGGATCGCGGGATACCTCTCGCCGCCGTTCTTCCCGCGCCGCTTCGCGGAGCTGCCGTCGAACATCGAGTTCGTCGAGCTCGGAGAGGAGACGTGGCAGCTCGACGGGGTCACGATCACCTCCGGACGGGTCACGCACCCGGGAACGACGCTCGGCTACCGCCTCGAGGAGGAGGGCCGGACGTTCACGTACATCC
Organism: Gaiellaceae bacterium; assembly: GCA_036490825.1. GTDB lineage: Bacteria > Actinomycetota > Thermoleophilia > Gaiellales > Gaiellaceae > Palsa-739. The sequence goes on from DASXDE010000130.1 coordinate 1,495, forward strand.
CGGACAACGAGCTCGGGCTCGTTCCGGACTCCGGTGCAGCGCTCGCCGCTGGCGTCGACCTTCTCTTCCACGACGCGCAGTACACCCCGGACGAGTACGGAAGCCGCGTCGGGTGGGGGCATTCGAGCATCGACGACGTCGCCGCCTACCTCGATGCTACGAACCCGGAGCGCGCCGTGATGTTCCACCACGATCCGGCGCATTCCGACGACTTCCTCGAATCGATGAAGTCGACGCTCGAGGAGCAGACGGGCCGCACCGTCGACCTCGCTGCCGAACAATCCTCCTACGAGGTCTGAGCAGCCAGCCGCTCGGCGACGAGCCCTCGCAGCCGCTCGGCCGCCTCGGGCGAACGGCGCTCGAGCGCCCACACGTCCCGCTTGAAGATCGCGATCAACGACATCGGCGTCGTCGAGACGACGTCCGCCGTCCTGCGGCCTGAGGCAAGCACTGCGACCTCTCCGAAGATGTCCCCGGGGCCGAGAGCCCGAATCACCTCTCCGTCTCTGGACACCTCGGCCGAGCCCTGCTCGATGGCGAAGAGCGCGTGGCCGAAATCTCCCTCGGAGGTGAGCGCACGTCCCGCCTCGACCTCGATTTCCGACGCAACGGACGCGATCGCGTCGAGGTCGTCTGTGCCGAGCCCCGAGAGGATTGGGAACGCTTCGAGGCGGGAACGGTCCACGGCACAAACCCTACGTTCAACGCGGTGAACGAGTGGAGAACGCTCAGGGTCGAATTGGTCGGCGCAGGTAGCTACGACTGCGCGCGCCAGACGTGAGCCTCGACGTCATCGTCGTCGACCACGTCGGGTGTCGCACGCAGCTCCACGTCGGCCTCGTCGACCTCGAGCGGCTGCTCGGTGCCTTGCTCGTCTTCGACCGCCATGTCGCCCTCCTTGATCGCATCCGTCGCTCCACTGGACCCCCGAACGGCCCGAAATCTTCCGTGACGATCATGACCTGGCGCTTCATCGAATTGAAGACCCCGCCGCCTCCGCGGCGGCCGCGGGTGCATCTTCTCCGACCCGTTCCCGAGCCGAAGGAGCTCGTCCGGTCGGCGTCGCGGCCGTTCCGTCACGCCGCGTGAGCGAGACGGCCTTCTAAGAGACCGGTCCATCCCGCAGAATGACGCGGGTGGATGCGGTGCCTAGAGACAAGCTCGCCGAGCTTGTCCCGTTCGTCCCACGGCTGACGCTCGAGTGGCTCCGCGACGAGCCCGACCGCCTGGCGTACGAGCTCGACTCGACGGTCGCGTTCGTGGACATCTCCGGGTTCACGGCGATGTCGGAGCAGCTGTCGAACCTCGGCAAGGCAGGCGCGGAGGAAGTGAACGACGTGATGAACGCGACGTTCGCCGCCCTGCTCGACGTGGCGTACGCCGAGGGCGGAGGCCTCCTGAAGTTCGGCGGCGACGCATTGCTCCTGCTCTACGACGGGCCGGAGCATGCGTCTCGCGCCGCCCGGGCGTGCTTCGGCATGCGGCGCGTGCTCCGCAAGATCGGGCGCCCCCGCACCTCTGCCGGCGCCGTGCAGCTGCGGATGCACGCGGGCCTCCACAGCGGCCTCTTCCACTTCTTCCTCGTCGGCGACGAGCATCGCGAGCTGCTCGTGAGCGGCCCCGCGGCGACCCGCACCGTCGAGATGGAAGCCACGTCCGAGGCGGGCGAGATCGTCGTGAGCGCGGAGACCGCCGTGCTCCTCCCGGAGGACGTCCTCGGCGACGTAAAGGGCGACGGGCGGCTGCTGGTCGGCGAGCCGCCGGGCGAGGGTGAGTTCATCCCGACTCCCGACGTCGACGGCATCCCGGTCACGCTGGCGATCCCGACGCCGCTCCGATCGCAGTTGCTCGAGGTCGGGCCGTTCGAAGGCGAGCACAGGAACGGCGCGATCGCGTTCGTCCGCTTCTCCGGTGTCGACGAGATCATCGAGACCGAAGGCCCAGAGGCCGCAGGGGATGCGCTCGATGCGCTCGTGCGTGAGATCCAGGCGGCGGCTGCAGATCACGGCGTCACGTTCCTCGAGAGCGACGTCGACAAGGACGGCGGCCGGATCATTCTCGTCTCGGGCGCTCCGCGAACCTTCGGCGACGACGAGGAGCGGCTGCTGCGCACCCTCCGGTCGGTGGTCGACGGCGGGCTGCCCCTGCCGGTCCACATCGGGGCGAACCGCGGGCGGTTCTTCACCGGGCAGGTCGGCGCGACCTTCCGACGCACCTACACGGTCCTCGGGGACACGGCGGCCCTGGCCGCACGCCTGATGGCGCGCGCGGGTGAGGACGAGATCTACGTCTCCGCCGAGGCGTTCTCCCGCGGCGGCGGGAGCTTTGCAGCCGACGAGCTCGAGCCGTTCATGGTCAAGGGCAAGAGCGAGCCGGTCCAGGCGTTCATCCTCGGAACGCTCGCCCAGGCGGCGCCGGACGAGGCTGCCCCGGCCACGGGGACGTCGCTGCCGTTCGTCGACCGCGAGCGGGAGCGCGCGGTGCTCGACGCCGCCGTGGCGCCGGTGCGCATGGGCTTCGGCACGCTCGTCGAGCTGATCGGGGAGCCGGGCATCGGCAAGTCGCGACTTGCCGAGGAGCTCGAGGCCAAGTGCTCGGACATGGGCAAGGTCCAGACACGCTGCGACCAGTACGAGGCGTCGACGCCGTACCACGCGTTCCGGCCGGTCATCCGATCGCTGCTCGACGTCGAGCTCAACGGCGATCCCGAGCACAACCGAACGGCGCTCGCGGAGCGGCTCGCGCGCATCGACGACGACCTGGTCCCCTGGGCACCGCTCTTCGCTGCGCCCCTCGACGTCTCGGTCTCGTCGACACCCGAGGTCGATGCGCTCGATCCCGCCTTCTGGCGCGCCCGGCTCCACGGCGTCCTGGGCCGTGTGCTCGGGAACGTGCTCGACGCGCCGACCCTCATGCTCTTCGAAGACGTCCACTGGATGGACGACGCCTCGTCGGACTTCCTCCGGTTCCTCGGCAGCCAGCTGCAGACCAAGCCGTGGCTTGCGTGCACGACCCGGCGGCCCGTCGAGGGCGGCTTCGCGGCGGCCGAAGGCACGCCGCCCCTCCCCGCGATGACCTTGCGCCTCGAAGCGCTCCCCGAGGCCGACGCGAAGATCCTCGCGCAGGCCGCCGCCGGCGCGCAGCGCCTCACTCCGGAGGAGCTCGAGAGCATCGCGGCGCGCGCCGCCGGCAACCCGCTGTTCCTGCAGGAGCTCGCGTCGCCGGATGACCGCGAAGGCGACGAGGCGCTGCCGGACACGGTGGAGGCGCTCGTCGCGACGAAGATCGACCGTCTCGCCCCCGCCGACCGCGTACTCCTCCGCTGGGCATCTGTTCTGGGCATGGCATTTTCCGGCGCGGTGATCGCCCAGGTGCTCGAGGGCGAGGAAGACGCCTCGGCGTCGTCGGAGGCGTGGGATCGCCTGACCGAGTTCGTCGAGCGCGACCCACACGTCCCCGGCGGCTTCCGGTTCCGGCACGCGCTGATCAGGGACGCCGCGTACGAAGGGCTGTCCTACCGCCGCCGCCGCGAGCTGCATGCGCGGGTGGCGGAGGTGATCGAAGAGCGGCAGGCCTCGGTCACCGAGAACGCCGAGCTTCTCTCGCTCCACCATTACCGCGGCGAGCAGTGGGACGGCACGTGGCTCTACTCGGTCGTGGCCGGGCGCCGCGCGTGGGAGAAGTTCGCCAACGTCGAGGCGGCGCAGTTCTACGAGCGCGCGCTGGAAGCGTCCAGCTTCGGCGCCTCGGTCACCCCGATGGATCTCGCCGAGGTGTGGGAAGGGCTCGGCGACGCACGGATGCGCCTCGGCGAGTACGAGCGCGCGGGCGAGGCATTCCGCGAAGCGGGCAAGGCATTCGACGGCGGCCCTGTCGAAGAGGCGCGACTGATGCAGAAGGAGGCCATCTCCTTCCACCGGCTCACGGCCTACGCGCAGGCGCTCGTGCGGCTCGGCGAGGCTCTCGAGCTCCTCGAGGGCCTCGAGACCCTGGAGGCGCGGCAGCAGCGCGCTCGCCTGATGAGCTGGTA